>JBBIVL010000069.1:0-8066 GCA_037439765.1 Candidatus Bipolaricaulota bacterium
CCAGAAAAACTCGATCCCATGCCGAAAGCTCTCCTTCAGGCCCCTGCCGAGATCCAACCGGCTCTCCTTGCCCACTACGCCAAAGAGCCTGATTCCGACCCCCAAATCCCGGTGTTCTTGGAAGGGCAAGGGACTGGGATCTGGACCATTCCCGGGGTCGGATCCTGGGTGGGGAACCTGGCCACGGCTACCCTGCCGCTTTCACAACTCCTCTCGTTGGCAGAAAGGCCGGATGTGCTACGCGTGTGGGCCAGCCGCCCGGTGGAGCTCCTCCTGGATCTCTCCGTCCCCGAGACCGGCGCACCGGCGCTCTGGCTCGGCTCGCCCCGCACCACCGGGGAGGGTGTGATCCTGGGCCTGGTGGATTCCGGGGTGGATATCCTGCACCCGGCCTTCCGAGTGGATCGCGACGGAAACGGAACCCTGGAGGGTTCTCGAATCCTGTTTTACTGGGACCAAACCGGAGGGGGGACCGGGTGGTTCCCCCCGTTTTGGGGGGATGACTCTGGCGAGGGGGTTTATGGCCGGGTCTACGCCCAGCGCGATTTGGAAGCAGCGATTCTGGCCAACTTCTCCCCGGCCCCCGATACCCTGGGCCACGGCACCCATGTGGCGGGGATCGCCGCAGCCGGGGCAGCTGCCGGACGGGCAGGCATGGCTCCCGGTGCGGAGCTCGTGGTGGTGAAAACGAATTTCTATGAGTCCGGCGTGGTGGACGGAATCAAGTTCCTCTTCGAGGCCGGAAAATACTTGAGGAAGCCGGTGGTGGTGAACCTCTCCCTGGGGGGGCATGCCGGACCCCACGACGGAACCGGGCCCTTCGAACGCATGGTCTCCGAGTTGGTGGACGGTCCGGGCCAGATCGTTGTCGTCGCCGCCGGAAACGAAGGCGCCGCCAAAATCCATGTGGGCGGGGAGGTGAACACCCGGACCACTTGGACGTTGATCCCCAACAATTATGCGGTGGTGGCCCGCTTCTGGTACTCGCTGCCTGCACGGTTTCTCGTGACGATCACTTCGCCGCGCGGGGAAAACCTGGCTGTGGCTCCCGGACAGTCCCGGGGATGGACCACCCCGGCCGGAACGGTGTGGGTGGATAACACCGTGGACTCCTTGGGCCAGATCCAGCAACTTTTCCTGAGCCTCACGGGGGTGGCCGCCGGCTCGCCCTGGAAGATCACGTTCGATCCTGTCCTCGCTGGACGGGTTGATGGCTGGCTGGAGAGCTCCTCCATGGGGTCCTTTTCCGAGGGCGATGGCCAGATGACCATCGCCGAGCCGGGCAACGCCGAGCGCGTGATCACGGTGGGCGCGTACGTGACCCGGGTGAGTTGGGAATCCCGCGCGGGAACGCAACAAGCCGAGGGTTACGAGCTGCAGAAGCTTGCGCCTTTTTCCTCCCGCGGGCCCACCCGCGATGGGCGCCTGAAACCCGATCTCGCCGCGCCTGGAGCGTGGATCGTCTCCGCCCGTTCCCGCGACGCCCAGGTCTCGCCGTGGTACGCCCTACCCGATGGGCAACACATGGTTTTGGCAGGAACGAGCATGGCCGCGCCCCACGTGGCGGGAGCTTGTGCGCTCCTGTTGGCCCTGCGGCCCAGCCTCTCCTGGCAGGAAATGTTGGCTGTCCTGCGGAGCGGGGCCCGCGTGGACAGCTTCGTGGATGCCGCGCCGAACCCAAGCTGGGGCGGAGGCAAACTGGATGTGGCTCGGGCCTGGGCGGCACTGGCTGTCCCTCCGCCCGCGGCAAAACCCGAGCTGGTGCTCCTCACCAACCCCGTCTCCGCAAGCGCCTTGTTCCGCTACGCCCTGCCCGAGGGCGCCACCCGCGCCACACTTCGGATTTATGACCTCCTGGGACGGCTCGTGTGGCAGGAGGATCTGGATCGAAGAGGAGAAACGGCGCGCTGGGATTTGCGTACCCTCGCCGGAGCTCGCGTTTCCAGCGGCTTGTACCTGGCGGTGCTCGTCACGGACCGGGGAGCTTCCCAGCCGGTGCGGGTGGTGGTGAGCCGATGAAAGTTCTCTTGGCAGCCCTCGTGAGCTTCGGCACTCTCCTGGGGGCAGGAGCCACGGTGGATGTGCCGTTCGAGTTGGGCCGGCCGGCCCGGGAATGGTGCCTTCGCGGCGTGGACCTGGCTCTGCCCGGCCTCCCCGCAAACCCCGGAACGCTTGGCTTTGGGGAGGCCTGGGAACTCCACTCCTCCTTTTCCTCCCTGTTCGGCCTGGTTCAGGTTTGGGGGCTTTCCCTTCAGGGCCGTGGTCTCAGCGCGACGGGGACGCTCGTGAACGGCGGAATTGTCGGCCCAAACTTAGCCTACCGGGTTTGGGCCTGGAAGCTAGGCATGGGCGTTCAGCTGGGGGCGTTGGGATTGGGCGGGCAGGCCAAACTCCTGTGCCCAGAGCAGCCAAAAGCAGCGTGGGGCGGAGCCCTGGACGTCGGTGCGTTTTGGGCCGGGCCACCCTCCCTGGGCGTTCTTGTAGCGTCCCTGATCAGTTCCTCCCCCTATCCGGGGGAACCCTGGCCCCCCGACGTTTCCCTGGCCGCAGCGTGGCCCTGGGAGTCCCCAGGCTTTTCTGGAGCGGCAGGCGCGGCGGTGCTCAACCTTTTGACCGGGCCCAGCGGAGCCGTGGCCGTGGAGGTGAATTTCGGGCCCGTGGCCCTGCGGGCCGGCGTGGAAGGCGCCACCCTATCCCTCGGCGGCGGGGTGGGCCTGAGAGGATCCACCCTGGACTGGGCCTTCACCCTCCACCCTGACTTGCCCCTCAGCTTTCGCGTATCCTTTGCCTTACGATGGTCCTAAAACGCGCAACGTTTTTTCTGATCCTTGGACTGGGATTGTGCGGTGTGGTTTTGGCCCAGGACGCGATCCAAACCCCCAGCGAGTCCTTCACCATCAAGGTGAGCGGACAAAAGACGTGGGGCCTTCAGGTGGGGTTTGGCGATCCCACCCTCCTTTCCTTGGAAGGGCTGACCCCGGGGCAACCGACCCTTACCCAGACCTTATGGGCTCAGATCGAGGGAACCGTGCTGGATTTCCTCACCATCAAGGCCAGCTTCAACGATCAACTGGGCCCGGGGTTTCAAGAGTTCCTGGTGATCGTGGACCGAGAACCGTGGTATGCGGAGCTCGGCCGGTTCGTGGTAGGCGCGGAGGGGGACTCCCTGGGCGTGTACAACAAGAAGGTGTTGGGTGCCCGAGTGGCCGTGGGCCGGGAGAACCTGAAGCTGGGCACCCTCCTGGCCCGCCTGGAGGGCATCTCCCAATCCCTCACCTTCACGGGGACCACCGGCCATGCCGAACTCACTTTCTCCTATGAGGACCTGGCCCAACCCTGGCTGCCTGCAGCTTATCTCGAATCCGTGGAAGGGTTGTTCTACTTCGAGCTGCAGGTGCCCTTTGTGGAGGGTTTTTCCATTCCCGTTCTGGCCTTCCGCACAGGAGAAGCCTTGGCCCAGTTCCTCACCGATTGGGGCTTGGAGTACTTGCGCGAGACCGTTGAGAAAAACGCCGCTGTGAAGCTCGCTTCGGGGGCCTTTCTCGTGATTCGCGAGGAGGCTGATGTGCTCCTCCTGCGGCAGGAACCCCGGACGCTCCTGAGGGACCGGGTTTTGGAGCTGATCGATCTCTACAACGCCGCCCAAGGGCTTACGGGGGCAGCGGCTCAATCCTACCCATTTGTGGAGGGAAGCGATCTGGAAGCCGGTTTTCTTTCAGCCCTGGGCACGTTTGCCGAGATCCAAGTGGACGAGGAAACCTACCCCTTGCCGGAGGCCCGCCGCCAACGCTACCTGAGCTTGGGCGAGACCGGAGTTCGGGAGGATTCCTTGTCCGTAGAGGTCCGCCTCCCCGGGGAAACGGAGTTCCGCCCCCTCACCGATCCTCTCCTCACCGCCTACGCGGTGCACCTCTTTGCCGAGCCTGGGGTGCTACGCCTGGACTTTCCCGCGGATTTCTTCCGCGCCGGCGTCGCCCTTCGCGTGAGCTTCGACTACGCCCGGGAGGGCGCCACGTTTTCCCTTGGCCTCTCCGTGATCCCGGGTTCCGAACGCGTGTACCTCAATGGGCAACTTCTCACTCGGAATGTGGACTACACCATCGATTATGAAGTTGGTTTCCTGACCTTGTTCGCCACGGTAGGGCCCCAGGACACGGTGCGGGTGGACTTCGAGCGGGAGCGGGGCGGCTTGGGTGTGACCACTGAGTACGAGCGCTATTTCCTGGGAGCGAGCCTGGACCTCGGGCCTGGGCAGGTGGAGGTGTGGCAGGCCGCGGACTTGGGCTCACCCGTGCCTTCCTCCCGAACCATGCCCAACACCCATTCCCTGGCGGTGCTCTCCTGGCAAGGCAGCTTGGGCGAGTGGGCCTATGCCCTGCGATTGGGGTTCTCCCAAAACGTGTTCCCCGCCGACGACAACGCCCGCCTGCCGGGCAGGAACCGGATCAATGCGATTGGGTCCGTGCGCACGGCCGACGGCGAAGCCTTGGTGTTCGCGCATCAAAACGGGATCACCGTGTACCGCGGCGGTCGTTTCGCCAACTACGGCTCAGCGGAGGGTTTGGCCGGCCGCGCCGCCCTCTGCCTTCTTCCCCTCCCCAACCGCCTCCTCATCGGAACCGACGCAGGCTTGACGATTGTGGACCTTTCCCAGCCCGGGGCGTTTGACCGCGTGCGCAGCTGGACCCGGCTCTATCCGGAGGATTGGAATAAGGAGCGCACGGAAAAAATCCAGGGAAAAAGGGTGTTGGCTCTGGCTCATGACGGAACCCAGGTGTACC
Organism: Candidatus Bipolaricaulota bacterium; assembly: GCA_037439765.1. GTDB lineage: Bacteria > Bipolaricaulota > Bipolaricaulia > Bipolaricaulales > Bipolaricaulaceae > DTER01. The sequence goes on from JBBIVL010000069.1 coordinate 4,782, forward strand.
TGGTCACCGAGGCCGAGCTGGTGGAGATCCCGCTTGCGTCCCTCACCAAGCCTACGGATTGGCTCCGCCACGCCCTCCCCCCAGAAACCACGCCCACCACCCTCCTTTGGGCCCAGAACTTGTACCTTGGGACCCAAGAGGGGTTGTTCCTGTGGGGGCCTGCAGGATGGGAACGGATGGACGTGTCGGGTGCAGTTTACGCTCTGCTTGGACGCGAGGGCGAGCTTTGGGTGGCCGGCGATGAGGGAATCAGGGTTCTTCGGGACGGCACTGGCATGGGCTGGCTTGCCTATGGCGTTCCTGTGCGGTCCATGGCCCTATGGGACGGGTTCGTGTGGTACGCTGGGCCCGATGGCCTCTATCGGGAAGGTGAACCCGTGCTGGCCGGGGATTTCACCGCCTTGGGGAGTGGGTTGGGTAGCCTCTGGGCCGGAACCCAAGCCGACGCGGCCTACACCTTGGAAATCTGGTGTGTGGCTCCCCAGCGCGAGCGCTTCTCCCAAGCCCAAACGGCGATCGATGGCCGGGACCTCGGGCAATTCTTCGATCCCCAGGCGGAGGAGCACACCCGCGTGGGCCCGGCCGCCAATCTCACCCTGAGCCGCAAACTTGAGCACTGGGATCTCGACCTGTCCCTGTATTCCCGCTTCCCCGGGTACGAGGAGATCGGAAGCGTCGGCCGCAGCGAGGCCCACGGTTTGGGATTTGCCGCCCGGCTGGAGGATCCCGGCCCCCTCTCCCTGGCCCTGCGGGGCCGGCTCGACCTCGTGGACATTTCCACCCGGCCGCGGTTTCGCCTCACCGGCGGGGTGGAGGGAAGCTGGCAGGGGCCGATCACCCTGAACTTTTCCGTTTCGCCCACGTTGGGCTCCCGAGAGACCGAAGCCCCGCTATCCACCGATTTTCAGGTGGGAGCCAAGGCCGGGAGCAATCCCGCCTGGAATCTGGGGATCTCCGGGCGGCTCACCCTTCCCGCGTTCTACGCGGCCGGGACCGTCCAGGGAAGTTTTTCCGCCCAGCCCTGGCCCGGACTCTCCCTCTCCCTAAGTTGGTCCCGCCCCTACCGCACCCGCGGAACCCCTGGCACGGAAAATCTAAGCCTTAAAGGTGAGCTCGCCGGAGGCACCGGGTACACCTGGACCCTCTCCTGGGAAGAAGCGCTTTCCCATGCGCTGGGGCGGCCGGAGTGGACCTCGTCCCGCACGCTTTCCGGGGAGTTGCGGTTGGCTTCCGTAAGCCTCCCGGAGGGGAAGCTCGCCCCGCGTTTTTCGGCAACGGCGAACATCACACCGGCGGAGTGGCGCGTTTCCGGGACAGCCTTGGCCAGCGTGGAGCTCGCAGTGCATCGGCTGCAGGTGCGTTTCACCGCTGGACAGGGGTCCCGCCCGGCCACGGAACGGACGGATCGCTCGTTCTCCCTGAACCTTTCCTGGTCATCCTCGGCTTGGCCCGAGATTCAGCCCAGCCTGAACTATTCCTGGAGCCGAAAAATTCTCCTTCACCCGCGGTATGCGCCCCAGGTGAGCGAGGAGCAATCCCTGGAGGCGCGGGCGAGCGTCAGCGTTGTGGGCGGGACCAACGAGGTGGTGCTCTCCTGGGGAGCGGACGCGGGCCTGAAAGTAACCAACCGGTTCCGCTCCAATTTCGGGTTTGGTCCGCTGACGTGGGAGACAAGCCTGACGTTCAAGGACGGAAAAATCTCGGCCAAATCGGAACTGGAGGCGGCGCTAACGTTGGCCCCGCAGTGGGGGCTGAATGTGAGCGGGACCTTGCTCTTCGGTGCCTCGCCCGTGCGGGTCGCGGGTTACCTAGGGGCCACCCTCATCGCCAATTTCTAGCGGCAAAACACCGAGCCGCAGGGCGATGAAGCTGGTTGACGAACCTCATCTTTCGGTATAAACATGGAGCGGTTGGGGGCGTAGCTCAGTTGGGAGAGCACCGGCTTTGCAAGCCGGGGGTCGGCGGTTCGAGTCCGCTCGCCTCCACCATTTTTTCTTCCGCGTGAGCCATGGGGGAGAAAATGGTTGTGCAGGTGGTGGGTGCCGGATTGGCCGGTGCAGAGGCGGCCTGGACCTTGGCCCGCCTGGGCCTTCGGGTGCGCCTTTATGAGATGCGGCCGGAGAAGATGACCCCGGCCCACCACACGGAGAAATTCGCGGAACTTGTGTGCTCCAATTCCCTAGGCGGGGAAGGACCCACCAATGCCAAGGGCCTTCTCCACGCGGAACTCCGTGCCGCCAGAAGCCTCGTGATGGAAGCTGCCGATCGCTTTCGCGTCCCCGCCGGCGGGGCCCTCGCCGTCGATCGCCAGGCGTTCAGCGCCCACATCACGGAAAAACTTTCCTCACACCCCAACGCGGAAGTGGTGAGGGCAGAGGTCGCGGAAATTCCCGAGCCCATTGCGATTTTGGCCACAGGCCCCTTGACCTCCGATGCCCTTTCGGAGGCCCTGCGTCGTCGTTTGGGCGAAAACTTCCTGTACTTCTACGACGCGGCCGCACCGGTGATCCTGGGAGAGACCATCAACATGGAAAAATGTTTTCGGGGAGGCCGGTTCGAGCAAAACCCGGATTACATCAATTGCCCCATGACCGAGGAGGAATATCGGGGGTTTTACGAGGTCCTGACCCAAGCTCGTCAGCACACACCCCATGACTGGGAAAATCTCCGGTTCTTCGAGGGATGCATCCCCATCGAAGAGCTGGCGCGCCGAGGTTATCTCACCCCGGTGTTTGGGCCGCTCCGGCCGGTGGGAATCATCGATCCGCGCACGGGGAAGGAGCCATTCGCCGTGGTGCAGCTCCGCCAGGAGGACCGGGAAGGAAGACTTTGGAGCCTTGTGGGCTTTCAGACCGGGCTCAAGTGGCCGGACCAAAAGAAGGTGGTGCAAGCGATCCCGGGCCTTGAGAACGCAGAGATCGTGCGCTACGGAGTCATGCACCGCAACACTTATCTCAACGCGCCACGGCTCATCCGCGACACATTGGAGCTAAAGGATGTGCCCGGTGTTTTCGTGGCCGGGGTTTTGGCGGGCGTAGAAGGATATATCGAGAGCGCGGCCACGGGTTTCTTGGCCGGCCTTAATGCCGGACGCATGGCCCTGGGACTGGAACCGGTGGTTCCCCCTCCGGAGAGCATGCTCGGGGCTTTAGTTCGGTTCTTGGCCACTGCTGAACCGGAAAATTTCCAGCCCATGAGCGCGAACTGGGGCCTTATGCCCCCCATCGAGGGGAAGATGGACAAGAAGGCCAAGCGGGAGGCCATGTTCCGCCGCGGCCTCTCCGC
>JBBIVL010000070.1:0-7850 GCA_037439765.1 Candidatus Bipolaricaulota bacterium
CATCATGGAAAGCTCACGTTTCGCGGCCTTTACGCGTGGTCCGAGAACTTTGTTCTTCCCCTTTCTCACGACGAGGTGGTCCATGGGAAGGGCTCCCTTTTGGGAAAGATGCCGGGCGATTCCTGGCAGAAATTGGCAAACCTTCGGCTCCTTTTGGGCTACATGTACGCCGTCCCCGGAAAGAAGCTCCTTTTCATGGGCGGGGAATTCGGCCAGGAACGGGAGTGGAATCACGAGGGAGAGCTCGATTGGTGGCTCCTTTCCCGGCCGGAGCATCGAGGGATTCAGCTTTGGGTGCGTGATCTCAACACGCTTTACCGAGAGGAACCAGCTCTACACGAGCTCGATTGTGAGCCCGCGGGGTTCCAGTGGGTGATCGCCGACGATGCGGATTCCGGGGTCCTCGTGTTCCTGCGCAAGGGACGGGATCCCAGACGCTGTGTCCTTGTCGTGGCCCATTTCACGCCGGTGGTGCGGGAGGGTTACCGGGTGGGCGTGCCTTTTTCCGGTTTTTGGCGGGAGCTTTTGAATAGCGACGCCCAAGAATACGGGGGAGGTGGGGTGGGGAACCTCGGAGGGGTTTGGGCTGAGCACATTCCCGCCCAGAATCTTCCCTTTTCCCTGAATCTGACCCTGCCGCCCTTGGGCATCCTTTTTCTTTCCCTGGAACAAGAGCCCTGAGCGTTTGTTCCCGCCCGCTCTCCAGCGATAAGATTTATCTCGCTATGGCGTTGGCCAGCGATCTGCGCTCGGGGATGGTCGTTCGGTTGGAGGGGGAGCTGTTCCGGGTGGTGGAGGCAGCGCGGCACATCGGGAGTGCCCAGCAGAAGGGGCTTGTGTACCTGAAGATGCGGAACCTGCGCACCGGTGCCCTGGTGGAGCGGCGACTCCGGCCGGACGACGAGGTGGAAAGGGTGGAGCTGGAGCGCCGCCCCATGGAGTACCTCTACACCGACGGCGAGGCTTTCTACTTCATGGACCTCGAGACCTATGATCAGACAGCCATTCCCGCGACGATGATCGGCGAGCTTGCGGTTTTTCTTCAACCCAACCAGCGGCTTCCGGTAGAGCTCTACCAGGGGAACCCGGTCTCCGTGGTTTTTCCGGAGACGGCGGATCTGCGGGTGGCCAGCACCGGCCCCGCCCTGCGCGATAAGGAAAGCCACGTGTACAAGCCGGCCATTTTGGAAAACGGGCTGGAAGTGTTGGTGCCTCAGTTCATCGGTGAGGGGGACGTGGTCCGGATCAACGTGTACACCCGGGAATACCTGGACCGGGTGGAAAAGCGGGGCTAGGGAGCCCCGCTTCCCCGTCTACAGGTTGATCTCCACCGCGGCAGCGGCGCGGGTGGCGGTGAGCCACTCCTCCCAGGCCTTGTCCTGCTTTTCCGAGTACAAAAGCGACGCGATTTGCTCACGAACCTCGGCCAGCGGAAGAGGATTTCCTTGAGCATCCAGGAATTGTCCCGGGTTTTCCTCGTAGTACGTGGCGATTTCCTCCTCGCTGACGGCGATGTCCCCGGTCACTGCCCGCTTCAGCGCTTCAATCAATGCCTGTTCCTCAACCTGCGGGCGCAGCTCTTCGCGGAACTCCTCCAGGGTGAGCCCCTCATTGGCGAGCTCGGCTACGAGCTCCTCGTCCGTCAGTTCGTAATAGGTTTTGATTTGTTCCAGGGTTTGGTCGATCAGTTCTTCCACGCGCGCGGCGTCCGGCACGATGCCGCGAGCCCGAGCCTCCTGGACCTGGATCTTGCGGAGGATGAGCTCCTCCAACACATCGCGCTGGTACCGGGTGAGAAAGGCCTTGCCTTCGGGGGTGGTGAGGAGGGACTGGGCGAACCGGGTGTATTGGTAGTAGAGGGTGAACAGGATTTGATTGAGGCGCGTGGCGCTTTCCAGTTCCTCTTGAGTGATGGGTTCACCGTTCACGACGGCCACAGGGGTCTGCGCGAATCCCGTGAGGGCGAGCCCAACGAGGGTCACAATCGCGAGAAGCTTTTTCACTTTTCCTCCTTCGGTTCCTCTTCCACTAAGAATCCGGCCAGGCGCCGCACGGCCCGGCGCAGGTTCTTGCTGAGCTTGTCGTACCGCGTGCGTTCCTCTGGCGGGACAGAAGGCGGGGTCTTCTCCACCGCCTCGAGGAAGTGGCGCATGTGCACGGCCTGGGCTTTGGCGTCCTCGCGGAGGGCCAGGCGGCCGGCCTTCCGACACACCTCAGCGATGTCCGCGCCTGAATACCCTTCCGTGCGGCGGGCCAGTTCCGCCAAATTCACATCGGGCGCAAGGGCCATTTCTTTCGTGTGCACCTTGAGGATCGCAAGCCGCGCTTTCTCGTCGGGAAGGGGAACGTAGATGAGCTCATCGAACCTTCCCGGCCGAAGGAGCGCGGGATCAATGATGTCCGGCCGGTTGGTGGCGCCGATCACCACCACGCCCTTCAACTCCTCCAGGCCATCGAGCTCGGCAAGCATCTGGTTTACGATTCTTTCGGTGACATGGGGCTCGCCGATAGCCGTGCCCCGCCGCGGCGCCAAGGCGTCAAGTTCATCCAGGAAAATCACAGCCGGCGCGACTTGTCGGGCCCGCCGGAAAACTTCGGCGATCCGCTGCTCGCTTTCCCCATACCACTTGGAAAGGAGGTCCGAGCCTTTGGCGGTGATGAAGTTGGCCTGGGACTCGTTGGCCACGGCCTTGGCCAGCATGGTCTTTCCCGTGCCCGGCGGGCCGAACAGGAGGATCCCCTTGGGCGCGCGGATCCCCAATCTCCGGAAGGCCTCGGGATTGGCCAGCGGCAGCTCCACCGCCTCGCGCAGGAGCTGCTTGACCTCCTCTAGTCCCCCGATCTCCTCCCAAGTCACCGTGGGGACCTCGATCATGATCTCCCGCATGGCGGAGGGCCGCACTTCCTTGAGGGCGCCCTCAAAGTCCGGCCTGCGCACCACAAGCTCGTCCAAGATTTCCTTGGGGATCTCTTTGGCGTCAAGGTTTATCTTGGGCAGGACCCGGCGCAGGGCGTGCATGGCCGCCTCCCGGGCCAACGCGGCTAGGTCACTCCCCACAAACCCGTGGGTCACTCCGGCCAGCTCGTCCAAGTTCACATCCGGAGCGAGGGGCATGCCGCGGGTGTGGATCATGAGGATCTCTTTTCTTCCCTCGCGGTCGGGGACGCGCACCTCGATCTCTCGGTCAAACCTTCCGGGTCGGCGTAGGGCCGGATCGATGGCCTCAACGCGGTTCGTGGCCCCGATCACGATCACGTTCCGCCGCTCTTTTAGCCCGTCCATGAGGGTGAGGAGCTGGGCCACCACCCGCCGCTCCACCTCGCCCGTGACCTCGCTCCGCTTGGGCGCAATGGAGTCAAGCTCGTCGATGAAGATGATGGAAGGCGCGTTCTTCTGAGCTTCTTCGAAGATCTCCCGGAGCCTTTGTTCGCTTTCCCCGTAGTAGCGGGACATGATCTCCGGGCCGGAGATGGCGATGAAATGCGCATCCGTCTCGTGGGCCACGGCTTTAGCAAGAAGGGTCTTTCCCGTTCCGGGCGGGCCGTAGAGGAGTACTCCACGCGGCGGCTCGATTCCCAACCGCGCGAAAAGCTCCGGTTTCTTTAAGGGGAGCTCCACCATCTCCCGGATCTTCTGGATCACGTCCTTGAGGCCGCCGATGTCCTCGTAAGTGACCTCGGGGACCTCCCGGCCCCGCTCGGCCACCTCCACGTACTCCGGGAGGAGCTCGATCTGGGTTTCTGGGGTGATGCGCACAATCCCTCCAGGCTGGGTGCTCACCACTTTCAGGAGGAGCTCCCCGAACCCAAAGGACATGGGCGCCATCATTTCAAAGAAGTCTCGGAAAATGCGGTCGGTGAGGAGTTCGCCGCCGAAGGGCGAGCGCTCTGCCCTACCCGCTGTGGATACGACATCGCCGGCCCGCACCACCCTGCCCACCAGGACGGCGCGAAGGCTTTCCGGAGGAAGGATGAGGCGCAGGCCCCTTCGGGCCGGAGCGACGGTCACATGGTTGGCCGGCTTCCACTTGGCCTTCCGCACCAGGATGGTGTCGCCCACGCTCACCCCGGCATTGGTGCGAATGAGGCCATCGATGCGGATGATGTCCAGGCCTGCGTCGGCCTGATAGGCCAGGGCGGCCACGGCCCCGGTGAGGCGCTGCCCCTCGATCTCCACGGGCTCTCCGGGGGAAACTCCGATCTGCTCAAGATAGTGCCCGGAGATACGGGCAATGCCCCGGCCCACGTCCTGCTGCAGGGCCTCAGCCACCTTGAGCTTCACTTCCGGAATTTGCTCCTTGGCCATCCTTCCTCCTCGTCACCATGATACCCACTTTTCCGGTTTTTTCCGGGCTCAACCCTTTACCACGCCGATGGGCCGGACCCGCACCACCATCCGGGAGATCCCCGCGCCGTGGCAGGCCTCCACCACCTCTGTCACGTCCTTATAGGCCTCGGGCATCTCTTCCACGAGGGTTTTCTCGCTTGCGGCCCGCACAAGGATCCCTTTTTCCCGAAGTTCTTCAGCCACTTCCCTTCCGGACTTGCTGCGCAGGGCCGCGGCCCGGCTCATGAGCCTTCCCGCGCCATGGCAGGTGGAACCGAAGGTCTCCCTCATGGCCCGCGCGGTTCCCACAAGGATGTAGGAGAGGGTTCCCATATCGCCGGGAACGAGGACGGGCTGCCCGATCTCCCGATAGTCCTTGGGCAGCGCGGGGTGTCCGGGCGGGAAGGCTCGCGTGGCCCCTTTGCGGTGGACGCAAACCGTGATCTTCTTTCCGTCCACCTCACGCTCCTCGATCTTGGCGATGTTGTGGGCGACATCGTAGATCACGAAGAGCCCAAGATCCTTGGCGCTCTTTTTGAACACTTGCTCGAAGGCCTCCCGGACCCAGTGGGTGATCATCTGGCGGTTGGCCCAGGCGAAGTTGGCGGCGCAGGCCATGGCCGCAAAATACCTCTTCCCTTCCGGAGATTCCACGGGTGCACACACAAGCTGCCGATCGGGAAGGCTTATCCCGTACTTGCGCACGGCGTTTTGCATGACCTGGAGGTAGTCGTCGCAGACCTGGTGGCCGAAGCCGCGGGAGCCGGTGTGGACCATGATCGTGACCTGGCCCTTTTGGGTGACCCCCATTTTTTCGGCCACCGCGGGCTCGTAGATCTCCTCCACCACTTGGATCTCCAGGAAGTGGTTCCCCGCGCCGAGGCTTCCCAATTGGGGCCGGCCCCGCTCCAGGGCCCGGCTGGAGACCGCCCCGGGATCGGCGCCCGGAAGGGCCCCGCCCTCCTCGCAGTGCTCAAGGTCCTCCGGCCAGCCGAAGCCCCGCTCCACTGCCCAGCGCGCGCCCTTCACCATCACCTGCCGCAGCTCCTCCGCGGTGACCTTGATCTTTCCGCCCATCCCTACACCGCAGGGCACGTTCTGGAAAATGGCGTCCAAGAGGGCGGGAAGCTTCGGCTTCACCTCATCCACAGTGAGGTTCGTGCGGATGAAGCGCACCCCGCAGTTGATGTCGTAGCCCACCCCGCCGGGCGAGACCACACCCTCCTTTACGTCGAACGCGGCCACCCCTCCGATGGGAAAGCCGTACCCAAAGTGGATGTCGGGCATGGCCATGGAATAGCCCACGATTCCCGGAAGGCAGGCGACATTGGCCACCTGCTCCGGCGCTTGATCCTCGCAGATGGTGGGGATCATCCTCTCCGAGGCGTAAATGATGCCGTCAGTGCGCATCTCACGCTTATAGGTGCGCGGGATCTTCCAGCGGAATTCGTCGATCCTCTCCAGAGGGCCACGCCATGCCTGAGACATCGTTGTTCACCTCCTCACGGATTCCACGAGATTTTACCCGCGGATCACGGCCAAAGGCGGGAAGGCCGAGGAAGAAGGGTGGCGAAGCGGAACGGATATTGACGAAGAAGCTCGGGCCTTTTACATGGAGGGCTTGCCGGATCCGGACAATTGTGGAGACAGTCGGCATAACAGTGGGAAAGAAGCTCGAATTTTCCGGACATCGTTTTTCTGGCGAGCCTCCCCTGGGGCGCGGCCTCGCAATGGGGGATTCCCGGGGAATCCCATTCCCTGCCCATTTCTAAGCATGCGGCGTAGGTCATCCCCTGCTTTTCCGCTTCCTCCCGCATGAAGCGGTGGAATCTTTCGCGCACCGGAAGGGGGGCGCGGATGGTGACCGCGCTTTGAAAGAAGCCTTCATTTTTCCCGCCCCGCCGGTAAATCCGCTCCACCTCCGCGGCCTCTTTCTTGAACCCGAAGGCCCGCAGGGTCTCAAGGAGTCTGGTGAAGGAAAGGCGGTTGAAGTGGCCCATGGCGGAGATGATGTGTCGGGCTCCCGCTCGCTGGGCCTGATCCAGAATCCAAATCTCGTCCTCCTCCCGAAGAAGGCCCCAGATGGCCGGATCGGTGCGGACGACCACGAAGATCCCGGCTTTGGCACACTCCTCCGCGGCCTTGAGCCTTTTCCACACCGAAGAGGCCCCAGGGCTTGTGAGGCGCTGCTTTTCCGGCGGAGCCTCGATCGTGATGGAAAGCCACCACCGTGGGTAATCCCGAAGCTCTGGAACTTCCCGCAAAAGCCAAAGGACGCCGTCCCCGCTTTTGGTGATGATGTGGAAGGGAACGCCATAGTCGATGGCCACCCTCACCACCTGGGCCGTGAGTTTTCGTATCTCTGGGACTGGCTGAAGGGGATCGGTGACCTGGCTTATGTAAAGGGGCGGGCAGATTTCTACTTGCGTTAATTCCCGGGCGAGTTTTTCCGCGGTGTTCACATACAAGGCCGGAGAATCGCGGCTCCAGGGGTAAGCCCGGGCGTAGCACATGGGACAAAGATGGGCACAGCTTCCGGCAGGGGTGAGGGAGACAAGCGCCCGATGCGGGCATTTGCGGCGTTCGGGCGGGTACGGGAAATCGTGGATCACCGGTCCTTGCAGCACTAGAGCTTCGGCCACGGTACGGATAGTTTAGCGCCCGTATAATTTCCGCGTGCGCCTGTTTTTCTGTGTGGAGCTGGCGGACGAGGTGAAGGAGGCCCTGGCCGAGGTAGTGCAAAGGCTGCGTCCCTCTTTAGGGAACGGCTCCTGGGTTCCTCCAGAAAATTACCATCTCACCGTGCGCTTTTTGGGGGAGGTGGAGGAGACGAAGCTTTCCGCGCTTTTGGAGCTGGGGCGAAAGGTGGCCCAGGAGACGGCGCCGTTCGTGCTGGACCTGGAGGTCCTCGGCGGTTTTCCGCAAGTCAAAGCGGCGCGGGTTCTCTGGGCCGGCCCGCGTGTGGAATCCCCGGAGTTTCGAAGGCTTTGTCAAGGGGTGGAGGAAGCCGTACGAGCTTTGGGCTTTCCTGGGGAGAAAAAGGAGCCCCTTCCGCACGTGACCCTGGCGCGGTTCAAAACGCCTAGGGACCTTCGACCTATCCTTGGCCGGGAGAACTTGAGGATCCCCACAGTGCATGCGGAAAGTTTGACCCTCATGCGTTCGGAGCTCCGGCCGGAGGGAGCGAAATATACGCCGCTTCAGCGCTGGACTTTCGGGGGATAGGATGGCGTACGAGCTTTTTCCTCATCCCTCGGACATGGGCGTGCGCGGGATTGGGAAAACTGTGGAGGAGGCGTTCTACGAGGCGGCGCGGGCCATGTTCTCCCTCATGGCCGATTTGGAGAGAATCGAGCCCAAGGAATCCGTTCCTTTTGAAGTGGAAGCCGCAACACTTGAGGACCTGTTCGTTCGGTTCTTGGCGGAGCTCCTTTTCCTGCGGGACGTGAACGGGATGCTCTTCTCCCGGTTTTCCCTGCGGATCACGGACGAGGGCGGGCTCTTTCGGGCCTCCGGGGAGGCC
>JBBIVL010000071.1:0-6493 GCA_037439765.1 Candidatus Bipolaricaulota bacterium
GACCCGATTTCCCGTGCTCCGTCCGCGATTCTATGATGCCCAAGGGCAAATCCACCGGCACATTTCCGCCCTCGTGAACGGAGTTTCCATCCAGTACAAGAAGGGCTGGTCCACCCCCGTTTCCGAGGGCGACGAGGTCGTCCTCCTTCCTCCCGTGGGCGGCGGCTAGTACTCAGTCGTTCTGCTAAGGAGCAGCCTTTTTAGTCGTGGCATCCCGCTACAAGCTATCCACCCATTTGCACTTGTAAAAAGACGCTTTGCCTTGCAAAATGGGGAAGGGTGATGCGGATGAAAACCAAGACCACGGTGACGAAGCGCGCCCAGACCTCGATACCCGCGGTTATCCGCAAGCGTTACAACATTAAAAGCGGAGACCAGCTGGATTGGATTGACGAGGGCGGGGTGATCAAGGTCGTCCCGATCCCTGCAGACCCAATCCGTGCCCTGCGGGGATGCGCCCGGGGCGAAAAGCTGTTGGAGCGGCTTCTGGAAGCCCGCAAGCGTGACAGAGACCGTGAGTAAAAACCCGCCGCGACGTTACTTGCTGGACACCTCCGCGGTGCTCACCTTTCTCGAGGACGAGGAAGGGGCCGCGAAGGTAGAGCGTCTCCTGCTGGACAAGGATAATGAAGTGTTTCTCCCCTTTTTGGTGCTTTTGGAGGTTTACTACATCACGCTGCAGGAACAATCCGAGGCGGTAGCCGACCGAAGATATGCACTGCTTAAGCAGCTTCCTGTCAACATTCTTTGGGATGTCGATGAGCCGATCCTGCTCACGGCTGCCCGGATAAAGGCTAGGTACAACCTTTCTTTGGCGGATGCCCTCATCGCCGCCTTCGCCTACCGGTATGAAGCTGTTCTGGTTCATAAGGACCCGGATTTTGAAGTGCTCGAGCAGCTACGCCAGGAATCCCTGCCCTACAAGACGAGGTAAGCAACAATAGCCGTGATCAGTAGACCGGATTGAACGGCGCTGAGAAAGTGAGCGCCAAAATAAATCGGACTAAGGCTTGTACGATATGAAATTTTAGGAGAAAAAACCTGCCTCGAACACAATCCCGGTGCTCTGCTCTTGGAAACACCCAGAAATTCCTCAAGCTCGCGTTGAAGCTCTGGCGCCGTGGTCGGGCTTGTAGGATCAGCTCTTGCTGCCCCTACGCCCAGCCTTATGCCTAAAAGTTGCCGGCCAAGGGAGGAAAAGCTTGGATTCACGCCATTTTGGGCGCCGGAGAGAGCGGAGGACTCAGCCCCCGTGCTACTGCCTGCCCCTCTTCCGGCACGCCCGGGAAGGCAGGAAAACCAGACCAACTTGCTATTCGCGCGATGAATGATTATCTTTCACGCCGTAAAAAGTTCTTTCAGGTGCCGTTGATCTGCGCGCTTGGGGTGATGCCCGAGGTGGTTAGGACCGGCACCTGGTAGCGGAAAAAGGCGCTACCTATCTTCTTTCTGCTCCGCGGTGAAAGGTGGTGTGACGGCCACTTTGGCCGCAATAGTAGCCCGCGAGGACTCCCCACCTGATCGCGTCTAAGCCACAAGGATTTCGTTAATTCCCGCAATTCCAGCGAAAAGTGCCCGCCGGCCCTTTTTTCCTGAGCGGCAAAAAGTGCCAGGAAAAGGGGGCAGGAGTACAATGGGGCCGGTTGGGATGGGCCAAGCAAGGGTTGGCGGAGTGGTGCGGTTCCGCGAGCGCCTTTGGGTTCTCCTTCCCGGTTCTTCTGAGGTTTTGCGCCTCCGTCCCCTCACGGGAACCGAGGATGAGGTTGTGGAAGTGCATAAGGCCCTGGCCCTCCTTGTGGGCGGAAGCCTCCCCACGGAACGGGTGGAGCCGGCCACTTTCCCCTTGCCCGAGCCCGCCGGGATAAAGGACGCCACGGCGGTGCACCTCCTTTGGCAGGCCGCACGCCTCCTTTTGCGCGATGGAGCAGCGCCCCTGCGCTCCCTCGGAAAAATCTCCATCCGCCCCCGCATCTATCAGCTCGTTCCTCTCCTCATGGCCCTGCGGCTCGATCCCGTGCGCCTCCTCATCGCCGACGACGTGGGCGTGGGAAAGACCATCGAAGCTGGGCTCATTACCCGCGAACTTTGGGACCGCGGGGAGATCCGGCGCTTGGCCGTCCTCTGCCCGCCTTACTTGTGTGACCAGTGGGCCAAGGAGCTCGCAGAAAAATTCCATTTCGAGCCAGAGGTGGTGAATTCCGCCACGGTGGGAGGGCTGGAACGGGATGTCCCGCCCGACCACAGCGTCTACAGCTATTTCCCCGTGCAGGTTTTAAGCATCGACTTTGTCAAACGGGAGCGCAACAAACACCTATTCTTGCAGCATGCTCCGGATCTGGTGATCGTGGACGAGGTGCATGGGGCCACCCCGGGCGGCGGCCGCGAGCGGCACCTCCGCTATGAACTTGTGCGCGCCCTGGCCGATGATCCCCACCGCCACCTTCTGCTCCTCACTGCAACCCCTCATAGCGGCATTCCTCAAGCGTTCCAGAAACTTCTTGGCCTTCTGGACCGAGAATTCGAGGACTGGGATCCGGCCTTCTGGACAGAGGACCAGCGCGACCGCATCGCCCGCCATTTTGTGCAGCGCACCCGCGCCGACATCGTAAAGGTCTGGGAAAAAGAGGAGAGACTTTTCCCCGACCGCATCCCCAAGGACGAGACCTACAGCCTTTCTCCCGAGCAACGAAAGCTCTTTTCCGCGACCCATGAATTCTGCCTGGGCATCGTGCAAGAAGGGCTTAAGCTCGCGGAACATCGCCGGCGCATGCGCTATTGGGCAGCCTTGGCCCTTCTTAGGGCGGTGATGTCCAGCCCAGCCGCGGCCAAGGCGGCCTTGGAGCGACGCCGCCAAGGCCTGCCCCACGAAGAGGTCCTCGAAGAGGAGTGGGACTTCGGTTCCTTCGTGTACGAGCCCACGGACACCCCGCCCCCGGAGGAAGCCCCCAGCTCCCTTTTGGGGCACCCGGAATCCGGCCTCTCCCAGGAGGAAGCGCGCCTGCGCCGCCTACTAGCCTTGGCCCAGGAGATCACACCCGAACGGGATGCAAAACTCCAGCAATTCATTGTGGTCATCAAGGCCCTTCTTCGGCAGGGGCTCCATCCCATTGTGTGGTGCTTTTATGTGGCCACCGCGGAATACGTGGCCGAGGAGCTGAAAAAGGCCCTGGCCCAGGAATTCCCCAACGCGCGGGTTCTGTGTGTGACCGGACGACTGGGCGAAGAAGAGCGTCGGGCCCTGGTGGAGGAGTTCGTGGAGGAAGAGGGCATTCAACGGGTCCTCGTGGCCACGGAATGCCTCTCCGAAGGGATAAACCTCCAGGCCGGGTTCAATGCGGTGGTGCACTACGACCTTCCCTGGAACCCCAACCGCCTGGAGCAGCGGGAGGGCCGGGTGGATCGATTCGGCCAGACCTCGCCCACGGTGCACGTGGTGCGCTTTTACGGCCGTGATAACCCCGTGGACGGCGCGGTGATCCGCGTCCTCCTCAACAAGGCCCGGGAGATCCGGCAAAGCCTGGGCACTTACGTCCCTGTCCCCGCCGAGGAGGAGTACGTCATCGAAGCCCTGATCAACGCCCTCTTCGGCGGGCCAGCCTCCCGCATCCAGGAGGATCTTGCCTTCGAGTTCATGCAGGACTACCTTAAGGAATTCCACAACCGCTGGGATGCCGATGTTCGGCGCGAAAAAGAGAGCCGCACCCGCTTTGCTCAGCGCGCCATCCATCCCGAGGAAGTGATGGAGGAGCTGGGCCGTGCCGACGCCGTGCTGGGCTGCCCAAAGGAGGTGGAAAGTTTCGTGCGCGCGGCCTGCCAGCGCCTGGGAATTCCGTTGGAACAGGACCGCCGCGACCCGCGCCTCTATCACCTGAGCCTTTCGCCGGAAGTGCGGACCGTTCTTCCCCCGCTTGTGCAGACCGCCCTTCCCGAGGAGAGGGTGGGCAGGGAAAAGCGGACCCGCTGGACCATTTCCTTTGCCAGTCCCACGCCGGAAGGGGCGGAGTACGTGGGCCGGAACCACCGCCTGGTAGTGGCCCTGGCCCAGCATCTTTTCGAGAGCGCCCTGGCCGGTGAGGATGGCCCGGCCGCCCGCTGCGGCGCCATCCGCACCACCGCGGTATCCCGCCTTACCGTCCTCCTCCTTCTGCGCACTCGCTACCTTGTGCAGTTCCCCGAGAAAGACCCCCTCCTGGCCGAGGAAGTCCTCGTCACCGGGTTCGTGGCCAGGGAAGAGATTCTGTTCTCTCGGGAAAAGGCGTTGGATCTTCTGGCCACGGCTAGCCCGGCGGGAAACATTCCCGAGGCCGAGAAGCGTGAACTTTTGGAATTCGCGCTGGAGCGGGTCCGTCCCTGGCTTGAGGGAAGCGAGGTCCCGCTCCATCGTCTCTTGGAGATGCGCTCCGAAGAGCTTGGGGAAGGACATCGTCGGCTGCGCCGCACCCTGGGCGAGCGCATCCGCGGCCTGACCGTCCAACCCCAATGGCCGCCGGACGTCCTGGGAATTTTGGTGCTTCAACCAGCGGTGGGAGGGTGAGCCATGCTTGAAGCCTTGGCGGAGAAGGTGCATCCCAAGGCCGAGGGCCCGGCCATCCGCCTCGAAGGAGGCCTCCTGAGCCCCGATTTCCTGGAGTTCCTGGCGGACAAGGACTTCCCGGGCCAGCGCCCCGAGGATTTCGGCCTTCCTAAATCCGCTTCCCTTCTTGAGGAAATCGCCGAGGTCTACCAGGACGCCAAGCTCTACTGGCAAAGGTTCCAACAGGCTTTGGAACGCGTTCTCGATGATCCCGCCACCTCCCTTACCCGCGACCGCTGGGTCATACCCCTTCTGAGCCTTCTGGGCTATGAGCTCCGCTGGAATCCCCGGGCCTACGAGGTCGATGGCGAGACCTTCGCCATTTCCCACCGGGCCGGGGAGAACGAGGATGCTCCGCCGGTGCACATCGCCGGCGCCCGGCAAGAGCTGGGCCGCCGCGCGTCCGGTGGACCCCGCCTCTCCCCCCACGCCCTCGTCCAGGAATTCCTCAACCGCACCGAGCATCTCTGGGGCCTTGTCACCAACGGCCTTGTTCTTCGGGTGCTGCGCAAGACCCCGGCCGTGCGCCGCCAGGCCTACCTGGAATTCGACCTCCGCACCATCTTCGAGGCCGATCGCTTCGAAGACTTCGTGATCCTCTTCCGCCTCCTCCACCGCACCCGCCTTCCCAGGGGCCTCGACGAGGCCCACGAATGTTGGCTGGAGAAATACCACCGCCAATCCACGGACCTTGGCAACCGCGCCCGCGACCGCCTCCGCGACGGCGTCCTGGAGGCCCTGAAGATCCTGGGAAATGGCCTCCTTTCTCACCCTAAAAACGAGGCCTTGCGGGAAAAGGTGCGCCGCGGCGAGATCCGCCCAGCCCAGTTCTACCGGGAGCTTCTTCGCCTGGTGTACCGGTTCCTCTTTCTTTTCACCGCCGAGGAGCGGGGGATCCTTGGCGGGAACGAGATCTATCGCCGCGCTTACAGCCTAAGCCGCCTGCGCCGCCTGGCCGACCATCGCCGCTTCTACACCGACCACAGCGACCTCTGGCTCTCCCTGCTTGTCCTTTGGCAAATTGTGCGCGACCCCTCTCCCAAAGCCGAGGGGAAACCCCTCGCCTCCCTCCTTGGCCTTCCTGTACTCGATGGCGACCTTTTCACCCTGAACGTCCTTGAGGACAACACGTACCTCACGAACCGTGATCTCCTAAAAGCCGTGTGGCATTTGGGCTATTTCTACGATCCGGAAAGCCGGGTCCAGCGCCGCGTGAACTACGCCTATTTGGACGTGGAGGAGTTGGGCTCGGTCTACGAAAGCCTTTTGGAGTTCCGGCCCGTGATCCGCACGGAAAAAGAACCACCGGAATTCGAGCTTTTGGAGGGCACCGAACGAAAATCCACGGGCTCGTACTACACGCCCCACGAACTCGTGCAGGAATTGGTGGCAAGCGCCCTAGAGCCCGTTCTCCTTGAGCGGCTCAAGGCCGCGCGCACAAAAGAAGAGAAGGAGCGGGCCATCCTCTCCCTCAAGGTGATCGATCCCGCCACGGGTTCTGGGCATTTCCTTTTGGCTGCGGCCCGCCGCCTGGGCAAGGAATTGGCCAAGATCCGCACCGGCGAGGAGGAGCCCGCGCCGGAAGCCCTGCGCGAGGCCGTGCGCGACGTCATCACCCACTGCCTCTACGGCGTGGACAAAAACCCGCTCGCTGTGGAGCTCTGTAAAGTCGCTCTATGGATCGAGGGCCACACCCTGGGAAAGCCCCTGACCTTCCTGGATCACCGCATCAAATGCGGCGACTCCCTCGTGGGCGCCTTCGACCTTTCCGTCCTGGAGGAGGGGATTCCCGAGGAGGCCTACGAGCCCGTCGGCGACGACGACAAAAATTTCGCTCGCAAACTCCGCAACGAAATTCGCCGCGAGGAAAGGGAACGGGAGTCCGGGTTCGTCCCCCTTTTCAATCCCGGGGAAGCCCTG
>JBBIVL010000071.1:6503-7650 GCA_037439765.1 Candidatus Bipolaricaulota bacterium
TTGCGCAGATTCGCCCAGAAACTCGAGGGAATTGCGGCCCTTCCCGAGGACACGCCCGCGGAGGTTCAGAGAAAATCCGCGCTTTATCATGAGCTTTTTCGTGATCCCGAGATCGAAAAAATTCGGTGGGCCTGCGACCTTTGGACCGCCGCGTTCTTTGCGCGGCTCAGGCCGGAGGAGGCTTTCCGCATTCCCAAGCCGTTGGATATCCAAAACGTTTTGACCAAGGGGAAGGCCGGTGTGCGCGGCGATCTTCTCGCCACGGTGTGGGCCATGGCCGAGCGCCTGCGCTTTTTCCACTGGCCCCTGGAGTTCCCCGAGGTCTTCGCCCAGGGCGGGTTCGACGTCGTCCTCTGCAATCCACCTTGGGAGCGCATCAAGCTTCAAGAGCAGGAGTTTTTCGCTACCCGTGATAAGGACATCGCTGAGGCTCCCAACGCTGCGGCCCGCAAGCGCCTCATTCAACAGCTTCCCAAGACCAACCCGGCCCTTTGGCACGAATATCAACAGGCCCTGCATGACTCCGATGCCCTAAGCAAGTTTCTGCGCCGAAGCGGGCGGTTTCCTCTCACCGCCCGGGGCGATATCAACACTTATTCAGTGTTCTGCGAGCTTTTCCGCGAGCTGGAGCGTCCGGGAGGCCGCGCAGGTGTGGTCGTCCCCACGGGCATCGCCACCGACGACACCAACAAGCACTTCTTCGCCGACCTGGTGGACCGCGGCGAGCTGGTGAGCCTGTTCGACTTCGACAATCGAGCGAAACTGTTCCCAGCAGTGATCTCGCTTATGAAATTCTGCCTGCTCACCATACGCCGTGGAGGCCAAGGCAGTAGTGAAGCGTCGTTCGCCTTTTTCTGCCATCGCCCCGAAGAACTGCGCGACCCTCAAAAGATTCTTAGGCTCTCACCCGAGGACATCGCCCGCCTCAACCCGAACACCCGGACGCTACCGGTCTTCCGCACCCGCCAGGACGCCGAGCTGACCAGGGCCATCTACGAGCGCGTCCCCGTGCTGGTGAACGAGCGGACCGGCGAGAACCCCTGGGGCGTGCGGTTCCTAAGGATGTTCGACATGTCCAACGCCTCCCACATCTTCTGCACGGGGGCGGAGCTGGAGCGGGAGGGCTTCCGGCTCGTGGGCAACCGGT
>JBBIVL010000072.1:0-7578 GCA_037439765.1 Candidatus Bipolaricaulota bacterium
TTTGCCCCCCATATGGTCTGACTTTAGACCAGATACTGATACGCTTAGCCGGAGGCAATGGAAGAAAAACTTATTTCCTGGGTATATAGCATTTATCTCCTCTAAGCGCCAAGTTCCGGCGGATTGAGAAGCGCATTCATGATTGCCTATCAAGGATGTGTTATGAGGGGCTATATCCACATCGTCTCTGATTCTTAGGGTATCTACTACGAGTTTCGCGGTCAAGTAGTACACTTTTACGGCCCATACGCAAAGGTTGTAGAAGGAAAACTTGTGCATCACCATGCGATTCAGGAACATTAGGCCCTCTTGCGAACCATCGCATAAAAAGTAACCGCGAGAAGGATCAATAATCCTTCAAATAATCTCGTCCAAAATCCGGATAATCCAGCCGCCACAATTCCAGCTTCCAGGGACCCCACGATGAAAGCACCAACAACTGTCCCGAAGATTGTTCCTTCACCACCAAACATAGAGGTCCCGCCGATAAATACACCCGCCATGGTTGGAAGGAGATAACCTTCCCCCATAAGAGGCCACCATCTCAACATACGGGCGTTTTCAATAACACCTGCAAATGCCGCCAAGCAGCCCATAAGTATAAAAACCAAGACTTTCACTTTGCTCGTGTTAATCCCCATCATTCGGGCAGCGTTTTCATTGTCGCCTACAAATAGAACGTGGTTGCCAAATCGATGATGAAAAAGAATCACCATCAGAACCACCGAGAGCAAGGCAAACCAGACAGCGTGCATAGGAATCCCGGCTAACAAACGGCCCACTAGCACGGTTCGCAAAGGATGATCCGCGAAGGGCAAGGAAATGCTAAGGCCACCAGCTAAGACTTGGACAGCCCCGCGGAGAAGAAATTGCATACCCAACGTGACCACTATGGAGGGGATCCCTACTTTTGTGATCATTAGTCCATTTAGGGCACCTATGATTATGCCGCTGCCTAACGCGATGAGGAGGCCAAGAAGCGCACTTCCAGATAATTTGAAGATGGTTGCAAAAATATAGCCAGCAAACGCCATAGCTGAAGGGAAAGAAAGATCTATTTCTTTACTGATTAGCACAAATGTAAGCCCCAACCCCATGATTCCGACGAAGGGAACGGTGTTGAGAAAGGCTTCGTATATCGCCCAACTAAGGAAAACCCTAGGGCTCCCCGCGGCAAAAATGCCGAACACCAATACGAGGAGGGCGAATACTCCCCATTGCATTTTGTACTTATTCACCGAAGACAAGGGCTTGAATGTCCAGCGGACTGACAAAGCGTTATCCTTTGGTAGGAAATTCTTGAAGGTCATGGTTAGCTCTCCTCATGTCGGAAAGCTCGCACGAGAGCTTGGCTCAGGTCTTCCTCGGAGATTTCATTCTTCCGGTACTCGCCCACCACTTGCCCTCGGTCCAAAATGACGAATCTATCAGAGATGGCATATACGTGAGCAATGGTGTGGGAAATGTAAACGCACGCTTTACCTCGGGCCTTAAGTTCTCGAACGAATCCCAGCACCTTCTCAATCTCCTTCACCGAAAGTGCACGCGTAGGCTCGTCCAGGATGACCAAGTCCGCCTCAAAATACATCGCCCTTCCTATGGCGATACCTTGGCGCTCTCCTCCGGAAAGATTTTTGACGGTAGCATTGGGCGTTATTCCCACCCCGCGAAATTTTAGAAACTCCCGCATCATTTTGTCTGTCTCTGCTATAGCGCTGTTAATCCTGAGGAAGCCGAAACGATTCGTTAGTTCACGTCCCAGAAAAAGATTACGCCAAATACTTTGTCTGAGGCCGAGAGCCTCATCCTGAAATACAGTCTCCACTCCGTATTTTCTGGCTTCAACCACCGAGTATGAACGCAAATCTACCTTCTGTCCCTTAATAAAAATCTCGCCTTTGCTTGGTGTATAGACTCCGCTGAGAATTTTTATCAGCGTGGATTTGCCCGCCCCGTTATCACCAATCAGGCCGACAACCTCGTTTTCTTCGACCTTAAAATCGATACCTCGCAGAGCTATAACTTTCCCGAAGTATTTGTGGATGTCCACCATCTCAACCAAGGCCATAACTGCCCCCTTAGGGAGTGAAGGCGGGCCCGCCCGCGCGAGCCCGCCTATCCGACGGGTGCGTCACCCGGCCAGTCCTTTCTCAATCAGGTCAGCCAAAAGCTCGACGTTACTCTTATCGATCAAGCCCACACCCGTGTCGATGTGCAGGCCAGCGATCTTGAAGTGATACGTGAGGTAGATTTGGAAAATGGGCAAGAAACCCTGCAAAAACGGCTGCTGGCTGTGGACAACCCCAATCCATCCCTCGCGAATGCCCCGCAAGGTGGAGGGGTTCACATCAAAGCCGGCGCCGTAGACCTGGCCAGGTTTAAAGCCGGCGCTCTCCAAGTAAGTTGGCAAAGTGGCTGTGAGTGCGCCGTGATCTGTAACCACAGCCTTGACATCAGGGTGACTCTTGGCGTAAGCCACAAACGTAGGGATTCCCAAGGAAGCATCTGCATCTACTTCGGGAGAGATCTCGATATAGTCAACGATCACGCCGGCCTTTTCTAGCGCGTCTACAACGCCTTTCGTGCGCTGACCACGCGTAGGTTCCCGGTACATCAGGCCCCAGACCATGGCGCGATCCCCAGCTTTGAGTCCAGCCCGCTGTACTACGGCTTCACCGAGCATGTAACCTGATCCATAGAGATCCTGACCAACATAGCCAAATCCGTTGGCGCGATAAGCATTCTCCAAAGTGGGAAGAGTTGTGTTCATGCTGGTGACGATGATTCCTTTGGCGATTGCTTCGTCCACAAACGGCTTCAATGCCTCGTCACCAGGGTGCCCCATGATGCAGATGCCGTGAGGCCTAGCTGCAACAGCTTCCTGGAATTGGATCACCATTTTTTCTGGGTTCCAGTCGGACCAGATGTACCTGACATCCACCTTGTCGCCCAGTATTTCTGCCGCATGCTTAGCGCCGTTATAAACAATGGTAGCGAACGGACAACCAGGAGGGCCTCCGCAGAAGAAATAGATCACAAGCTTTTCGGACAACCCGGGCAACGCCAACAGGGCCAAACCCGCCAACACTACCAAAACTTTCTTGAACATCCTAACACCTCCTTGCTAGCTTGACCCACATACTTCTCCAGTCATCCGTTACCTGTACGTTCGTTGGACCTCAATCCCCGCCTTCTCTTCTCCCGCACCACCTCCTTTCTTCACGCGGTTGCCCGCACAACCAATCGGACCGGAAGCCTGATCTGGCTCCGTTCCGTTACCCCCTCCCCATTAAGCTTGCGAATAAGAAGCTCTGCCGCTTTGTAACCGATCATTTCGGTTTCTCCTCCTACTGTAGTAAGCGGCGTCTCCAGACATGAAGCAAACATAACATCGTCGAAACCCACGACAGCCACCTCCTGGGGGACTTTAACCGCGTGTTCACGAAGTGCTTTGAGCACTCCGAAGGCCACAAAGTCCGAGAAAGCGAAAATAGCGTCAGGGGCTGACGTGGTCAGGAGCTGAAGCCCGGCTTGATATCCGTCTTCCATGGTCAATGCCCCGGTAAGCACGAGCGACAGATCCCCCACGATTCCGTGCTCCTCCAGCGCCTGCTTATAGCCCTCAAAGCGTTCTCTGGCACTGGAAATATGGAGAGGCCCATTCACCATAGCCACACGTTTTCTTCCCAGGTTAAGCAGGTGCTCGGTCGCCAAAAAGCCACCCCGATGGTCATCCATTACCACGTAATCACTGCTTCGGTCTGAGAAATGGCGCGACATCAATACAAATGGTAGGCCGCTCTTCTTGAGCGCCTCTATCGTTTCCCTCCCGCGCTGAGTGGGGGTGATCAGCACACCGTCCACCCGCTCCGCCAGCAGAACCTCCACGGCTTCTTTCTCTCGTTGATAGTCTTCGTCCGTGCTCTGGAGGAGAACGCTGTACCCCTGCGCTCGAGTAGCCTTAACAATCCCCCGAGCCAGCATAGAGAAATAAGGGTTGGCAATGTCACCCACAATGACCCCGATGACCTTTGTCTTATTAGATCGAAGGGCTTGCGCAAGCTTATTCGGCCTGTAGCCCAATTTGGCTGCAATTTCGAGAACTCTTGCCCGCGTCTCGGGACTGATTTCGGCTTTCCCATTAAGGGCACGGGAAGCTGTGTTAATCGAGACGCCGGCCGCCTCCGCCACGTCCTTTAGCCGAACCCGGTACACTCCCGCTCCCTTCGGTACCCTTCCCGTGAACGTTCATCAGTATACACCGGCCGCGGTGTGCTGTCAAGCACGCAGACCAGAGCTGCCAGAGAATGCCGTTCCCAAAGCCCAATCGGCCGATAGCCCGGCGCTCTCCATTTAGGAGAAGAACCACTCCTCCCCAGCTCTCACAACCAGGGGGCTAGGAAGGGACCGGGTAGGAGCACCACTTGAAGGAGCTCAACGGAGCGGTCCGGACATGTTCTGCCAACTGCGGGGGAGCTAAAGCCGGGAAAAAACAGGGAGTTTCACCCGATGGACTATGGTTACGTAAGCATACGCTTCCAACCTGCGTGCCACTAAGCTAGTCCTGATGAGCCAAGCCATTCTCCCAAAGCCCCACCCCCAAAAGATGCACAGCCGCAGAGAGATCGACCTCGGTGTCTACGCAGCCGTCCCGCAGCAGAGGAAGGACAGCCACCTTAGGCGGGTTTCCGAGCTTCCCCACAGCTTCTTCTCCCTCGAGGAGCTCTTTCTGGCAAGCAACGGCTACCACCAGCCGCGGCCTTTTCTCCTCCACAAAGCGCAGGGCCAGTGCCCCTCCCGGCGCCACGCACACCCCTTTATAACCTAGCCGCTCGGCCTCGGCCCGCAGAATCCGAATGGCGCAGTCCGTCACTGGGCAATCTGGCGGGCACTGAAAACCATCCCGGGAGGGCCGTCCCGGACAGCGGTCGCTCGGCCGAAGGCAGTGGGGCAAAAGGAGGACCCGCTCGCTCGCCGGAATTTCCGAAAAGTCCCTAGACACAGCCCACCACCTGCACTAAAACCTTTCGCTCCCTGGGCCGATCGAGCTCCACCAGGAAGATCCGCTGCCATCGTCCAAGAAAAAGTTTTCCATTTCGCACAGGCACGGCCTCACTTGCCCCAAGGAGGAGGTGCTGCAGATGAGCATGGGCGTTGGGGCATTCCTCGGGCGTCATGTTGTGGGTGCGGATCCCAAAGTCATTGTGGCAGTAGTAAAGCTCCCGCGGGGCCAGGCGCTTCAGGAACTCCTCCACGTCCCGAAGAAGGAGGGGCTCATTTTCGTTTATGCGGATGGCCGCGGTGGTGTGGCAGGAGAAAACAAGAACCATCCCCTCCCGCACCCCGCAGGCTTCCACAAATTTCTCCACCTCCCTAGTGATATCCAGAAATTCCGGGGATTTGCTCGTGTGGAACGTGAGGATTTCGCTGCGCACGATCGTCGAGGCGGAGAGGACTGGGTTCATGAGGCACCTCCCAGTTTTTCCAACCTGGCCACCACCTCCGCCACGAGGTGGTCGGGGGTGGAGGCGCCGGCGGTGACCCCGACCCGGGAGATCCCACGGAACCACTCCGGCCGGAGCTCCTCGGCCCGCTCGATGTGGAACGTGGGGAGCCCCGTTTGGCGGGCGACCTCCGCCAATTTCCGGGTGTTTGCGGAGTTGCGGGAGCCCACGACCACCAGGGCTTCCACCTTCTCCGCGAGCTTTTGCACGGCCTGGTAGCGCCGGCCCGTCTCCGGGCAGGTGGTGTCCAGGACCCGTACCTCCCGCAGCTTGGGGCCAAGTCGGGCTATGACCTCGGCCACAAAGCCCCAGAATTCCGGACGGCTCTTGGTGGTCTGGGAAATAAGGGCGATTCGCTGCCCCTCGATTTCTTGGACGTCGGAGGGGTTCAAGGTGGCCTTTCCGTGGCCACGGGTCCAGGAGAGGAGCCCCCGCACCTCCGGATGGGCCTCCTCGCCGTAGATGAGGACGAAGAACCCGGTTTCGGCGAATTCCCGGGCGGCCTCCTGGGCCCGCCGGACGATGGGACAGGTGGTGTCCACGAGGGAAAGTGCCCGGCGCTGAATCTCCGCGAAGACCTCGGGGCCGGCGCCGTGGGCGGTGATGGCCACCGCCCCTTCCCGGACGTGAACGAGGCTCTCCACCACCCGGGCACCCTTTTGCGCCAATTCCTCCACCACCTGGGCGTTGTGCACGATGGCACCAAGGGTGGAGAGCGGCCCTTTCTCCGCCAAATGCCGTTCCACCATCTCCACTGCCCGGCGCACGCCCGGACAGAACCCGAAAACCTCGGCAAGCTCCACCCTCATCCCCGCCCTCCTTCCATGGCTCGGCGGTACCGACCCAGAGCCATGAGGGGGAAGTAGTGGCGGTAGAGGTGGTAGCGGATCATGAAGTCTGTGGGAAAGCCGGTCCCCGTGAAGTACGGCTCCTCCCAGGTTCCGTCCGGGGTTTGAGTGGAAGCAAGGTAGGAGATGCCGCGCTGGACGGCCTCGGAGTGTGTTTCGCCAGCGGCGAGGAGGGCGAGGAGGGCCCACGCCGTCTGAGACGCCGTGGAAGGTCCGCGGCCGCGCCATTCCTTTTTGTGGTAGGAAAGGACCTCCTCGCCCCAGCCGCCATCCGGGTTCTGGCGGGAAAGAAGCCAATTCACGGCTTTTCGTACCCGCGGGTCGTCCATGGGGAACCCCACTGCCCGCAGGGCCGGAAGGACCGCGCCCGTCCCATAAATGTGGTTCACCCCCCAGCGGCCGTACCAAGACCCATCCTCCTCTTGCTCGCGCAGGATGTAACGCAAAGCCCGATCCAGGGGGTTGAAGCCACGTCGATAGCCAAGACGGCCAAGGTGCTCCACCACATGGGCGGTCACATCCACCGAGGGCGGGTCCAGAAGCTCCCCGAAATCGGCAAACGGGATCTCCCGCAGGAAGGTTTTTGTGTTGTCTCGGTCGAACGCCCCCCACCCTCCGTTTTTGGATTGCATCCCCAGGAGCCACTCCAGGCCTCGGGAAAGGGCGAACTCCTTTGCCTGCGCGGGGAGCTCGGTCCCTAAGAGAGCCATCATGACCACGGCCGTGTCGTCGGTGTCGGGGTAGCGGTCGTTGTCGAACTCGAAGGCCCAGCCGCCGGGCCGGGCGGAACACCGCACCTGCCAATCGCCGCCCACAAAGATCTGCTGTGAAAGAAGCCACATCCCCGCCCGCACCAAGGCCGGATGGTCCGGTGGAAGCCCGGCATCCTGAAGAGCCAGCATGGAAAGGCCCGTATCCCATACGGGTGAAATGCAGGACTGCAAGCGAAAACCACGCTCATCCTCGATGCTGTACCGCTGGAACCCGGCGATCCCCTTTTGGAGGACGGGCGATTCGAGGGGGTGACCGAGGGCGTAGAGGGCGATAAGGGAGTAGACCCAGGGCGGCTGAATCCCTCCCCAGCATCCGTCGGTCTCTTGCCGCTCCACGATCCACGCCTCGGCGCGGGCCAGGGCCAATTTGCGCAGGGACCGAATCGGTCGTCGCTCATAGGCGCGCAGGGCCTTGTCCATTCCGTAGAAGAACCGGCCCCACAAGCTCTTCTT
>JBBIVL010000073.1:0-7557 GCA_037439765.1 Candidatus Bipolaricaulota bacterium
AGTTTTTAGCGGCGAAATTCCTGCCCCATACGGACCTCTCCCGCTTTCCTTCTGCGCGCAGGATTTTGGGGGAGCCATGATGCCGTTCACGGTGGCGGTGGCGGGCAAGGGTGGAACGGGAAAAACCACGGTGGCCGCGCTTTTGGTGGAAATCCTGCGGGAAGATGGGCCGGTCTTGGCGGTGGACGCTGATCCCAACCGCAATCTGGGCGAGGCCTTGGGGCTAGAAGTGACGCGCACCATTGGCCAGATGCGCGACGAGCTCCTCCAAAGGATCGCCGATCTTCCGCCGGGGGTGAGCAAGGATCAGCTCCTTGAGGCCGGGCTTTTCGAGTGCTTGGTGGAGGATCGGGGAGTGGATCTTCTCACCATGGGCCATGGGGAGGGCCCACGCTGCTACTGCATGGTGAATCATGTGCTGCGACGGGCCCTGGATATTTTGCGCCGCAACTACCGGTACGTGGTGGTGGATAACGAAGCCGGCATGGAACATCTCTCTCGTCGCACCACCCAAGACGTGGACGTCTTCCTCATCGTGGCTGAGCCCACCCCGGTCTCCTTGCGTGCCGCCCGCCGCATTAAAGAAATCGCCGAGGCCCTGGCCTTGCGCATCGGCAAAATGGGATTGGTGCTGAATCGCGTGGAGGGGGAAAAACAATTAGAGGCGGCCGCGGAGCTCTCCCTCCCGTTCGTCGGATGGATCCCCATGGATCCAGAGGTCGCGGAGCTTTGGGCACGCGGTCTCCCGCTGCGTCAGCTTTCCCCCCACGCGCCCGCTCGCAAGGCTGTGGAGAAACTGGCCGAGAAAATCTTGGAAAGGAGGGAGAATGGAGGTCCCTGATGTGCGAGAGAAGTTTGAGCACGCCATTTACACCGTGAAAATCGGGGCCACTCCTGAGGAGGGAGGAACACGCAAAAAGGTGGTCATCATCGGTGGGGAGCGGGCTTTACCCTTCCACCACATGGACGGGGAGATCCCCTACCCACCGGTGGTGGCCGTGGAGATCTGGGACATCCCCGGCGAGGACTGGCCGGAGGAGGTGCGCCGGCCCTACGCCGAGGTCCTGCATGATCCGGGAAAATGGGCACAAAAGGCCATGGAGTACGGTGCGGATCTGATCTGTTTGCGCCTTGTGGGATGTGATCCAAACGGGGAAAACAGGTCACCTACGGAGGCCGCGCAGGCGGTGCGAAAAGTCCTGGAAGCGGTGGACGCCCCCCTCATCATCTGGGGCTGTGGAAACTATGAGAAGGACAACGAGGTCTTTCCCGTGGTGGGGGAGGTGGCGCGCGGGGAAAACTGCCTTTTGGGGACCATCACCCAGGACAACTACAAGACGTTGGCGGCTGTGGCCACGGCCTATGGCCACAAGCTCATCGCCGAGTCGCCGGTGGACATCAACATCGCCAAGCAAGTGAACATCCTTGCTCTGGACGCCGGCTTTCCCCTGGAGAACCTGGTGATCTACCCATCCACCGGGGCCCTGGGCTACGGAATTGAGTACGTGTACTCCATCATGGAGCGCACACGGCTTGCTGGCCTGAGCGGGGACAAATTCATGGCCCAGCCCATCCTGTGCGATGTGGGCCGGGAGGTTTGGGCCGTAAAGGAGGCTCGCGCCCCAAAGGAGGAGCAACCTGACTGGGGCGAGGAGGGCTTGCGGGGACCCCTTTGGGAGGCCACCACCGCGTACATGTACCTTTTGGCTGGCGCGGATATCCTCGTCCTGCGCCATCCGGAAGCGGTTCGGGCCGTGAAAAGGGCTGTTCGGGAGCTCATGGGGGAGGGAAAATGATCCTCATTGGGGAGCGAATCAACGCCGGGTTTAAAGATGTTGGCCGGGCCATCCGGGAGAAGGCCAAGGAGCCCATTCAGGCCTGGGCCAAGAAGCAAGCGGCAGCCGGCGCGGATTACCTCGACCTCAACATCGGCGCCGTCTCCAAAGATCCCCGGGACATGGCCTGGTTGGTGCAGGCGGTACAAGAAGTTGTACCCACGCCCATTTCTGTGGACAGCACCCAGCCGGAAGTACTGCGGGCGGGGCTGGAAGCCAGCGATGGCCGGCCCGTGCTCGTCAACTCCACCACCGCTGAGGATGCCCGGTTGGAAAAAATCGTTCCTCTGGCGGCCGAGTACAATGCCTCCCTCCTGGGCGTGGTCTCCGATGAGCGGGGAAGCCCGCAGGACGTGGCGCGGCGGGTGGAGAATGCCGCCAAAATTTTCGCGCTGGCCACCGAGGCCGGACTCACTCCCGACCGCATCTTCCTGGATCCAATCCTCATGCCCATCCGGTTCATGCAGGACCAAGCCAAAAAAGTTCTTGAAGCCATTCGCGAATTCACCCTCCTTTCCGATCCTCCGCCGCATATCTCCGTGGGCCTTTCCAACATCTGCTCGGGCGCGAAGGAGAAGAAGCTCCTCACCAGGACTTTCTTGGTGATGGCCATGGCCGCGGGATTGGATGCGGCCATCTGCGATGTGACGGATGAGGAATTGCGGGCGGCGGTGGCTACCGCCGAAATCATCCTCAACCGCGAGATATACTCCGACGAGTACCTCAAAGTGTGGGCGATGAAGCGAGGGGGTGGATGATGGAGCGGAGCATCGATCGGGCGGCACAGGAGATGTTGCGAGTGGCCCGGGAGCGGGGGTTGGCCACGGCCTGGGACAGGCGCGAACAGCAGGGCATTCCGTGCCGGTTTGGACTAAGCGGCGTGTGTTGTCGAATTTGCCAGATGGGGCCGTGCCGAATCGTGGAGGGACGATCGCCCAAGGGCGTGTGCGGAGCGGATGCGGAGACCATCGCTGCCCGGAACCTCTTGCGCATGATCGCCGCGGGCGCCGCCGCCCACTCCGACCACGGTCGGGATGTGGCCCACACCCTCCTCATGACTAGCCAAGACGGAGATTATTCCATCAAAGATCCGGTGAAACTGCGGCGGGTTGCATACTCCTTGGGGATTGAAGCGGTAGGAAAGGATGAGAAAACCCTGGCCAAGGAAGTGGCCGAGCGGGCATTGGCCGAATTCGGTCGTCAAGAAGGGGAATTACGTTTCGCCCTGCGTGCTCCGGAAACCCGCGTGGAGCGCTGGCGGAAACTCGGGATCATGCCGCGGGGGGTTGACCGGGAAATCACGGAGATCATGCACCGCACCACCATGGGGGTGGACGCGGATTTCCCCAACCTCATCCTCCAAGGGATGCGCTGCGCCCTTTCGGATGGCTGGGGCGGGTCCATGATCGCCACCGAGCTCCAGGATGTGCTTTTCGGCACCCCCTCTCCTCTGCGCGGCCGGGTCAACCTGGGAGTTCTTGATCCGGAGATGGTGAACATCGTGGTCCACGGCCACGAGCCCACCCTCTCGGAGATGATCGTCCTCGCTGCCCACGATCCTGAGCTTCAGCGCCTGGCCAAAGAAAAAGGAGCCAAGGGCATAAACATCGCGGGCATCTGCTGCACGGCCAACGAGATCCTCATGCGCCACGGGATCCCCATCGCCGGAAACTTCCTGCATCAGGAGCTGGCGGTGATGACGGGCGTAGTGGATGCCATGGTGGTGGATGTGCAGTGCATCATGCCGGCTTTGAGCGATCTTGTGCGCCACTTCCACACGGTTCTGGTTACTACTTCTCCCAAAGCCAAGATCCCTGGGGCAGAGCACGTGGAATTCTCCGAGGATCGGGCTTTGGAGGTGGCCAAAGAGATCGTGCGCATGGGGGTGGAGAACTTCGCCCGCCGGAACGGAGGAGCTTTTGTGCCCAAGGAGGCGATGGACCTCATCGCCGGGTTCACCGCGGAATCCGTGTTCTATTTCCTGGGCGGCCGCTATCGCGCCACCTACCGGCCCCTCAACGACGCCATCATCGACGGAAGGCTTCGCGGGGTCGCGGGAATCGTGGGATGCAATAACCCCAAATTCACCCAGGACTTTTCCCATGTGGAGATGGCCAAAGAGCTCATCAAGAACGACGTCTTGGTGGTGGTGACCGGGTGCGCGGCCATTGCTGACGCCAAGGCCGGGCTCCTCCGGCCGGAGGCCGCCTTCGAACTCGCCGGAAAAGGCCTTCAGGAGATCTGCGAGGCCGTGGGCATTCCTCCTGTGTTGCACCTTGGCTCCTGCGTGGACAACTCCCGCATCCTCATCACCCTCACGAACATGGTCCACGAAGGTGGGCTCGGCGAGGACATTTCCGACATCCCCGCGGCGGGGGCGGCGCCGGAGTGGATGAGCGAAAAAGCCGTGGCCATCGCCTTTTACTTCGTGGCCTCCGGCGTCTTCACTGTCCTAGGGAGCCCCTTCCCCATCGAAGGCGCACCCAAGCTCTGGCGCTTCCTCACCGAGGAAATCGAAGAGCTTGTAGGTGGAAAATTTGCGTTTGAGTCCGATCCTATAAAAGCTGCACATCTCATGATTGAGCACATCGAGCGCAAACGCCGCGCTTTGAAACTTCCGGCCCCTATGTACGCCTAGGAGGCGGCCATGTGCGCCATCGTGGTGAAACGCGGGGAAGAGACGGTGGCCGAGGAGGTCGTGGAGTTTCGCTACGAAAACGGGGTTCTGAAGCTGAAACGCCTCTTTTCCGAAGAGATCGCGCTTGAAAATGTGCGAAAATTCGAGTGGCACGAAAAAGACGACACTCTCGTCATCTTGGAGTGATGGAGCTCCCCTTTTGGGCCGTCGTCCGGAGCAAGGCCAGGACGCGCCCAAGGTCTTCCTCGGTGTAGAGGGCCGGGGAGAGGCCACAGGGCGGGGTTAGAAGATCGCCCGGCTGAAAGTCCCGCACTTGGGAAGGGTCGGTTATGCCCCACGCGATCTTCTTTTCGTTCCGGGGGTAATAGAGGGTGATGTCGTAACGGGAAGCGTCGAAACTGATGATTTCCACGGTTTTTGAGCGGAACAGCAAATCCCACTGCATGTTTCCGCACACATGGACCCCGCGGATCACCGGGAAATCCGAAAAAATTGCGGCCCAGAGCTCTTCGTAATCGAACCCCGCTTGTCCCAGGGCGGGTTCATCAAGGAAAAGGATGATCTCCTTGGCCTTAAGGCCGTCCAGGATCACCTCCACATGGCGAAAAATGCGGAGCAGGGCTTCATCGGGATCGTAGCCGGCGAGGATCAAAGTGGCCGGCCCGACGACCTGGATTTTCACCACCTCGAACGCGTGCTTCTTGAACTGCGAAAGAGAGCTGAGCTCTCCCGGCCTCTTGATGTAGGAGAGCATGGCATCCCCCAAGAGAGGCAATTCCGGAAGGAAGGGGATATCGTGACGGAGACTATAGGCCACGGCTTTCTTGGGGTCGCGCAAGGGAAGGGATCCAATTTGCGTAACCTTCAACCCGCGCTCCTCATAAAGGTACATAAGCCTGTCCTGGCATGTTGATGCATGGCCAGACCCGCTTCAACCTAAGCTTGGCCAGCCGCTCCTGCGCGTAGTACACTGAAGGGTCACTGGGAGGCGGGGCGGAAGGGGTTTACCCTGATCCCAATGGCCAAATCTGTTTTATAAGGAGGAGGCATGGTTCGCTGGGGAAAGAGGATTTTGCTTAGCGCCTTAGTGGTTATCGTGGGTTCCTTAGCCTACGCCCAGACCGCAACCCAAGATGTGTACTACTTGACCGGCAACTTTAAGGAGGTGGCGGGAACCGTGGTGACCGACAAAGGGGAGCAACGCACCACTTTTTTTGGTTCCCTGGGATTCCAGGTGATCCCCGGGAAGGAGGGACTGCAACTTGTTTTAATTGAACTGAGTCTGATTTCCAAAGGTGTGGGCACAGGAAAAGGCCCGACGGGGCTCCTGAGTCTCATCCAGATCGATGATGATATCGTCTGGTTCGATCCGAAGACGGGCCGCTTTTCTTTGGAACTGCGCATGGTTCTCCACTACGAGCTCATCAACCAGCTCAAGGGGTTCCGCCCCACACAAAAACAGGGGGAGATGGACGAGTTCGTGCCCTATACGGAAGTGATGAAAGGAAAGATCACGGGGAGTTTCCCAGAAGCGCTGAAGGTGGCGTCGCAGGGAAGGGTTAAGGCAGATGCTACGGTGGAGCTGGAACTCAGCCAAGGGGTTTTGGGAGACGTGCGACGGATCACGTTGGTCTTGCAAGTGTACCTTGACTGGACAAAGCTCCTACGGCCGGCCCAGATCTTGAAGATTCAGCCCGTCTTTATAGGAACCGGCCCGACGGATCCAAATCGTACAGGGAGAGCGTTTGATGAGCTTATGCGTCAGGCCCGGGAATTATGGGCCCGCTGCGGCACCGTCCGCTGTATCGACTTTTCTGTGAATGACCCGATTTACTTGGACAAGCCAGCGTACAAAGTTCTGGAAAGTACAGCTGAGGCCGACAACCTCACAAACGAGGTGAATGTGACCGATGCGGTGGAGGTGTTCGTGGTGGATCGGATGACTTTTGTGTGCGATTGGGGTGGCGGAAAATGCTACTCTTTGGGTACAGCTGCTGCGAAAATTGTGAGTTGCGATCAACAACTTTCCGTGCCCGCTCCATGTCCCTGCCCCGACTACTGCCCATCCACGTGCCCGCCCTGTCCACCATGCCAAACCGGGGCCCTCAATTACTACCACTTGGCCCACGAGCTTGGCCACGCCCTCAACCTCTATCACCCTCCACATTCCAGCAGCACGGCCGGCTCGATCATGGAACCAAGCGGTTTCTGCTGCGATAACCCCAATGTCCAGTCGGCTAAAAACTGCCGCAATGCCTCAAATCCGCTTCTCTACTGGGGATCGGCGTTTTGTCTCGGTAAGCCCGATATCGCCGACTAGCAACTGCTGGGGAATTCGCCGGGGAAAGCCAGGCGACACAGGCTTTCCCCGTTTTTTTTCATAGCCTTGCCAGATTGCAGAAACGCGGCAACATCATGATCCACACGCTAAGGATCGCTCCCGAAGCGCTGCTATTCTTTAGATTGGGAAAATTTTCTTGCCCAAAGCTTACGTTTGCCGTTGGGCTGCACCCAGAACTCCTCTATGGAAAACCCGGAAAGGAGGGCACGGATCTCTTCGTCCGTCCAGAAACGCCAAAGCATCCCATCCCTTCTTCCACCATGAAACTGCCAGGTGCCGTCAGGAAAAACCGTGTGGGGCCAGTTTTCGTCCACTTCGTCAGGAGGGGCATCCATGCCCAAAAAGAGGAGGCCGCCGGGACGCAGGACGGAACGGATCCGCCGCATGGCCTCCTCCGCCTCCTCCTTGAACATGTGGTCCAAAACGGAGTTGGCGATCACCACGTCGAACTCGCGATCCGTGGGGAGCTCTTGGGCCGGGCAAACGAAGGCCTCGATGGCGAGATCTTCCTCTTTGGCCCAGGAAAGCACGTGTTCTATGGCGATTTTCGATATATCCACGGCGGTGACCTGGAAGCCGGCCCGGGCCAGGGCGATGCTCCAATGTCCCCGTCCACAGCCGAGGTCCAAAACTCTCCTCACCCCCTCCCGCCGCAGCTTCTCCGTGAGCCAGGACCAATTGCGGTCAACCTCATTCCGGTCCGGCGGAGTTTGGAAGAACATCCTCTCCCAAACCCGCGCCTG
>JBBIVL010000074.1:0-7477 GCA_037439765.1 Candidatus Bipolaricaulota bacterium
CCCAGGGCATCTCTGGCCGCCAGACGGCCCCGGCCCGCAGGGAGAAGAAAAAGAGTGTGTACTCCAGCCCGCCCCGTACGGCCAAGGCCTCCACCAGGGGCTCGTAGGCCACGTCTAAGGCTAAAAGGAGTCGGTCGTTCTCGAAGGCGAGATTCTGGGCGGAGAAAGCCGCGCCGAGGGCGTAGCGGCCGGCCACGAGGTCCGTGGGCTCTTGCACCGTGTTCTTCCATTGGATCTTCGTATTGCCCACATCCGCGGCGGAGAGTCCCAGCCAAAGCCCGTCCCATACGGGGACCAAAAGGCCGAGATCGAAGCCTAAGCCAAAGGCCGTGGCATCGCCGCCGTCCCGACCGGCCCGGGGCGCCCGGAAACTGTAGACCTTGAGCACCGCGCCGGCGTAGCCCAGGCGGGAAATCCAGGCCCCTAAGCCCAGACTGTAGAGGGCCTCGCTATAGCGGATGAGGCCGAGAGGGTTCCCGTGGATGTCGTAGGCCAAGACCTCCGTGGCCATCTCGGTGAAGGAAGCCCCACCGCCGAGCCTACGAGGAAGAAAACTCTGGAGCAGCGGGGACTCCGACGGGGCTTGGACAGGAAGCTCATAGCCGAGGACTCCGGCCAGGAAATTCAGGTAAATTCCGGCGTTGTAGAGGTTCATGTACGTCCCGCCGAGCTCCGCGGAGGAGGTTCGGGCTAGGCCCCCGGGGTTCCAGTACATGGCGGATAAGCCCTCGGCCACGGCGGTGAAGGCGCCGGCCAGGCCCAAGGCCCGGGCATCCACGCCGCGGCGGAGGAACGCGGCCGCGCCGATCCCCAGGTCCTGGGCCATTGCAGCCAACCCTGTCCCAAGCAAAGCAAGAGCAAGGAAAACTTTGCCCAAGAAGACCTTCATTCTCGCTGCACCTCCGAGTTTTTAACGAATCACAAGCAAGCGGCCAAGGCCGCTGCGCACGATTTTCCCGGCCACCTGGACCTCGGCCCAGTAGAGGTAGATCCCGCTAGCCACGATGCGTCCTTTCATGTCCTGGAGGTTCCACTGGTGGGTGGGACCAGGCTGCCAGACGCTATCGTACACCAACCTCCCAGAAAGATCATGGACATACACCCGGATTTGCTCCACTTCGGGGTAAGCGGTGAAGGCCACGGTCCCACCCATCCTCACAGGATTGGGAGCACAGCGAACTTGAAGTTTTTTTGGGAGGGGATCGGGTTCCACGTGAAGAACGGAGTCCCCGGCAAGGGGGGTGCGGTTCGCCGTGCCGGTGAGGGCATAAGTTCCGGCAGGGAAATTTTCGGGGATGACGAGGCGATAGCGCACGGTGCGGGTTTCTCCGGGAAGAAGAAGATTCCAGCGCCAAAGGAGTTCCCTCCCCTCCTCGGTGTAATCCGCGCCGCCGGGGTCCAGGATGGTTCCGGAAAGCCCCGGGGGAAGAATTTCCCGAAGTTCTAGGCCACCGATCTGGGTAGAGGGCATACGGACGGTGATCTCCACCTCCACCGTCTGGCCGGGGTAGATTGCTCCGTAGGCGAGGATGCGGCGCTCACCTTTTGTGGCCTCCACGAACAGGTTTAGACGGCCCTGTCCGTACACCGGATCTGGGCCGGGGGCACCGAAATCCACGGCCCAGCGGCTGAGAAGTTTCCATAGCTCTTGCAGGGCGAGGTCCTCGCCTTCTTGCCGGGCCTGGGAGAGGAGAAGGGCGGCCATGCCGCCCACGTGGGCCACGGCCGCGGACGTCCCGAAGAACTGGGGATACACGAAGTTTCTTGTCCCATCGAGGCCGGCCAGGTCGGGCTTGAGCCGGCCATCGCGGGTGGGACCCTGAGAGCTGTAGGGTGCCTGGGGGCCGGTGGCCCAGCTCCCCAGGTTCACCGCGCCCACGGTGAACACCTCTTCGGCATTTCCAGGCGGGAGAATGCTGGATTCGGGAACGTAAGGATTAAGATCGTGGGCCAGGCTGAAAATTTCCAGCGGCACGGGGCGGCTGGTGTTCTTGGCTCGGACCCGCACGGTGTAGCGACCCGGGTCGGCAAGGTAGCTTATGAACTCTGTGGGCGGGGCATAGGCCGCTTGAAGGCTTTCGGAAGAGGCCACGATCTCGCCTTGAGCGTTGAAGAGAAAGAGATCGAAATCGGAGGAGGCGCGGGGCCACTCATCCCAGGTGAGGGCGATTTGGACAACCCCAGGAATCTGCACTCGAAGCTCCAAATCTGAGAGACCGGGAGCGAATTCCGCCCATCCATCGGGAAGGACCCGCGGAGTGCCCAGCCAGTGGCGCTGGGCGTGGTTTCCCGCGGCATTGACCCACAGGACCCCGGCCTGGGAAGCTTTTCGGGCGATCTCGCTCACCAGGCCGCGGCCGTCGCCGAACTCCGTGTTGGCCCAGCCCACGGCATGGACGATGATGTCCACGCCCTGTTCGATGAGATCCGCCACGGCCCGGCCAAGCCCCACCTCGTCCCCAACGCGAACTAGAAAAAGCTCGGCTGCCGGGGCGAGGTTATGCACGATTTGAGCGATGGCTGTTCCGTGAGAGCTTCCGCTTTCCAGGCCGGTTCCGGTGTAGTCGCGCTTCCCCACGATGGCCTCGGGGTCGATCTCGCCGGCGCGGATGGCCTGGGCAAGGGAGGAAAAACCCACATCGATCACGGCCACCCGCACGCCTTGGCCGAGAACGCCCTTGGCGTGGAAGAGGCTCGCTCCCAGGACCGTCACGCCCTCGGTTTGCAGGCGGCCAAGGGGCGTCGGCCGGTAGGGAAGGCGCAGGTACTGGACCTCGGGAAGCTCGGCGACTTCCAGGAGGCGGTCGCGGGGAATCCAGGCCTTGAGGAGCGAGCCCAACGTGTCCACGGGCATCACGCCGCGGGCGGAAAGTTCCTTGGCAAGGAGGCTCGCTTCGCCAAGCGTCTCGACAATGACAAGGATTAGGTTGCCCTGGACCAGGGGCGGGAGATCGGCCGAGATAGCCAAGGGAGCGCCTCCGGCCAGCTGCAAGAGGAGCCCTTCCACCTTAGGATGCGAAAGGGGGAATGGGCTGGCCTGGTCCGAAAACCATCCTGTAAGGACCGCGAGAGCGACGAAGACGGGACCAAGCACGGTTTTCATGGTCGGTGGTCTATGGTAGGCACAGCGCTTGAGAATTTCCACTCCTTTGTTTCTGTGGCATTTTCTCAAAAACGGTGCAATGAGGGCTATCTCCTTTCCTCACCCTGACGGCTCCCCTGCAGGGGCCAAAGAACAAAAAAGTGGGGGCTGGCCGCCCAGCCCCCAAAAAGCGGTTGGTGACCTTCTTTCTTTACCGCGGCGTCACCGGCTGCTCCTCCTCCGCAAACAGCTCCCCAAACAGGAACGTCGCCGAAAGCACCAGCGACTCCCCCGGCGTGGAGGAAAGCACGTACGCCGCATCCACGGAAAGCCCACCCAGCGCGAACCCGGCGCCCACCGTCACGTAGTACGCGTCAAAATCGAGCTCCGGCACCACGAGCCCGGCGCGAATCCCCAGGTTCTCGATGAGCTGGAACCCCAGGCCCACCCGGAAATTCTTCACGGAAAACGCCGAGGTGAGCTCCACATCCGCGGCCAGGGCCAGCGCACCCTCAAGGAGCTTCCCGGCCAAGCCCACCACATACAGCGTGCTCACCGTCTGCCCGGCAAGGGTGGTGCCGAGGTCTTTTGCTACCACAGCGATGGAGAGCTCCGGTATCACCGGGACGATCAGCCCAAGGTCAAAGCCGAACCCCGAGTACTCATTGGTGACCTTCTCCATGAGGTACTTGAGGTTGGCGCCGACCCAGCCGAACTCCCCGATCTTCACGCCCACGGTTCCCATGAAGGCGTTGGCCGTGTAGGAGTCCCCCGCGGTGGCGTTGGCCCAGCCCAGCCCAATCCCGTAGCCAGCGAAGCTGAACCCGCCGCCCACGTACTGGTACGGCACCATGCCGAAGAGCTGGCTCGTGGCCCCGCCGATCCAGGCGTTCTCCCCGAACGCCAGGATCCCCGCGGGGTTCCACAGGGCCACCGTGCCGTCATCGGCCAGGGCCGAAAATGCCCCGCCCATCCCCAACGCCTTCGCCCCAAGTCCGCCCTGGAACACGATGGAGCCCTCGTACCCGAAAGCCCCCAGTGCCAGGGCGCCCAAGAGGATCGCCGCCATCATCATGCGCTTCATCGTGATCTCCTACCTCCTAAATTGTCCATGGGCCGGGGCCGGGGTTTTTTCGCCCCGGCCCCCAACCCTTAGCTTCAGCGCTCGATGTACACGAAGCCCTTGAACGTCCAGGACTTCCCGGCGCCCTCCACCACGGCCACGTAGATGTACGCACCGTTCCGGAGGTTCCCGCCGTTCCAGGTCACCGACGCCGTGTTCTGCCCGGAGATCGCATCCACCTTCGCACCCGTGAGGTCGTAGATGGTGATGGTGATCTTCGCAGCCACGGCACCAGCCGGCTCAGCCGCGATGGTGAACGTGGTGGACGTCTTGAACGGGTTCGGGGCGGGCGTGATCCCCGTCACGTTCGAGAGAGCCTTGGCCACCACCGTGGCTTGATCCTGGACCGGCGTGCCCGTGACCGGGTTCGTGTACACCACCGTGATCGTCCCGAGCTTCACCGTCTCAAGCAGGGTGTAGGTGACCGTGGCCTTGCCCTGAGCATCGAAGGTGAGCTCGTTCCAGGCCTGGAGCACCGCGCCATCCTTGTCCTTCAGCACGAGGATGTTTGTGCTGGGAACGACACCCGCGCCAGCGAAGCTTGTATCGGTCACGGTGATCCTCACCGTGTCGCCCGGATAGTACGTGTCCTTGTCGAAGGTCACGCTAGCGGTGACCGGAGGCGTGGGAACTTCGCCCGCGCCGCCCAAGGAAACCCGGGCGGAGATGATGGAGATGTCGGAGTGGTTGGAGGGATCCTGGTAGAAGGCCATGATGGTGTCGCCCGGGTTGGCGCGGAGGGTGCCCTCCTCATGGCCCAGCACAGCCGACCCCGTGAGGAGGACACAAGTCGTGGACCGGAAGATGCCGCTATTGGGCTGGGTCTCCCGCAGGTACAAGGGCTCCCACTCCCCGTTGGAAGCGTTGACGACGAAGATCTTCATGGGGGAGGCTTTCCTGGTCAGGGACTCGGGGTTAAGGTTAAGGAATTCCTCGAGCACAGCGGGAATCAACGGGTCAGAGCCGGCGATGTTCCCGTCCACCACGTCCCACTTCCAGGAGATCAGCTCGCTCAGGCGGGGCTCCTCGTTCTGGTCGGGGTCCTCCACCATGAGGCCCACCATGCCGCCGCTGGGGAGCCGTTCCGTAAGGATCCGGTTCCCGGCGCAGTCCACAAAGTACATCTTGTGGACCTGGCCGTTGAACACCTGGGTATCGTAGACCTTCACTTTGGCGAAGGACACGTCCCAGTACTGGTACCGACCCAGCGGCTCGCCAGTCTCGCGGTCGAGGAAGATCCGGGGCGGGAAGTCCTCATCGTCGCCATCCCCAAGGGTGTTCAGGCCCTCGGGATCGTGGTCCACGGAGTTGTATTGGGCGAAGATCGTGTCCTCGTTGAAGGCCTGGACCCGCCAGTCGTCGAACACGAGCTTGAAGCCGCCCACGGCATCCCACCCCGGCAGGAGGGGCACCGCGCCCAAGGTGAAGAAGATCCCGGCGTTCGGGCTGACCTCATCGAGGATGAGGTACTCGGAGTCATCCTCGTTGTGGGGATCGCACAGGTGAACGAGGATCTGATCGCAGCAGCACAGCTCCACGTTGGCATCGCCGTCCACAACCCGAACGTACAGGCCATCCCAGCCAAGCTTCACGGTATCCACCACCCGCCCAAAGTTATCCGTAAGCATGGTGCGGGAGTAGGTGTCTTCGCTGTAGGCCACGCGGAACCAGCCGAGGTCCATATCGTCGAAGTCGTTGGGGTCGATGTAGTAGAAGGAGAAGGTCGTGCCCATCGGGAACTTATAGTTCCGCGCCTCAGGATCGCCCCAGAGGTACTCCTGGAAGTCCTCGAGGTTCCCCAGGTTCAAGGAGAACGTGCCTGCAGCCGGACCCTCTTCGGGAACGAACACCACAGCGAGGATCTCGGTTTCGTCCGCGCCCGTCGGCCACCAAAGCGGAGGCTCACCGGTTTCCGTCACATAATCGAGGAACCATTCCTCGTAGATGTTGTACCAGCGGATCTCGTTTTGGCGGAGGAAGCCGCAGAAGTTGTTGATACCCACTTCGGGGTCAGGGTTCCAGCTTCCGGGGTTGATGATGACAAACACCGGCACGTACTCGATCTCGTTGGGGTTCAGGTTCTCATCGGGATCCACAACCTTGATGTTGATGTTCGGACACTCCGCACAGCCGTAATCCACGTTGGCCGGGGTCACGGTGAGGACGCCCTGGGTGTCGAGGATCTTGAGCTGGTCCTGATCGATCACTCGGCCCAAGGGGTCCGAGAGGTCCCGTACCATGAGGATGATCGTATCGTTGTTCTCCAGCCGGCCATTGGCTTCAAACTCCACCCGCTCTCCCGTTTCGTCGTAGGACCACCAGCCCTCGGCCCATTCAAGGGCGTTACCGGCCATGTCTTCCGGCGGAATGAGGGCTACGTCGCCGTCACCCAGGCCGAGGACATGCACCTGTCCCTCGACGGCGGAGAAGTCCATGCGGGAACCCAGGGGAACGCCCACCTTAACGGAGGAGGTCTCCCCTGTGACCCAGAAGAAGAGCCCGCTGCCCGGGCCGCCGAGTTCCCGGAACCAGGCTTCGTACACCTCGACGTAGGCCCCGGTCTTGAAGTCGAAGATGAGGATGTCGCCCTTGAACTCGTCCATGCCGCAATACCGACCCGTGCCCTGCACGGCCACGTACACCACCGTGCCTTCCTGCACTGGGCCGGTGATCCTATCGCCCTTCGCTGTAGCAAAGTAGGCGTCGAACTGGTCGAACTCCTGCGCCGCTACAGCCCAGGCTCCTAAAGCCAGAGCCGCCACTACCAACAAAACCATTCTCCGAGTCAACGTCCAACCTCCTTTCCTGTCAAAGCCGCAAGATTCCGCGACCCATTCCGCATACTTCCCGAAGTTGTGCACCAACCGCTTACCACCTCCCATAAGAGCATCTGCCCCGGAAGGCGTGGCCCCATCGTACCCGAAAACTTTGTCCTTCGTCAAGCCCGAACCCTCCAGGACTCCCAAACGGCGCCCATCTTAGTCCTTCCCCGCGCTTCCGTCAACTCCGGGGCCCACATGCTCATGATCCGGGTCCTTCGGGCCAAGTCTCCTCCGCTTGGGCTGCGGTCGGAACCCAGCCCGTCCTCGGCCTCCCGGACCGCTGTCCCCTGCGCAAGGCCCGTTTCGCCCTTCCCGCCTTCCCCCGCCCTCTGGTGCGCCATCCCACCCCTGCTCTTTATCCTACCCGTCGGGGTCGGGCCGCTTTTCCTGACCTTCTCCCCTTGTTCTTCGTCCCCTCCCCCTTCGGGAGAGGGCGTGGGTGAGGGCCCC
>JBBIVL010000075.1:0-6846 GCA_037439765.1 Candidatus Bipolaricaulota bacterium
CCGCGGATGTGGAGATCGTCAAGAGCGATAGCCCCGACCCGGTGGTGGCGGGGACGGAGCTTACGTACACGCTGACGGTGCGGAACCTCGGCCCCTCGGTGGCCCGGAACGTGGTGGTCACCGAGACCTACCCGGCCGGGTTCACGTTC
The DNA here is from genome assembly GCA_037439765.1 of Candidatus Bipolaricaulota bacterium. Lineage (GTDB taxonomy): Bacteria > Bipolaricaulota > Bipolaricaulia > Bipolaricaulales > Bipolaricaulaceae > DTER01. Next base: position 150 of record JBBIVL010000075.1, read on the forward strand.
GGGAGCGCCGACCCTGCGCCCACAACCGGGAACAACGTCTGGGCGTTGGGCGACCTCGCGGTAGGCCAGGTCGTGACGATCACCATCAGCGGGACAGTGAACCCCGATGTCTTGGGAATCCTCGTGAACACCGCCCGGGTGGCTTCGGACACGTCTGATCCCGATTACGGGGACAACGAGGACCAGGAGTCCACCAACGTGGACACCTCCGCGGATGTGGAGATCGTCAAGAGCGATAGCCCCGACCCGGTGGTGGCGGGGACAGAGCTTACGTACACGCTGACGGTGCGGAACCTGGGCCCCTCGGTGGCCCGGAACGTGGTGGTCACCGAAACCTACCCGGCCGGGTTCACGTTCGGAAGCGCCAACCCTGCGCCCACAACCGGGAACAACGTCTGGGCTTTGGGCGACCTTGCCGTCGGTCAGGTCGTGACAATCACCATCACCGGTACGATAGATTCTTCCGCGTTTGGCCAACTGACCAACACAGTGACGGTGGACTCTTACACAGATGATCCCGGCTCAGACAACAATACCCACACAGAAACTACCAGGGTCGACGCTCTTGTCCTGGCAGGGGACGATACCTACACGACCGAGGAGGACACCGCTCTCACGATCGCTGCGCCGGGGATCTTGGTGAACGACGTTTACCCCGATGGCTTCGGGAGTCTCACCGTGGTCACAGGACCTACTCAGGGAACCCTCACCCTTAGCTCGGATGGTGCCTTTGTCTACGAGCCCAAGCCGGACTGGTGTGGAACGGATAGCTTTACTTACCAACTCTGCGATGCGGATGGTGAATGCGATGTGGCCACCGTTACCATTGAGGTCCTCTGTTTGAACGACCTCCATTCCGTGATTGATCAGAACCTCGTGACTTGTGCCAACACAGGTGTGGCTACAACGCTTATGGCGGAAGACCCGGATATCAGTGGCATCGAGCCCGAAAAGCAGCCCCTCACGTTCACCCTCGTCTTCGGGCCGGAGCATGGGACCCTGACCGGTGACTGGGAAAACGTTATGTACGAGCCTGGACAAGCTACGCTCACCCTCCTCTATACGCCCGATCCCCAGTTCCTCGGCGTGGACGCTTTCCGGGTGCGAGTTGCCGATCCTTACGGCAAGTCAGTGATTGCCACGGTGAAAATCCGGGTGGAGGCTTGCGAGGTTCCACCGACAGGCGGCGCGGCCGGGGAGCTTCTTGGTCCCGTGGTCATCCATGAGCTTGCATGGGCTGGAACTGCCACAAACCCCGAGGACCAGTGGATCGAGCTTTTCAACGTCACGGATAGCCCTGTAGACCTAACAGGCTGGGTCCTGCGCTGGCGGAAGAAGGCTCCCAAGACCGAAGAGGACCTCATTTGGCGGGTGGTGGAGCTCCGAGGCGCGATCCCCGCCCATGGGTTCTTCCTCCTTGAGCGCGGCCACGACGAGGTGGTGCGGGACATCCGCGCCGATTTGGTCTATCCGCCAACGATGCGGGTGGGAGAAAAGGAAATCCCCATCCTCTTCTCCTTGGAAGGCGATGTGGTCGAGCTTCTTGATCCCACGGGCCGCGTGGTGGACACGGCCAACGCCGATCCCCGCTTAGAAAACTGGGCGGCAGGGGCTCTCACGCCTCCAAGCGCCATGGAGCGCAAGTCCCTCTCCCTGCCGGACCTCAAGGAGAACTGGTGGACGAACCTGGGCTTGGTCACCTCTGGCCAAGACGCTCAAAATATGCCCCTCCACGGTACCGCCAAGGTCCTCAACGAGCCCGAGGTTTTGACCGTGCAGGCTGAGCCCATAGCAGTGGAGCGCGGGCAGAAGGTGGAGCTAACCCGCTACCTCCAGGAGAAGCCAACGGAAGCCCTCTGGATAAGGGTGCTGCGGGGCGACATCGCAGGCGGAGCCGCCGCCATGGTCTCTTACCCAGAGCCCGTGGCTCTCCACTGGGATGGCCTCCTTAACCTGGCAAGCGTCGTGTTGAATACTGAAGATCTTGAGCCTGGCACCTATTGGATCGTGGTGTGCTTCGGGCCAAACCGCTTCTCCGTGGTGCCCTTGCTCGTGCGCTGAAAAACAAAAGGGGCGGGAAGTCCAATTCCCGCCCCTTTTTGTTTTAAAAGAGACCCTTCCAACCAAAAGAAACTTTCCAGGTCTTTGCTGGATCGTCGGGATCCACCAATCCTGCCTGCAACCGTACGTTGATCATGACCTCCCGAGAGAGGGGGAAATACACGTTGACATCGCCCATGGCCAGGCCGAAGATTTTTCCGGACGTCCGGGAGAAATAGAGGAAGAGCTGCCACCAACCGGGCGATCCGCAGCATGGTACCACCGGGCCCTCGAATTGGACCACCTCGAAGAATTGGGTATAGCCAGTGACCATCGAGTCTTTATCGGGATTGAAGGACGTGGCAAACCGTGCCTTGTATCCGCTTGGAAGATCGCAACGGATCTCCACGCCGTACACCTCAATACCCGTGATGCCCAGACCTGCCGAGGGCGTGATCAGGCTTGCAAGGGGCCGCACGCAGACCACAAAGCCCGAGACCAAGCGCAACGTGGGCTCTACAGTCTTGCTTTCCGAGGTAAAAGTTGTCTTCACGTCCAGGAAGGTCTGCAGGGTTTCGCAAATGGGACAGGGTATGGGGATATCCCGCATGGTGAAGCTCAGGTGATCAAAGCCCAGCTTCTTTTGCAGGAACTCCAGCTCCCATTTGATTGGACAATCCTCGCAGATCCAGGGGCCCCGCAGCTTCAGGAGCCATTCGGAAAAAGTTGGGGTCAAGGTGGCGAATTTCACACGCGTTTCCAAGGAGATTTGGTCAAGAGACCCAAGGGCAGAAAAAGTGGCGTACGAGCCAGTCTGAGGTTCGGTACCGGAGTAGAAGAAGTAGTAGGAGAGGTTCCAGCCCGAGATCATGGTGCGGGCCTCCACAGTCCAGGATGTCAGGGAAGGCGCGGCCGGATCGAAGGTGAGGGTGGAGGTGATGGGAAGCCGCCAAGCCACCGGCCAAGTGCCTTCCAACTCGATCTTAGCCACGGTTTGAAAGCCGGTGAATCCCGTCTGATCCCAGGTGGCCGCGGCCTGGAGGTCCAAATATTGGAACCGCGCATAGGCCCCGAACACGAAGCCATATGACTCCCAGGAAAAAGCCGGGCCGGAGAAAGAGAGGTTTCCCTCGAACCGAAACGCCGGGGAAAACACTTCTGGTCCGATCACCCGAAGCTGCACGGTGCCTAGGTCTAGAAGCTGTCCGTCAGCGGTTTGGATAAGGAACGTAGCCCAATCAGTGCCGATGAATCCGGGTTGAGGTATGTAGATCAAATCCGGCGGGATTCCCAAAATCACCCCGTATTTCGGAGGCTCCGCGATCTCAAATCGGAGTGCAGTAAGTTCCTCGGGAGTTCCCACGGCAAGGGTCACCGGGGTCGGTGTTCCTGGCCGCACAAATACAACCTGCAAAGGAAAATAATCCAAAGCTGCCGCGGTAAAGGAGAAACAAGCTATGAGAAACCACAAAATTTTCCGAGCCATTGCTTACCTCCTTTTCATCCGCCAAAGGCCAGTTTGCGGTCCGGCGCCGGCTGGACAATCCGAACCGGATAGGAAAAGGCCTCTGTGCCGCTCACAAAAAGGAGAAGATAGGTTCCAGGTTGAGCCTTGCTAAAATCCAGGACAGCATACCCAGAGCGAAAACAAACTTCGCGGGTTTCTATCTTCCCCTCCGGGCCAACCACCCAAAGGCGTGCCTCCCGTCCAGCAAAGACGAAAGAAAGAAAGCCGGGCGCGAAAACGCGAGGTTCAACATCCAACACGTACCAGGTCTGCACACCTTGACTCAACAAGAACTTCACGAGATCAGTAACAAGCCCTGTTGTTTCAGGGACTTCCGGGATGATGCGCAGACTGGTGAACGCCGGGCTTATGCGGATCTGAACAACACCTATATCAAAGGCGCCGTGAGGATCACAGACCCGGAAGGAAAACCTTTCCGCGCCGGCGAAATCCGGGCTAGGCCAGTACGTAAGCTTTGGCGGGATGCCCAAGAGCTTTCCATGGCCCGGTTGTTCGAAAAGTTCGAAAACGAGGGGATCGCCGTCGGGATCCTGAGCGAGGAGAGTGATCTCCAACGGCCGATTCGGCTCCCCATAAAAGACCGAGGATTCCGCACGCGGGGGTTGATTGGCCCAACCTAAGAAAGAGCTTGCACCAACGGCGAATAGGCATAGAAGCACGTTACGCATAACAAGGAGAAATTAGCCCACGGGCTAGAGAGGCCGGCGTGCCTCTGGCCTACCGGGTGGAGAACGACGCGAAGAAAATCCAAGACACTGGTCTGTAACATGACTCACACAGTTTTTGGTCCGCTCGTCCTCGCCCATCTTTCCGCTCTCTCCTTCTGCAGAGGGAGACAAGCGTGAGCAGAGATTGACGATGTTTTTCTCCTTCTTCTGCCCAGCATGGGGAAGGAAAGCCTCCTCTGCTGGCTAAAGACTGATTGCGCTCAGAAGATCCCAAGAACTGGGTAGGGCAGCTTTGGTAGCCGCGAACTGCCAATATAGTTTGGGTCACATCCCATCGGATCTGCAGGGAGGGTTCCAAGCTAGGACAACCCGAAAAACTAGGCCCCTTACCGGCACCTGTGCCCCAACCGCCGGGCTCTTGAAACTCCTTCCGAGCCCTCCGCCTTTCGAGCTTCGTACGCCCCTGTAGTCCATACTAACGGCCTTCACCACCCAGTTCGTGAGATGCAGATTTCCATACGGGGAAAGAACTTTCCCAATCCTCTGGGGCGACAACGTGGGACAATCCAATAGAAAGAGCGGGGCTTCCGGTGATTTAGGTGTCGAATGTCCTCTAATATCTGCTGGACGGGGGGAAGAAACGGCCTATGATGTTATCGTAGTAAACACCCTGAAAAGGGCAAACCCGCTGGAAAACGGGGACGCAAAGCCACGGGGCTAGACCAGTCAGCCGGGCTGCCAGGGATGGCAGCCTTTTTTATTCGGGGAGGTGAGCGATGCAAGTGACTTTGTAGCACAACGTGGAGGACGACTTCCTCCTACGGCTCGTGGACGAGCGCGCCCAGCTTGAACGGAAATCGCGCTCGGCGGTGATCATGGGCATCCTCGAGGAGTACTTCGAGCGGGACAAGAAACTCGGGGCCATCCTCGTGGATATGGGCTTGGTGAGCGAGGAGATGGTGGAAGCTGCGCTTCAGGAACAGGTCGCTTCCGGTCATGCTCGAAAGATCGGGGAGATCTTGGTGAAACGTGGCCTGGTGAAGCCGGAAGAAGTGCAGCGGGCCCTTCTTATTCGGCAACGCGCTCGAGGCGAGTCGCAATGAAGCCAGGCGCAAGCTGGGAAAACAAAGGCAGTTCAACAAGCAGTGCTGGTGGTTTACGAGTGGTTCAAGGGGGCAAAGAAACACGAGCCTCCAACGGGCGTCTCAGGGCGCTTCAGAAGCGCGATGCCATGGACCTCCTCAAAGCCGCCAGGTGGCGAAATTTTCACGCGAAAAGGAGGGACTCATGGCAATAAAGAAGTTTCTCCGGAGCAGTTTGCAGGTTCTTCTGGGTGTTGGCTTTTTGGCCGTTGCCCTGGGAGCCCTGTGGGCCCCTACAGGAGAAGCACAAGGTTGGCCCTACTGCATCTCCGGCTGCGATGCCAAGGATGTGAAAATCGACAGGTTGTACCTGGAGAACCCGACCTACGTGAGCGGGGTGCTTTCGGCGGACGTGTACGTGGATTTCAGCGTAACCGCGGCCAACCGATATTGCGTTCTCATCGCCCTCGGCTTTTCCACCGCCAGTGGTTGTCCAAACGTTCAGTCGGTGTGGCGGATGTTTGGGGATCTCCCTCAAGGCCCGTACACCCATCAGTATGTGGGAACAATCAGCGTGGTCGGCACGCAACTGTGGGTGTGTTGGCAGTTCGCAGAGTGGCGAAATCAAGACAGCGAATCCTGTCCCACCGGAGATTGCAACCTGTATAGCGTTGGTTCCAAATGCTGGGAATCAACCGGTGGGCCCTACATCATCTACGAAGTAGAAGATCCAAAACTTTCGCTGGAGAAGAAGACGAACGGGATCGAGGCGGACACGCCCCCCGGCCCGGTAGTCCCCGTGGGGTCCACGGTGACGTGGACGTACGAGGTGACGAACACCGGGAACGTGGCGCTGACGAACATCGTCGTGACCGACGACGTGGTGGGGACGATCGGGACGATCGCGTCGTTGGCGCCTGGGGCGAGCGCGACGCTCACCAGGACCGGGACGGCCGTGGCGGGGCAGTACGAGAACGTAGGGACAGCAACGACCACCTATAACGGACAGCCGGTGAGCGCTACCGATCCCAGCCACTACGTAGGAGTGGATGGCTACATCACGATCACACCAGGAAGCGCCACCAACGAGGTGGGGAATCCCCACACATTCCTGATCACAGCCTACGCGCAAGGAACAGCCCCAAGTTCCTGGGCCCTCGCCTACACGGTCACGCCCACGCCCGGAAGCGCGAACCTGAGTGGCCCCAGCGTGGCCCCTGACGGAATGAGCGCCACCTGGAACCTCACCATCAACCATTCCAGCCCTGGGGTGTTCACGGCCTCAGCCACGGTGACGATGACCTTCACCGGCGGGCTCCAAGTCGTGCGGACCACAAATGGGATTTCTCCCAATAGCGCCTCGGCCACAAAGACCTACG
>JBBIVL010000076.1:0-6750 GCA_037439765.1 Candidatus Bipolaricaulota bacterium
ATGAGCTCGCGAGTTCTGTTAGCGGCTTTGTTGGCAGTGGGTTTGCTGGCGGGGGTGGGGTGGGCGGCCTGGCCCGTGGAGGCGTTACAGTTCGCGGCCGGGACCGTGCTCGGCTATCTGGGCGGTTACGTGGGGGCTCAAATCGGTGCGGCTATAGCTCAGGCTGCTGGATGGGGAATTATCGATAGGGTTCTTGGCCCCATCCTCTGTGCCTATGTGGGGTATGCCGTGGGCTCCACCATGGGGGCATGGGCCGGGGCCAGCTGGACTGGGTTCCAACTGGGGATCCAAGGAGACCCCTTTAAAAGTTTTCTTGGCGCGAGCGTGGGCACGGGCCTCGCCTATGTCTTCGCGTCTTTCACTGACTGGGAATGGGCGCTGCGTCTGGGCCCGCCCTTCGCCTCCCTGGGCGCCACCCTCGCGTTTTCTTGGTCCCTCCCTACCCACTCAGTCCCGTAGAATGACTCGAAATTCCTTCGGGTCTATTCCTGCCGCATCGAGCACAAGGGTTAAGGACCTGAGAATCTCCAAATAAGAAGCGTGTGTTTCCACGTAGTAACCACGGACCTCTTTTGGGGCACGCATACCCTCAGGAGTTGTGGCCACTAGAACTTTCCCTGTGGACGGCCGCTTTATTGGAATTGACAGCAGACCATTTTCGGCCACCCACTCTACCGAGCTAGTTAGCAAATCTCGCCAATGCTTGATAGACCGCGTTTTCCCATCAGGGAAGCGAAGGAGTGCAGGCGGTTTCGATCCATAGGGGATTTCTTTCCGCTTGGCCTTGGCCAACAACTCGGCAAGGGTAATGGCACCAGGAGGAGTGGGTGGAAGTACCGCTGGACCGCGCTTTTCCACGGGCTCCGAAGGGAATGGAGTTACCGGCTCCGGCGGCGAGGCGACCTTGGGCATAGCTGGTCGCCACAGGGCCAAAAGCTGTCGCGCCGCATGGCCCAAATTCTCGGAAAGATTGGCCACAGCGATTTCTTCGCCGCCCATCTTCTCCATGTTGTAAACTTCCCAGCGCTCCCCATCGGTGATGGCGAAATATCGCACTTTGTTCTTCCAGCAATATTGGAAGCCTTTGTCCTTGGCGAGCCCGAGGTTCGCGTGCAAAGCTTTGGCTTCCACCATGATGAGCGGCGTTCCTTCCCAAAGGAGGGCGTAGTCGGGTTTGCCGGTTTCCGTGGAGAACTCGGGCTGCACGCATTCCGGATCCTTCGTGTCCCAGCCCAGGACCCTGAGGACCGGGTCGATGAGGACATAGCGCGTGAGGGCTTCGCTCTTTTCCAGGTCGGCCTTGTACTTCTGCGCCCGCTCCCGCACCGCGCGCAGCACTTCCAGAAACTCGGCGAGCATCAAAAAATGCTACTCCGAAACGTCCAACTTCGGCAAATCTTGAGGGGAAAGGAGACGAAGAAGAAGGGTGGCGTAGGAGCCGGGAGGGAGGGCGAAATAAACGGTGATTTTCAGACGACCAGGGAAAAGCTCGTCCGGCGCAGGTTCACCCATTTGCGGTTCCGAGGGAGCGACCCAAAGAGGGCGTTCGGCGCGGGCGAGAAAAACGCGCCTAAGGCCGCGGACGCGAAGATTTTGCGGGGTGAGCCCCTCCTCTTTGAGCACCTCAAGAAGAATTTCGCGGAAGAGGTCCCCCCTCACCCTGACCTTCTCCCCGCCGGGGAGAGGGGAGATAATTCTGGCCATCTTTCCAAGGGAGGAGGGAAATCGCTCCTTATCCTGACCGTCTTCCCCCGCCGAATACACTGCGGGTCCCTCACCCTTGGTCCCTCTCCCCAGAGGGGAGAGGGAAGGGGTGAGGGGGCTGGAGAAAATCCTGTGGGAAGGAAGGGGCAAGGAGGACGCGAGGAGCTGGCGGCGGAGGTTTTCGGGAAGGGGATACGCGGGCACAAAAAATTTTCCGAAGGGAAAGCGGAGAAACGTGCCGGATCCGTGGGCCGCAGCAATCTTCTCAAGACCAAACGAGGCGGCGCGGTTCCAAAGGAGGCTTTGGTAGGCGGAAAGCCAAAGGGAAAGGATTCTGGGGGTGATGAGGTTCACCGCGCGCTTGTGGTCCTGGGGATGATCGCATAAAAACGTGAGAACGCTCCGGAGATTTCCCCGCGGCGCCTTTTCTTTAAGAAGCGGCCAATTTCCCCAGTGGTCTCGGGCCAGTTTTTTGAACCGCAACACCGTTGGCGGATCGCCCGCAAGCGGCTCCGCAAGATATGCGAAGAGCACTTTCTCCCAATCGCTCAACAGAAGATACTTTCCCGGAAACCCAAGTTTCGGACTCCACGAGCCGAACCGTTGGAGATCAAAATAATTAGGAAAACCCTCTTGGCTAAGCACTTGAAAGCGCGTGCGTACCTGATTCGCCTCTTCTTCATCCATGTCCCGCAAGGTCACGATGAACCGGTTTTCCCGAAGGTCTTTGGGAGTGAGTGGACGGGAGAGAAAACCCACGAGGGTTGCGGAAAAACCTGGTCCATCTATTTGGCTTAGGGTGGGGCCTTTTGCCGTGCAGTATTGGATGGCCACGGCCACTTTATCCTTGAGGGCCGGGAAATGCAGGGCCGCGGGAGGAAGCCCGAGTTTTTTGGCGAGCACTGTTTGGACCTCGATGGTGGTGATGTTGCGCTTTTTTACGCGGAAAAGGGCATATGGCCCACGTTCCTTGGGGGAGGGGGAAAGCACTTCCTCCACCTGAAAATCCTCGGGCACAGCCTTTATCCGCATTGGCTCGGGGAGGTTTCCACCACCGTTTTTTGCCATCCGCCGGAGAGGAGCATGGCCAGGGCCACGGCCCCGCTTATCACGTTGGAGAGGGACATGCCCCACCACACGCCGTTTGCACCAAAGTGCAAAACGAACCCGAAAAGCCAGGAGAGGGGGATCCTGAGGACCCAAAGCCGAAGGAGGCCAAGGAACATGGTGGGGAGGTTATGGCCAGCCCCGCGGTAGATGGATATGGCGGCAAAGAATGTCCCCAAAAATGGCATGCTCACGGCAAACGCCCCGATGAACGCCGCCCCCATTTCCACCACATCCGGCCTAGTGGGCATGAACAAGGCCACGAGCCATCCCCGCAGGGGCCAAAGGAGGGCAGCCTCCGCGGCCAGAAGCGCCACCAACAGGGCGATTCCCCTGTGCACCACTTCCCGGGCCCGCGCCATCTTCCGCGCGCCCAACGCCTGGCCCACCATGGTGGTAAGCCCAACCCCCAGGCCATCAGTGAGGATGAAGAGCATTCCGAGGATCCGGTCGCCGATGCCGTAGCCAGCCAGAGCGACTTCTGCGTCCGGCAGCCTTCCGATCACGGCGGTCATGACCACGAACCCGAAGGCCATACTGGACTGGCCCAAGGCCGCGGGAACGCCGATCCGCAGCCCCTTCAAAATCCAGGGAATCTGTGGAACCAGGGCTTCTCGGCGCAGGCGAAGCGGGCCTTTTCCGCGGACAAGGAGGAAAAGAAACGCGAGGCTGCTCAGGCCTTGGGCGGTGACGGTGGCGTAGGCCGCACCCACGATGCCCATTTGGGGAATCGGCCCCCAACCCAAAACCAGGGGCGGGTCCAGGGCCATGTTTAAAAGGACGCCGCCGGTGGTGACAAGGAGCGGGGTGAGGGTGTCGCCGGTGGCGGCCAAGGCAGAATAGAAGAGGCCGGGAAGGACCATCGTGGGAAGGCCAAGGAAGATGATTTTGATGTACAGGGCGGCGGCCTCCGCCACGCTGGTCTGGCCCAAAAGGAGCCGAAGAAGGGGCGGGGAGGCAAGATACCCAAGCCCAGCAAAGAGGATGCTCGCTCCAAGGGACAGGGTAAAAAGCTGGTTCAGGGCGAGATTGGCTTCCTTGGGCCTTCCCGCGCCCATGTATTGAGCCACGAGGGCGCTGGCCGCCGCCCCGGAGAATCCGGCGATGAAAGAGATGAGGAACCACACGATGGGCCAGGAGACCTGGATTCCGGCCATGGCCGCGGCCCCGCTTCCCGCGGGAAGCCGCCCGATCCAAAAGGCGTCGGCCAGGTTGTACAGGGTGTGGAGGAGCGATCCCAACACCGCGGGAAGGCCGATGCGGGCCATGGTGGAGAAAACCGAGCCGTTAAGGATTTCTTCGGTGGATGGAGGCCTAAGCCGCACGGGAAAGCTTGCCCGAAAACCTCTTTTCACACCATGGCCGAAAAGACCTCGATTTTCTCGAAAAGTAGGGCCATAGCGCGTTCCCAGAACCGGTGGGAGGCGAGATCAAATCCAAAACGTTGGGCAAGCTCGGCTACGGGATACATTCCCACCGAGGCCAAAAGCTCCTCGTACCGAGCCAGGAATTTCTCCCCTTCCTCTCGGTAGCACTCGTAAAGACCAAGGCCGAAAAGGAGGCCGAAGGTATAGGGGAAGTTGTAGAAGTGCGAGCCGTAGTAGTGAGGCTTCACCGCCCACATGTAGGGATGGAAGCTTCCCAAGGCCTCGCCGTACGTGGCTTTCTGGGCCTCCACCATGAGAGAGCAGAATTCCTCCGGCGCAAGCTCACGCTTGGCCCGCCGCTCAAACGCCCACGACTCGAAAAGGAAACGGGAGTGGATGTCCACCACCACCTGGGCTGCGCCCTGAAGATAGGTCTCGAGGATGGGGAGTTTCTCCTCCGGAGGGAGGACCCGCAGGGCGGCCTCCACCACCACGGTCTCATTCATGATGCTTGCCGTCTCCGCCAGGGTCATGGGGTACTGGCGCAAAAGGGGTGGAACATCCCGGAGGCACCAGTTGTGATACGCGTGGCCAAGCTCGTGGGCAATGGTGGACACGGAGTCGAAGCTCTTCTCGTAATTGGCGAGGATGCGGCTATGGCCCTTTCCGACATGGGTGCAATAAGCGCCGCCGCGCTTTCCCACCCGAGGCTCGGCATCGATCCAGTTTTTGAAAAAAGCCGTGCGGGCCACCTCCGCCGCACCCGGCGAAAACGCCATAAGGTTCTGAACCACGAACTCCTGAGCCTCCTCCCACGTCCACTTCCTCTGGCTTTTTCCCACGGGAGCAAAGAGATCCCACCAATCCAGGCGCTCCTTCCCCAGGGCCCGGGCCTTGGCGAGGAAATACCCACGCCACATGGGAAAACTTTCCTCAACGACCTCCTGCATGGCCGAGAGAACTTCGCGGGAGATGCGGTTGTGGAAAAGGACGGGCTCGAGGTCATCCTTCCAGCCCCGTTTGCGATTGAGGACGCTCGCCTCGCCCTTCACCCCGTTTAGGGCCGCGGCCAAGGGGACCTCGTGGGCCTTCCAGGCGGCAAGCTCCGCATCATAGGCCTCCTTGCGCACGCGCTCATCGGGGCTATAGGCGAGATTCCGCACGGCCGTGATGGGGAGCTTCTTTCCGCCCACTTCGGCGGTGATGAGACTTGAGACGTTCCCGTGAAGCTTGGCCCAGGCTGTGCCGCCGGAAAGGCGGAGCTCCGCAGCGAGGATCTCCTCAGGCTCGCTCATCATGTGCGCGGCTTGAATCCGCGCCTCCTCCAAAAGGAGGCGGTACGGGCCGGCGCCCACTTCCTCGGGATCGACCCGGGCCAGCCATCCCACGAACCGCGGCCTCAGCCGCTCAAACCCAAGGAAGAGTTTTTGGAGCTCCGAGAGCTTCGCCTGGGCCGCGGAGTTCGTGCTTTCCGTGTCCACAAGCCCGTGAAGGAAGGCGCGCACAGGCGTGAAGGCCTGAAGGAACTCGTTCACTGCTTGGGTGACTTCGGAAAAGGCCGTGCGATCTTGCGGGACAGGGTCCCGAGGGCCGACGCGATGGCGCTCGAAAATTTCACGGATTCTTCCGAGCTTTTCCTCCAAATCCTGCCAAGCCTGGCTGAACTCCGGGGAATCGAGGCCCGGAAAAACGTCGCTCCAATCCCACCGCGGAAGTTTCCCCTCGTTCATGGTCGGAAGTATACGGGAAAGACCTGTCCGCGTGGTACCAAAGAAGCTAAATTCAGCGGAGGATGTGATGAGCACGGTTCAGGTTCGTTTGGCCACTCCGCAAGATCGCGAGCCTATTCTGGCCATCTCCCAAAAGATCTGGGAGGGCGAGGACTACGTGCCCTTCGTTTTGGATGAATGGCTTTCCGAAGGCGGGCTTTTTGTGGCCGAGCTTGCGGGGAAAGTCGTGGGTTTTGCTAGAAACACCGAGCTTTCGCCCGGTGAGATTTGGTTGGAGGGCCTGCGGGTTGATCCCGAACACCAAGGGAAGGGAATCGCCAAGGCCCTGGCCCGGGCCCAGCTCGAGGCGGCGCTCGCAAAAAATCCTCGCTCCGTGCGGTTGGCCACAGTGGAGGAAAACCTCGCCAGCCTCCACATCGCTAAAGACCTAGGCTTTCGAGAGCTCGCACGTTTTTCCTATCTGGAGTCCGATGTCGAAGCCCCGAGAAGCCTTCCGCCCGTGAAAAAGCCGGAGTCCCGTGCGGCCTGGGATTTTCTTCAGCGATCCAGAGCCTTCGCCGAGGCCCACGGCCTTGTGGGTTTAGGCTGGCGGTTTAAAACGCTCACCTTTGCGTTTCTCAGCGAGCTTTGTCGCGAAGGGAACGTCTTTGCGCTTGGAGATGGGCCGTCCGGGCTCCTCATCGTTTTTCCCGATCCTTACACGCCCAAGGATATCCTGGCCTTGGCTTTCCTCGATGGGGAGGAAGAGGCCTTGGAATCACTCCTTTGCGCGGCACATGGCCTAGCTGCTTCCCGAGGGAATCGCATTCTCTCAGCCATGGTGGCTGATCCTTGGCTTTACA
>JBBIVL010000077.1:0-6700 GCA_037439765.1 Candidatus Bipolaricaulota bacterium
AAATTCGTGGTGGAGGGCCGAAGTTTTTGCGATCCCAAGGACCCCAAGCGCCGGGTGACCCTGGAGGAGGTGGCCCGTTGGATGTGGGTGCACAACTGGGACATGGGCGCCACCGGCTGGGCTGAAACCGCGCCCGTGGACTGGGACCCCAAAACCGGCCTCGGGAACGCCTATTTCGTCTACGCCTTTGCCTGCCACATCGCCGAGGTGGAGGTGGATCTCCTCACCGGGGAAACCCATGTGCGGGACTTTTGGGCCGTGCACGACTCCGGAAGGATCGTGAACCCTAAAACCGCCTATGGCCAAGTTGCGGGCGGCATCGCCCAAGGGATCGGATACGCCCTGTTGGAGGAGCTCCAGGCCAAGGACGGCCGCATCCTTTACCCCACCTTCACCGCCTATCACATCCCCACCACCCTCGATATGCCGGAGGAGTTCGTGATAGATTTTGTGGAGACTCGTTATTCCGGTGGACCCTATGGCGCGAAGGGCTTGGGCGAAGTCCCCCTCATGGCTTCCCATGCCGCTTTGGCCAACGCCATCTCCAACGCCACCGGTGGAAGGCTCCGGGAGTACCCGGCCATACCCGAGCGCGTCCTTTCCCTTCTTGAGGCCAGCGCATCGTGATCAGCTCGTCGGAAAAGAAGCGGGTCTGGCCCGTGGCCCTGGCCCACGGCCTAAACGACGGCTACGGCGCGTTCCTCTCCGCCCTCATGCCCCTCATCATCGAGCGGCTCGGGATTTCCTTGGCCCTGGCCGGGCTCCTCACCTCCGTGCGGTCAAGCATCGCTTCGTTTGGGCAGTGGCCATTGGGGATGGCTGTGGACCGGTTTGGCGCCAAAACCTTCGCCCTCCTTGGCCCGGCCCTCACCGTGACCGCCATGTGCCTTTTGGGGGTGATGCCGAGCTACGCGGCGGTGGTGGCCCTTCTTTTCTTCGCTGGCCTGGGTACGGCCGCGTTTCATCCGGCCGGAGCGAGCCTCGTCCCGGAGGGCAAAGCCCGGGGATTGCGCATGGCCCTTTTTTCCGCAGGAGGGACGCTGGGCGTGGCCTTGGGTCCCATCCTCGTGACCCAGACCGTGGCCCGGTTCGACCTTTCCTCCGTGCCCTTCCTCCTCATCCCCGCGGCTTTTCTTCTTCTCCTCATTGGGGTCAGCCTTCCGCGCAGCTCCCGCTCCCCAGGGGAAAAGATGAGTTTCGTTCGCCATCCCCAGCGCAATCAGATTCTCAGGCTCTGGGGAATGGGCATGTGCCGGGATATGGTGGGGACCGCCGTGTCCGGCTTTTTGGCGGTGGTCTGGGCCCAGCGCGGGGCTTCCCTTACCTTGGCCGGGCTCACTATCACCCTCTACGCCCTGGCTGGAGCCCTGGGCGACATTTTGGGCGGCCGCCTCTCCGACCGCTACGGACGCCGGGAAATCCTCGTCGGAGCCATTCTTTTGGCCGTCCCCGCCCTGTACCTCTTCCTTTTGACCGACGGCGCTCTCTCCCTTTTCTTCCTCGCTCTTTTCGGGCTTGCCTCTGCGGCCTCCGTGCCGGTCTCCGTGGCCTATGGACAGGAACTCATGCCGGAAAGCCGGGGCTTGGTCTCCGGCCTCCTTCTGGGCTTGGCCTGGGGAATTGGGTCCCTTTTGGTGACGGGTGTGGGGGCTATCGCCGACCGAATCGGCTTGGAGTCCGCATTGGGAATCGTGGGGTTAGCCCTGGTTCCCGCGGCGTTTTTGACCTTTTCCCTTCCCAAGCGCTAGCGTCGCCGATCCCGATAGACCCAGTGCTCCGCAGCCCGGAAGAACCGGCCGAGAAAATCCAAACGGAGCTCGATGGCGTTATATCGGCAGGCCTCATGACAGCACATGCAGCGGATGCATTTCCTTCGGTCGATCCAGGCCTTATTTCCCCGGAATTGGGCCGCGCCGGTGGGGCAGGCCCGCACACATGCTCCACAGCCCACGCACCGGGCGGAGATCACCACGGGTTGCGCTTGTAAGTGCCGTGTGGCCCAGCGTGTGATCGGCGCGGGAACCCGGCCCATCATCTCCCCCGCCGCGGGAGGAAGCCGAAAATCCCGGACCTTCACGGCCTCCAGGCTTTCCCCAAGGATCTCGATTTTTTCTAGGTCGCCCACGCCCAGCCCCCGATTTTGGGCATGAAAAGTGGTCCAAACACGCAAGGGATCGAGGCCGATGATGGCCTGGGCCACGGCGTCCACGGCCACGGCATCGGCGCCAGCGAGGACGAGGCCCAACGGGCGCGGGGTGCCGTTGGCCGGGCCGGGCCCCTCCATGGCCACCACCCCGTCCATCACCGTGAGGGCCGGCCGCACCAGGGAAAAAATGTCCACCAACACTTTGGCGAATTCCGGGGGTTGAGGATGCTCCCCATGCAGGGTCGTGCGTAGACCCGTGGGAATCACACCGTAGAAATTCTTTATCGCCCCGGTGAAGGTGGTGAGGGCGTGGGTTTTGAGCTTGGGCAGGTTCACCACCACCTCCGCCTCCCGCACGGCTTTGGCCATGAACACCGAACGCAGAACGCCGCCATCGAGCTTCACTTCCTCGAACCCGCGCTCCCGCAAGTTCAAAAGTTCCACGCCCAGCCGCTGGCACATCTCCCGATAGCCGCCGACTTCGAAGCTCCGAGCGTCGTGGACGTCGTCGCCCACCACGATGTGGGAGGTGATCTCCCGAAGGAGGGAAAGGAAGGCCTCGGCGAAGATGGGATGGGTGATGATGGCTCGCTCCGGCGGCGAGGGCGGAGGAAGGAGGTTCACCTTCACAAAAACCTTCGCGCCTTTGGGCACGAAACTCTCCAGCCCGCCAAGAAGATCGAGGGCCTTCTCCATCGCCGCTCGAAGCTCGGAAAGCTCGTACTCTTGCGCACGAACAAGGGCAACCTTGGCCATGGCTAGGGAGTATATCCGAGGCCTTGTCAGAAATTCCCCGGCGGGGCATAGTGGGAAGGCCTTCGGGCCAAGGGGGGAGAAAAAATGCCGGAAACTTTGGTGGGGAAGGTCACCCATTATTTTGGCCGGATTGGTGTGGCTGTGGTGAAGCTTTCCGCTCCGCTTGCTCAGGGCGACACCGTCCACTTCCGCGGGAAATCCACGGACTTCACGCAAACCGTGGAATCCATGCAAATCGAGCACCAGGCGGTGCACGAGGCCAAGGCCGGGGACGAGGTGGCCATAAAGGTCGTGGACCGCGTGCGCGAGGGCGACGAGGTCTACAAAATTACGCCCTAAGTCACGGGATCCACGTGGCGCGGAAGGCGATCTCCTTCACCACGGTTCCTGGTCCGTCGGGAGCGAGAAACACCAAAAGTCGCAGGGTGTCCGAGGTTTGGAGACCCGCTCCCTGGTAGATCAGAAGCATGCGGACCTCGCCCGTCCCCGGAGCCGCGATGCGCGCGGGCGTGGCCAAGAAACCCGCAAGAACCTGTCCCTCGCGTAGCACTTCCACCCCGAGCCAGATGGGCAAACCGGACGCCCCGTCGTAGGCGTAGGAGATCGTGAGTTCCGCCTTGTTTCCGGACTGGGCCACCGCATAGCCCGTCACCGAAAAGCTTTCAGGTGCCAGAGGGCCCGGCGGGATGCCCAAGGGAGGTCCAGCCAGGCGGCCCACGTAGTTTCCGCGCTCGGCGGTGAACCACACCGACCCGTCCCGGCCCAGGACGAGAAAAAGGGGATGGGATTCAGCCGGAAGCGGGTACAAGAAGAATTCGCCGGCTTCCGGATGGAACAGTCCCACGAGCTCCGCCTCGCGATCGGTGAACCAAACCTCTCCCGCGGGGGTGAAGGCGAGGGCAAAGGGTTGTCGGCCCTCGGGAACAGGCCAAAGCACAATGTCCCCGGTGGAGGGATCGAGTCGGCCGAGGGCGGCCCGGCCCGTGTCCGAGAACCAGACCTTCCCGGCGGCATCCACGGACAAAGCTAGAGCGGCGCTCCCCACCGGAAGTCCGTAGTACAACACGGTGTTCGTTTCCGGATTCAAACGGCACAAGGGAGCTTCCCCTTGGCTGAACCACACGTCGCCGTCCGGTGCCACCGCCACCCGTTCCACATAGCGGTCCTCAGCAAAGGACGCCCATTCTGTAAACGGGCCAGACGTGGTCGCAGGGAAGAGGGCGATGGGCGGAGGAAGGAGGGGGTTCCCGGGATACACGAGAGGCGTGACACTCCGTACCACGGGCTCCACCACGCTTTTTTCTGGGACTACCGATGTGGCCGGAGTGAGGATCAGGGGGAGAGTTACGTGGATGGTGGTAGGGGAAAACCGCGCCACTTTTCGGCCCAGCCGCTCGTTCAGCCACAAATTGACCTGTCCTGGGCCGGAGCCGGGCACAAGCACCCCGGGCCAAGCTCCAGCGGTGGGAAGAGGCCAGGAGGCAGTTCCGCCGGTGAATACGAGAAATTGAATGGCGTTTTCGCCGGACAGGGCTAGGAAAATCCCACCCTCCTCGCTTACAAAAAGGCCGCTCGGGCCAGGGCCTACCGGTCTTTCCCGGATTTCGTTCGTCTCAGGATCGAGTTGCCCGAGCTTGTTCCCGGAGAACTCCGTGAAGTAGACCTTGCCGTCCGCGGCCAGGCCAATCCCGTAAGGCAGGGAATTGGGAGTTGGAATTCGCCACAGGGTGAGCTCCAGGTTCTGGGCCTTCGCTCCCAGAACGAGGCCTGCTAGCAGCACCGCCAATCCCACCACGCTCAAGAAACTTGTCTTTCTCACGCCGATCACCTCCGCCTCCATCGTACCCGATTTCGCCCGGGCGGGTGAACCGGAGGCACCCCGCACTGCCACCTACTGGAGCAGCCTACGAAAAAGGAGGTGTCGGGTTACCATGGCGTGGGCGGAGAACGTGCCGACAGACCTCAAGGAGGAGGTCAGGAAGTGGACGAAGCTAGGCTTCTGGCTCATGGGGATCACCAGGCGTTCCAGAAGTTCTTCCGCCTTTATGCTCCCCGTGTGTTTCGCTATGCCCTGACCCCCGTGCGGGACGAGTTCCTTGCGGAAGAAGTGGTGCAGGAAATGATGATCGCGGTAGGGCGGGGGGCTAAGGACTTTCGGGGACGGTCCCAAGTTTCCACCTGGGTCTTTGGCATCGCTCGAAATCAAGCCTGGCAGGTGTTGCGGCGAACACCGCAAAGCTTGCCGGAGGATGAGGAGCTGCCTGGTGAAGCCACGGGGGTGGAAGATGAGGAACGGGTGCGCAAGGCGCTGGAGAAACTCCCCCGAGCAGAAAGCGGTGATCCTTACCCTCGACCACGATCTTCCTTGGGCGGGACATCGCGGCGATCTGTGTCGGGTCGGCTTCCCTCCTTCCGCCGTGCGCGAGCTTTCCCGAGCCTATGCCCAGGGCCTGAGCCCCTGGGCCGTTCTCCATAGGAGTTTCACAAAACGTTCGTCGACCCTCCACCGAGCCTGGAGAGAATGAAGGCTCAGGAGGTGATCCAACGTGCGCAAGCACGCAAAAATTTGGCTGTTGGCTCTCCTGGGGCTGCTCGCTTTGGGCAGCGTGGGCTACGTGGTCTGGGCTCAGACGACCGAGACGAGCTCCGCCTCTTCCTTTCTTGCCCGAGTGGCGGAAAAGCTCGGGGTAACCGAGGACGCCCTTCTTCAGGCCATGTACGAGGCTAGGACAGAGATGATCGACGAGGCCGTGGCCGAGGGGACGCTGACCCAGGCCCAGGCCGACTACCTCAAGGCCGTGCTCAAGGCTAAGCTCGAGTACTACAAGGCCGAGGGCTACGCGAAAGCCCCGGATTTTGGGTTCGGGTTCGGTCCGCGGGGCTTTGGCCGTGGATTTGGCCGGGGCTTCGGCCGGGGTTTTGGCCCCGGGTTCTTCGGCTGCCCCATGTGGCAAGAACCGTATAACAACGGCCAGTAACGCCTAAAAAGAGCGACAGCGAGCGCGGCGGCTTTTGCCGCCGCGCTTTTTCTTTGAAGAAACTTGCGAATCCCCATGGTTTCCGTAGGATATTTGTCCCTATGAGCCCGGCCGTGGAGGTTCAGGGCCTGGTCAAAGTTTATGGGCAGGCCGTGCGGGCCCTGGACGGTGTGGACCTTGTGGTGGAAGCGGGTCAGACCTTCGCCCTCCTTGGCCCAAACGGCGCGGGAAAAACCACACTCACGCGCATCCTCACCACCCAGATCCGCCCTACCACCGGAAAAGTCCACGTGTTCGGGCCGTAATGCCTCATAAGTAGGTGTTACCGAAGCGGGGCTGTTGCCTCATAATTCCGGTTACCCATGAAGCCTCCTTAGCTTGGCTAACTTCTCCTCAACCTTGCCCCGAAGAAGGACGGGATCGAGAGCTCGGTAAACTTCCCGTAACCTCTCCTTCACTCCTTCGTCCACATCCGGAGAAGCGATAACCCGGTGGTACGAGCTCTGGGCTTGATCGTACCGCTTGCGCACCTTCCGCCCCACCTTCTCTTTCGCCACCACCTTCCGGATCGGCTGGAAGAAGTTTAGATACAGCTCCCAGTCGGCATAGATGGCCTCCAGAATCTCCAAGGATTCCTGAGATTCGTAGCGATCGTAGCCGATGAGTTTCCGCACCGCCGTCCAGTTCTTCTGTTCTACATAAGCCTGGTCGTTCTTGTGGTAAGGCCGACAGCGCGAGAAGTTGAGCTTCTTCTCCTCACAATAGCGAAGGAGGTGGGCGTTGATGAAGGCGGGGTCATTGTCCGAATCCACGCCCAGCA
>JBBIVL010000078.1:0-6552 GCA_037439765.1 Candidatus Bipolaricaulota bacterium
GGGGTGGATTGCCATGCCGTGGTGGAGACCTTGGAAGGGCCGGAGCTTGGTCGGGTTTATCTTTCGGGAAGCGCCGCGCCGCCCACCCATATTCCCTGCGCCGTGGAGGAACGGCGCGAGGAACGCGTCCTTCGCGCCCCAAAGGAAGGCCTTTTCTTTCCCTTGCGCACCATCGGCGACCTCGTGGAGGAGGGAGAAGCCGTGGCCCGGGTGGACGGGGAAGAGCTTCGCGCCCCCATTTCCGGGGTGATCCGGGGGGTCCTTCATGAGGGGCTTTCCGTTCGGCCGGGGATGAAGGCCGTGGAGATCGATCCCCGGCGAGATCCCCGGATCCCATTCAAGCTTTCCGATCGATCTTTGCGGATCGCCGAGGGCGTGGTGGAGGCCCTGAGGGTTCTCAGCGCGCCCGCCAGGCGGCTTTGATCTCCCCAAAAAAGAGGGTATGCAGGTTCCCTTGGGCGTAGTATTTCGCCCGCACCTCGGAGGAGAGGATTTCCGCGGGATCGATGTCCACCCTGGCGATCACCTTGCACTCGTAGACGAGATCGCAGTCGGTGAGGACGGGTACGGAGACCTCTCGGCCCTTTTCCCAGCGAAGCCCAAGCTCCCGGAATTTGTCCACATCCCGGCCGGATTTCTCCCCGCAGAACGCGAGCTCCTTCTCCATCTTCCCAAAGGGCACGTTCACCGTGAATTCGCCGGAGTGGAGGAGGCAGCCGTGGGTGTAGCGGGAGGGCCGCACCAACACAAGGAGGATGGGCTGGTACCAGGCGGTGCCGAGGAGGGCCCAGCCGATGGTCATGGCGTTGGGCCGGCCGTCCTTATCCACGGAGACCAAAAAGGCCCCACCGCGATGCAATTGCTTTTGCACTTCGGAAAAACCCACCCAGGGCTCGATCCTCCGGAATTTCTTTTCGAACGCGCTCATGCTCGCCTCCATGTGGCCCGCTCAAACGGACTAGGGTAGTAACTCGCCAGGATTCCGCCGCCGATGAACTCCCGCAAAATGGAGGTGGCGGGAACCTCTTCTCCCGGATAGGGGGTGAACCACTGCAGGATTCCCAAAAGCCTTTCCGCCTCGAGACGCAGCCGGGGATGGCGCACCTGTAAAAGCAGCGGTTCCGCGCGGCTCCGCAAAACGTTCCACTCGTAGACCAAGGCGGAGTTGAACATCACGTCCGCCTGCCCTTGGTAGGGGAAAACGAAGCGCTTCTCCCCGCGCCGCACGTTCCCCCAAAGGGCCAGGGTTTGCTCCGCGGAATACCCGCGGAATGCCGCATCCCGCACGATCCGGCGAATTAGGCGCGTGTCGGTGGTGGAGATGCGCACGTGATCGTCGATCTGGAGCTGAGTCAGGGCGGAAACATAGATGCGAAAAACCTTTTTCCCGAGCTCCGCGGGGAGGACCGCGGGGTTGAGGCAATGCAGGCCCTCCACGAGGAGGAGGGCCTCGCTATCCAGGCGCAGCTTGAGCCCTTGCTTTCGCGTTCCCGTGGGAAAGTCGAAATGGGGGAGGGTCACCTCTTTTCCCGCGGCAAGTGCGGCCATTTGCTCGTGGAAGCGGGGGAGGTCCACGGCGGAGATGTCGTCGAAGTCGGTGAGGCCGCGGCGGGCCATCTCTTCCCGGGGAAGGAAATAGTCATCCAACGAGACTGGATAAGGCCGAAGGCCCAAGGCCAAAAGCTGCACAGCTAACCTCTTGGTGAACGTGGTCTTCCCCGAGGAGGAAGGACCGGCGATGAGAACGATCTTTGGCTCGCGCTGGGCGATGGTCCGTGCGATCTCCGCGATCTTCTGCTCGTGCAGGGCCTCGGAAACGAGGATCACCTCGGTCATGCGACCGGTGCGGATGGCCTCGTTCACGCTGAGGACGTCGTAAACGCCGAGGAGCTCGAGCCAGCGGCCGTACTCCTCGAATACCTGCCAAAGGGGCTGGTAATCCTCCACGGGAGCGAGCTCCGTGGGCCGTTCCCTTCGTGGAAATTGAAGGATGAACCCGTCGTGATAGGGATGCAGCCGAAAATATCGGAGATGCCCGGTGGAGGGGACCATCGGGCCGAAGAAGCACTCCCGGAAATTACCAAGCCAATAAAGGGGGATGGCGGAGGAATTCTGCGCGGAAAGGAGGGCCGCTTTGCGGGAGAAACCTTGCTCGGCAAGGACGCGGGCGGCCTCGCTTGCCGGAAGAATCTCCTTTTCGATGGGCCGGTCCTCCTCCACCCATCGGCGCATGAGGTCTTCAATTTGCGCAAGCTCCTCCGGGGAGAACGGTGGCCGGCCAATAACTCGGCAGTAGTAGCCGCCGAAGGGCACGGAGTGGTCAATGACCAGCCTGGCCTGCGGGAAAAGCTCAGCCACAGCCGCCGCCAAAAGGAAGCTCAACGATCGCGTGTAGATGCGGATACCTTCGGAATCGGTCATGAAGATCGGGCGGATCTCGGCGTCGCGGCGAAGAGGCTCGGAAAGCTCCTGCAGTTCCCCATCCACCAGGGCGGCCACCGCGGGCACCGTGGGATCAGGGTAGGCCGCGGTCACGAACTCCAAAAGTTTCGTGCCCACCGGCCCTTCAAGGATCCGGCCATCGGGAAAGATGGCTTGCACCGTGTCCCTGGGTTTTCCCTCGCGGATCATGGGCCGGGATTATACGCCCACCTTGTCCCAGGCCGCCCGGTACGCCGAAAAATCCGAAGAGGAAAAGAGAACGAACCGGACCTCCGCGAGTTTCCCGGGATTCTCCCGGAGGAAATCGCGCACCGTGCGCAGGGCCACCACCGCGGCCTCCGCCACCGGGTACCCGTAGGCTCCGGTGGAGATGCTGGGGAAGGCGATGGTCCTGATCCCCTGTTCCACGGCCAAGGAAAGGCAGGACCGGTAGGCCTTGGCCAAAAGCTCGGGCTCTCCCCGGTCCCCGCCGTGCCAAACCGGGCCCACGGTGTGGATCACGTAGCGAGCCGGGAGGTTCCCACCCGGGGTGAGCACGGCCTCGCCTGTGGGAAGGCGGCCCCGTTCCTGCCGGATCTTCGCCGCGGCCTCGGTGACCACCGGCCCTCCGGCGCGATGGATGGCCCCGGAAACGCCGCCTCCGGGAGTGAGATCGGGATTGGCCGCATTCACAATGGCCTCCACCTCCTGCTTGGTGATGTCGCCCTGAACCAACACCAGCTTTGTCCCCGCCACCTCCGTTTCAAACCGCTCCATCGCCACCCCCTCCGATCAAGGCCAAAAGTTCTCGAACCAAGCGCACCGCGGAGGCCGCGTCCTTTTGGCGCACGCGCCGACCGGGCCGCTCCACCCCTGGATCCCCCATGTCCGTGCTTATCCGGTCCAGACGGGGAAGCTCCGGAAATTGGGAGAAACGGCGGTCGCGCTTGGCCGCGCGAAAGAGGAGCATGGGAATACCCTCGGCCATCACCACCTCGGGATCCTCCCCCTCCCGCACTAAAAAGGAGACCAAGGCCCGATAGGCCGCGGTGAGGGCCGCTTCCAAGGCCCAATCAAAGAAACCTTTCTCCAAAAGGACTTCGGCCGCGGAAAGATCGTGCTTGGCCTGCTCCAAATAACGCGCGATCTCCGTCTTTTTCTCCTCTTCCCGCCAAGGGAAACCCGCACCGGCCCGAAGCTCCTCGGGCATCCCCTCCTCGGGAAAGCCAAACCGGTGGGCGAGCTCATGGAACACGGTGCGCCGGATCTGATCCCGCAGCTCCTCGTCCGTTTGGCACCACTCCTCAAGTGGCCGCCGGTAAAGGACAACGGTTCCGGGGAAATCCCGGGGATCGTCGGCCTCAAGGAGGCTCGGCCCTTCATACATCCCAAACGGGTAATTCGGGGGCTTCATTCCCCACTCCCACATGAGCTCGTCCGGGGGATAGTCCTCCACCCGCACCTCCAGGCCTTGCAGGTAGCGCTGAAACTCCGGCGGAAGCTCCGCAAGTGCTTCCTTAACCAGTTCGGCGAACCTTTTCTCGCCCACGTGAAACGGCATAGCCCAAAATCCTAGCTGCGGTCGGGGCAGGGCTCATCCGTCCTTGGCCCCGAAATCCCCGAGGATAAAGTGAGGCCATGCGCGTGGGATATGTCCAGTTTGCCCCGGAATTCGGGGAAAAGGAGCGGAATTTGGCGCGGATCGAGGAGCTTATCGCCGGGAAAAGCGCGGACCTTTGGGTCCTTCCCGAGCTTTGCACCACCGGCTACCAATTTACCCGGAAGGAGGAAGTGGCGGAACTTGCGGAACCCGTGCCGGACGGACCAAGCTTGAAAGCCCTGCAAAGGCTGGCCAAGGAAAGCGGGGCCCATTTCGTGGCAGGATTGGCGGAGCGGGCTAAAGACGCGTTCTACAACAGCGCCGTCCTCCTCGGGCCGAAGGGCGTCCTTGGCCACTACCGCAAGGTCCACCTCTTTTTCCGGGAGAAGCTTTGGTTTTCCCCAGGTGACCTTCCGTTTTCTGTGGCGGACGTGAATGGGATTTCCGTGGGGATGCTCATCTGTTACGACCACATGTTTCCCGAGGCCGCGCGGGTCCTGGCCCTGAAGGGCGCCCAGATAATTGCTCATCCCGCCAACCTCGTGATCCCCGGACTGGGCCAGCTCACCATGCGCGTGCGGGCCTTGGAAAACCGGGTCTTCACGATCACCGCCAACCGGGTGGGAAGGGAAGCTCGGGAGGAACCGGCTCTCCAGTTCACGGGGATGTCCCAGATCGTCTCGCCCACCGGGGAGATCCTCGCCGCTTCGGACCAATGGACGGAAGAGGCGATGGTGGTGGAGATCGACCCGGAGAAAGCTCGGGACAAAAAACTCACGCCCATGAACGATCTTTTCCGCGACCGAAGGCCCGAGTTTTACCGGGCGCTCGCGGAGTAGAATCCGAGGGAGGTGGATTATGGCCCTGTTCAAGGTGGCCACCTACAACTGCAACTCCATCCGCAGCCGCCTTCCCCTGGCCCTTTCTTGGCTTTCCCGGGAAAAACCGGACGTCCTTTGCCTTCAAGAGACGAAGACCCCGGATGCGGAATTTCCGGCCCTGGCCTTTCAGGACGTGGGCTACCACGTGGTCTTCCGCGGTTTCAAAGGCCAAGCTGGGGTGGCCGTGGCCACGCGGGAGGAGCCCAAGGACGTGCATTTCGGCCTGGATTCGGAGCCCGCCGACGAGGACCGTCTCATCCTCCTTTGGGTGCGGGGAATACCCGTGGTCAACACCTACGTCCCGCAAGGCCAATCCGTGGAAAGCCCGATGTTCGCGTACAAGCTTGCGTGGCTGGCGCGGCTCAAGGAGTTCTTCTCCCGCCGGTTTTCCCCCGATGAGCCCCTCCTTTGGTGCGGGGATTTCAATGTGGCTCCCGAAGAGATCGACGTCCATAGCCCCGACAAGCTTCGAAACCACGTGGACTTTCATCCCAAGGTGCGGGCGGCCCTGGAGGAGATCCGCAAATGGGGCTTTGTGGATGTGTTTCGCAAGCATCACCCCAATGAACCCGGGCAATACACGTTTTGGGATTACCGGGTGCCCAAGGCGCTGGAGCGGAATCTGGGCTGGCGGGTGGACCATATCTGGGCCACGCCGCCGCTCGCGGAGAAATCCGTGCGGTCCTGGATTGACCGGGAGGCCCGCCGGGCGGAGAAGCCCTCGGACCACACCTTCCTCGTCGCCGAATTCGACCTATAGCTCGCGCAAAAGGACCCAATAGGGCCGGCCCGGGCCGCGGTGGAAATAAAGCTCGAACACCCGGCCATCCTCCGTGCGCACCTTGTACCAATCCCGATGCCTCCTGCGCCACCAGGCGCTTTTGAAATCCAGCGCGCGCCGAAACTCCAGGATCTCCACGATTCGGTGCTCCTTCCCCTCCCACACAAAACTCGTGGGCGGACCGGGCTTCTCCCGAAAACGCACCTCCACCTCGGCGTCGATGAAGCGGCCGGCCATCCTTCGGAGTGTACGGTATTCTTGGACCCGTGGACTTCGCTTGCTACCTCATCCAGCCTGCGCATTGGGAGGAGCTTCCGCCCAGTTGGCCGGCACTCTTCGGCCGTGAGGCCCCCCTCTGCGTGGAGATCGGATTCGGAAACGGGGAATTCCTCGTGGAGATGGCCCAAACCCACCGGGACTGGAATTGGGTGGGATTCGAAACAAGCCTCACCTGCATCGTCAAGACCGGGAGGAAACTGGCCCAGGCCGGGATTGAGAACGTGAGACTGGCCCTGTTGGACGGGAAATTCGGGCTACGCGAGCTTTTTGCGGAGGGGAGTGTATTTCGGGTCTACGTGAATTTCCCCTGCCCTTGGCCAAAGAGCCGCCATGCCCACCGACGCCTGGTGGACGAGGATTTCGCCCGGACCCTGGCCGGGGTTCTCCGCCCGGACGGGGAATTCCAGCTCGTCACCGATGCCCGCTGGTACGCGGAGGAGGCGCGGGACAAGCTTTCCCAGGCGGGCGTTTTGGTGGAGGGCCCGGAACTTCTGACCGAAGGTCCGAACACTCGCTACGAACGAAAATGGCGCTCCCGTGGGTTTTCCATTTGGCGGCTTCTCGCCAAAGCCAAAAGCCCGGGTAAAGTT
>JBBIVL010000079.1:0-6464 GCA_037439765.1 Candidatus Bipolaricaulota bacterium
CTCCGCGAGGCCGGGGCCGAGGTGGCCTTGAGCTACCAAAGCGAGCGGCTCCGCCCGGAGGCCGAGAAACTCGCGCAAAACCTGGGTCCGGCAAAACTCTTCCAGGCTGACGTCACGAAAGAAGAGGAGCTTGAGGCCCTATTCCGGGGAATTGCGGAAACTTGGGAGCACCTGGATTTCCTTGTGCACTCCCTGGCCTTCGCGCCCCGCGAGGCTTTCGCCGGAAGGTTCCTCGATACCCGCCGCGAGGATTGGCAAGTGGCCCTCGAGGTCTCCGCCTATTCTTTCGTAGCCGTGGCGAAAAAGGCCGAACTCCTCCTTCGGGAGGGCGGTGCCCTCCTCACCCTCACCTATTACGCGAGCGAGAAGGTCGTGCCCCGCTACAACGTGATGGCCGCGGCCAAGGCTGCGTTGGAGGCGTGCGTCCGGTATTTGGCCTACGAGCTTGGCCCCAAAGGGATCCGGGTGAACGCTATTTCCGCCGGGCCGGTGATGACCGTGGCCGCCCGCTCCATTCCGGGCTTCACAAAAATGTATGAGTGCGCCGGGAAAGCCGCGCCCCTTCGGCGTAACATCACCCAGGAGGAGGTGGGAAACGCCGCAGTCTTCCTTCTTTCACCCCTTGCGAGCGGGATCACCGGCGAAGTCCTCTTCGTGGACGCTGGCTACCACATCATGGGCATGCCATCCGAGGATTGAACGATGGAGGTTCTGAACGAGCGAAGCGCCCGGGACCTAGAACTAGCCAAGGTCTTGGAGATCGTGGCCGGGTATAGCGCTTCGACCTTGGGGCGCGAGGCCGTGCGGAATCTCCGCCCCTGTGCTGACCCCTCCTGGATTCGCCGGGAATTCACCCTCCTTTCCGAAATGGAGGAAGCCGTGCGGGCCGGGTTCTCCCCCGGGCCCATCCACGATCTTCGCCCCCTTTTGGCCGAGGCCCGCGAGCACGGGATCCTTCCGCCTGAGGCCTTCCTCCCCGTGGCCGAAACGTTGGAAGCCGCTGCGGACATCGCCCAGGCCCTGAAACGCCCGGATCATCCGGGTTTGGCCGGTTTGGCCGGCCACCTCTCCGACCAGACCGCTCTTCTCACCCGAATTTGGCGGGTATTCGACGACCGTGGCGAGATCCGCGAGGATGCCACGGCCAAGCTGCGGACCCTCTTCTCCGCTCGCCAGGAGGTAACCCAGGAGATCCAAGAGACCCTGCGCCGGTTCTTGGAGCGGCATCGGGAACATGTACAGGATCCAGTGGTCACCCGGCGGGGCGGCCGCTATGTGGTGCCCCTCAAGACCGGGGCCCGGGCCCTAGGCGTGGTGGTCCACGAGGCCTCGGGCAGCGGTCAGACCCTTTTTGCCGAGCCGGCCGAGGTGGTGCCCCTCAACAACCGCCTGCGAGAAATCGAGGACGAAATTGATCGGGAAAAACACCGGATTCTCTTGGAACTCACGGGCCTTTTCCTTGCGGCGGCGGAGAAGATCGAGGAGGACCTGGAGCTCCTGGCCCGCCTCGATAGCTTGTATGCCCGCGCCCGTTTCTCCCGGGCCTGGAACGCGGTGATTCCCCCGCTCCGGGAGGAAGCACGGGTGGAGCTTTGGGAGGCCCGGCATCCCCTGTTGGGTCAGCGCGCGGTGCCCGTCTCCTTGGCTTTCGGGGAGGAAAAGCCGGTGGTGGTCATCACCGGGCCGAACACCGGCGGGAAAACCGTCACCTTGAAGACCTTGGGCCTTTTTTGTGCTCTTTTCCAATCGGGAATCCCTCTCCCTGCGGGGGGTCGCACGGCCCTTCCTGTGTTCGAAAAAATCCGCACCGATATCGGCGAGGAGCAATCCATCGAACAGAGCCTGTCCACATTCTCCTCGCACATGACGAACATCATCGACATCCTCGCGGATGCGGACGAGCGCACGTTGGTGATCCTCGACGAGCTTGGGGCCGGCACCGATCCCCAGGAGGGCGCAGCCCTGGCCCTGGCCATTCTCGAGCACCTGCTGGGGATCGGGTGTTTGGCGGCGGTGGCCACGCATCTCACGCCGGTGAAGCTTTTTGCCGTGGCCCATCCCCGTATCCTCTCCTGCTCCATGGAGTTCGACTTGGAAACCCTCTCGCCCACGTACCGGGTGCTCCAGGGCGTGCCCGGGCAATCCTGCGCGCTACTTGTGGCTGAGCGGCTGGGGCTCGCCAAGGAGCTCGTGGAGCAGGCGCGAGGGAAGCTCACTGCTGGGGAAATCCGGGCCGAGGAGATCATCGAGGAGCTCGCGCGGGAGCGGTCCTTCGCGCGAAAACTTCGAGCGAATTTGGAGGTGGAACGGGAGGCCCTGCGGAAACTGCGGGCGGAATACGAAAAAAGGCTTCAGGCCCTGCGGGAAAAGAAGGCGGAGGCCTTAGATCGGGAGCTCCGTCGCCTGGAGGAGGAAATCCGCGCGGCACGGAGGGAGCTTTCCGAGCTCATTGCCCAGGCCCGGGCTGTGGAGTCCGTTGCTGCCCGCCGGGAGCTTTTGAAGCGGGTAGAGGAGGTAGCGGAGAAACTTCCGGAGGCCCCGCCGCCGAGTCCGCCGCGGAGAAGGGAGGCCCTGGAGGTAGGGGACTCCGTTCGGATTCTCTCTTCCGGTGCGATCGGGGTCCTTCTTGCTCTGGGTGAGGGGGAAGCGGAGGTGGAGGTGCGGGGTCGGCGCGTGACCCTCCCCCTTTCCGCCCTCGCTCCGGCCGAGGCCCCACCACAAGTCCCGGTCCGGCCGGTGGTGGACATCCCCCAAAACGTGGAGTTGGAAATTTCCGTGCGCGGGCTCACGGTGGAGGAAGCCCTGCGGCGGGTGGACCTTTGGCTGGATCGACTCTTGCGGGCGGGCTTCTCTTCGGGCCGCATCATCCATGGCCGCGGCACCGGCGCCCTTCGCCAGGCCATCCACGAACATCTCCGCACCCTGTCCTTTGTGAAGGATTGCCACCTCGCGCCGCCGGGCGAGGGCGGGGATGGGGTCACCGTGGTGGAGCTTCGTTGAGGGAACCCTCTTGGTGCCCAGCGTGTAGGTTGAGCAGGAGGTGCGCGATGAAGAAAACCCTTGTGGCGTTTGCGGTTCTAGCGGCGGGAGTTTGGGCCTGGGCCCAGCTTCCGGTGGTTGTCGTGGCCCCATTCACGGTGCGGGCTGGCCTCATCGGTGCGGATTTCGGCCTGGCGGAGATGCTGGAGAAAAAGCTCCAGGACGCGGGATTTTCGGTTATCCCCGCCCGGGCCCTGGAAAGTTGGCGGGTCGGCCAAGGGTTCCTGATCCGGGACGAAAACGTCTGGAAAGCCGGAGCCCAGGCCTTGGGCGCCCAGATCCTCCTTTTGGGCACCCTCGAAGACTTGCGCACGGCGCGGATCACCATCGGCCTTGGACCTTTGGCCATCCAGGCTGTGAGCGCCGAGGTTCTCCTTTCCTTGCGCGTTTTCGATCTTGCCACAAACCAGGTGCGCGCCACCCTCCAGGCCAAGGGCCAGGGCCAAGGCCAGGCTACGTTGGCCTTCCAGCTCTTCCTCTCCATCCCGTGGGACGTGTGCTTGGGCGGCTTCCGCACGAATAAATCCGCGTACTACCAAGGCGAACCTGTGGTCCTGGGGTATTTGGACCCTACACCCCCCAGGAACTTCTACGTGGTTATCCACCCTCAGGCTTCTCCCACCCCCAGCTGGACCTCGCCCATAGCCTCCTCGACCCCATCCGATCCCTGTGTGCAGTGGACATGGGACCAGATGTTTCCTGGTCCAACGTCCGCTACGCCGGGCATCTACATAGCTGAGCTCTATCCCGACCCGAACATTGGCGTACCCATTGCCACGAAAACTTTTGAGATCGAGTCCATTTTCGCGGGGTGGAGTCTGGAGCTTTCCTTTGGCGCTCCCGAATTCGCCCAGACCGCGTGGTACCAGGCCCTGTCTCAGGCGATGGAAGCCCTTTGGGCTCAGCTCCTCCCTGCTCTCAAGCCCGAGGTGTAGGCCTGCGGCGTTGGCATGAACGGGTGAGGGCGCCGTGGGCGCCCTCTTTCTTGCCTCACGTGGGCTAGGTTCGTACCGCCTGTACCAAGAGGCGCACGCGCACCGGATCCACGGGTTCGTCCACGATCCCGCCGCGCTTGAGCCAGGTGCCCACAATGAATCCGTCAGCATTTGTAAATTTCCCGATGTTTTCAGGGGTAACCCCGCTTCCTACGAGGACGGGAAGCCCGCTTTCTTTTTTCGCCGTCTTTACATCCGCAGGGAGGGGAGGTAGACCCGTGGCCCTTCCCGTGATGATGAGGGCGTCGGCGCCGTTCCGGGCCGCGTCCCGCGCGGCATCGGCAAGATCCCCAAAATGGAAGGCGTGTTTCACGTACACATCGGCAAAGACCGCGACCTTCGCCCCCAAGGCTTTGCGCAGAGCGAGGACCTCCCGGGCACAGCCCTCGATCATCCCTTGATCGGTGAAAGCCACACCGGAGAAAACGTTCACGCGAATGAAGGCGGCACCGGCGGCATGGGCGATGGCCAGGGCCGCGGGACCATCGGAACGAAGGATATTCACGCCAATCGGGATTTTTGCCGCGCGCACAAGCTCACGGACAATGACGGCCATTTGAGCCACGGCCGCCTTGTCCGCGTATTTCGCGAATGGTCGGTCCCCAAAATTCTCAACGATGGCGGCATCGGCCCCGCCTTCTTCCAGGGCATAAACGTCCTGCAAGGCACGTTCTACGATCTCCGCCAAAGTCTGCCCGGTGTTTCTGGGAGCTCCGGGAAGGGCCGGAAGATGGATCACCCCGATGAGCGGCTTTTTCTTCCCAAAAAGTTCGGCCCACACAGGGAGCATTTTACAGGCCCAAGGAGGGGAGCAAATCTGCAAGCTCGGTGCGGATTTTTTCAGGAAGGGCGTGGATGAGGCGATTCACGTTTTCTCGAGCAGGCAAAAGCCCCGCAGAGGTCAGGGCCCCCAGGACGTTCCCCAATGCTGCCTGGGCCAGGATGCTTCCGCCTAGGAGGCTGGCAACGATGACTCCGGCGTTGAAGGCGTCACCAGCACCCAACGTATCCTTGACCTCTACCGGTATCGCCGGGATTAGGACGATTTTTTCTCCTTCCATGGCCAAAACTCCCTGCGCGCCAAGCTTGAGGAAAACTCTCCGTCCGAAGGGCGAAATGGCAAGAAGAAACTCTTCTT
Source organism: Candidatus Bipolaricaulota bacterium (assembly GCA_037439765.1). Lineage (GTDB taxonomy): Bacteria > Bipolaricaulota > Bipolaricaulia > Bipolaricaulales > Bipolaricaulaceae > DTER01. The sequence goes on from JBBIVL010000079.1 coordinate 5,173, forward strand.
CCGCCTTTTGGCCCACCAAGGCGTGGGCTTCCTCCAAATTGGGCAGGAACACATCCACAGGGAAAAGTTCCCAAAAATGAAAACTGCCGTGGTGGGCGAAGACCATGCCGGGATCGAAACTCACCGGAATTTTTCTTTCCCTGGCGTCGGTCAACGCGGCAAGAACGGCAGCGCGAGAGGAAGGGGCAAGGAGGGCGTAGCCGGAAATGTGCAACCAATCGACCCCATCCAGTAAGCCCGGAGGAAGTTCCGGTCCAAGGGAGACATTGGCCCCGCGGGAGGTGAGAAGGGTTCGTTCCCCGCCTTCCTCCACCAAAACGCAACAGATCCCGGTGGTCGTGGGAATCTCTTGCAGAAAGGATATGGAGACGCCGTGAGCTTTGAGCTCGCGGCGGGCCCATTCTCCCAGGGGATCGTTGCCCACGGCTGCGAAAAGCCGGGCCTCCACCCCAAGCTTAGCCAGAAACCGGGCGGTGTTGGCCGCCGAGCCACCCAACCGAAGAAGAGCCTCCCCGCTCAGGACCTCCCCGCCCCGCTCAGGAAACCGAGGAATCCGGAAAACCAAGTCCCAGTTGAGATCCCCAATGATCGCTATCCTGGCCACGCCCAAAGTTTCCCCCGACGTTTTTCCTCCGCCAATTTGACCACCACTTTCCAGTATAATGGGGTAGGAGGTGATGTATGAGGAAGTTGTTCTTGGCCCTCGGATGTGCCCTTCTCGGCAGCATGGCGCTCGCCCAGGCCCTGCCCGAGGATATCCTTACCATCCTTCAGGCCAATCCTTCAGTGCCGGAACCCCTTCTTGAGCGGGCGAGCCTCTTCCTCGAGGCGGCCCTCACAAGCGGCGTCCTCTCCGTGAAAGAGGCCCAGGAGATTTTGGAAACCCTCCGCTGGACGGAACTTGGGGAGGAGGAGATCGGGTTTGCCGTGCGGGCCTTGGAGCTGGCCCTCATCGCCCTTTCCACGGGCAGCGCCACGGTGACAGAGGTCCTGGAAAAGCTTTCCCAGGCCGTGGAAGCCGGGGTCCTGGGGCCCATGGCCTCCGAAGCCAAAGCCCTTTCGGGGCTACCTGGACTGGCTTCATCCTTGCTCAAGCTCGACGTTCCCTTGAGTCCTGAGCTTTGGGCGCAGATCGAAAATCTGGCCGCAGAAAGAATTCCCTTGGGGATCATCGGCCACACTGTGCGAAGTCTGGCCAAAAGCGGCGCGGATGCCGCAGAAATTGCCGAGGCCTTGTCCGCCCTCACTCTGCCGGGCCGCGCTCAGGTGCGCGAACACGTGCGAACTCGGGA
>JBBIVL010000080.1:0-6196 GCA_037439765.1 Candidatus Bipolaricaulota bacterium
CGGGAACGCCTATGAGGTCTGAAAGGAGGGGCTCATCCAGGTAGGCGGGGAGGCGGAGTGGGTGGGCGGAACCCTTCTCACCCCGCCCATGTTGGTGCGCGGCGTTTCCATAGTGGGCCGCTGAGTTTTTTGCGGAAGGGGATTACGTTCCGCGGGGCCTCTGCGCCCCGCTTTTTTGCTACTCCCTATCAGGCCTCGCGTTTCTTGACGGAATAAGGGCCGCTTTTTCTTTTCCAGTCTGAACTTGCGGGGTCCGCCGCGGTTTACCCGGGCGGCGGGGTTGACGTTGTAACAGTGTGATGTTATACTGCCCCTCGGAGGTGGTTACCGTGTTGAGCATGGTAGAGCTTTTGGTGTGTGGAACGTGGCCTGCGGAGGTCTTGGGCAAGATCATGGACCACCCGCTTGGTCAGGAAGGCCAGGTTTTGGCCCACGTGCCGGAGCTCCGAGGGGAATAGCGGACCCTCACGCGCTCTGCGCGAAGACTCATGCGCTGGCCGCGCCGGAGAAGGGTGCACCCGGCGGTGGGTTCGGGCACAGTGTGATGTTACAATATTCGGAGGTGATCCCATGGTGACCCTAGGAACGCTTGGCCTCATGGCCTTTTGGCCCGTGGAAGTTCAGCAAAAGCTCGGAACTGGGCAGTCCCAGGAGGTGAGGCCCTCGTGGAGCCCCCTGAGGAGCTGATCCCCAAAAAGGAGGTCCTCCGCCTCACCGGCATCTCCTACGGCCAACTCTACCGTTGGAAGCGTCTGGGCCTCATTCCCGAGTCCTGGTTTGTCCGACGCTCCACCTTCACCGGCCAGGAAACCTTCTTCCCCAGGGAAAAAATCCTCAAGCGCATCGAGGACATCCTCCGCCTCAAGGATGCTCATCCCTTGGAGGAGCTGGTGCGCCTCCTTTCTCCGGAGGTGGTGCCCGCGGAGGTCGCTTTCCCCGACCCCCTCACGCTCGCGCCCATCGGCCCCGAGGGGAAAGAGCTCCTGTGGAAGGCGGGGGAGCACACGTTTACCGAGCTTGTGGCCTTGGCCTGCGGGGCGGAGGCCGTGCGGCGGGGGGCCAAGGTTCCCGAGGGAAGACTCCTTGTAAATTTGGTGCAGGCCGCGCAGGAAGCCCTCCGTGCTCCCACCGGCCTGTTCCTTATCCTGGCGGAGAAAAGCGTGGACCGGGAGGGTTTTTCGTTCAAGGCTCCCCTGGCCCTGGTCGGCCGGGAACCACTGGTTCTCGATCCGGAATGCCGGATCAAGGTGCGGTTGGATTTGGAGAAAATTGTGGAAGCGGTGAAACTGGCCTTAGGAGGTGAAGGACGTGAGTGAGCGAAATGTGACCATTTCCGGATCGGGCCGGATCGAGGGCGGTACCTACGGAACCGTAAAGATCGCGGGTTCTGGCCGGGTGGTGGGAGACCTCACGGCCGAGGAGTTCAAGGCTGCGGGCTCGGCCAAGGTGGAAGGGAACCTCAGGGCCCAAAAATTCGAGGCCGCCGGATCCTTCCGGTGCGAGGGGGACCTGGAGGTGGAGGAAGGGGAGGCCGTGGGCTCCTGCAAGGTCCTTGGCCGGATCAAGGCCAAGGAATTGAAGTTGGCCGGAGCGATTCATGCCAAGAGCATTGCCGGCGGATACCTCCGCGCCGGAGGGGCCCTTTCCGTGGAGGAGAACGTGGAGGTGGACACGTTTCGCCTCACGGGGGCCTTCGAAGTGGGCGGGCTTCTTTCCGCGGATCGGGTGGAGGTGGAGCTGGAGGGCCGGGCCAGCGCTCGGGAAATCGGGGGCGAGAAAATCCTCGTCCGCGCCGGACAAAAAAGTCTGGGCGGCCTCATCACCAGCGCCCTGAGCCTCCTCTTCGGCCAAAGCTCGGTGAAGGAGCTCACCGCGGAGGTCATCGAGGGCGATGAGATGGAGCTGGAGGCCACCCAGGCCCAGCTGGTTCGCGGCGGGAAAGTGAAGATCGGCCCGGGCTGCCGAATCGAGCGGGTGGAATACACCGAGTCGTTGGAGGTGGCGCCGGGCGCGGTGGTGAAAGAGGAGGTGAAGGGATGAGCATCCTTTCGAGACTGGCGTGGAAGGCGCGGATGGTGGTGGAGCTCGCCCTGGGCCTTCCGTTGCGTATCGTGGGCACCGTTTTGGGAAGCACCCTGGGCGGAGTTTTTGGGTCTTGGAGTGGAATTGCCGGAGTCTTTGTTGGGATCATCGGCGCGGCCATGGCCCTTCCCATCGTTGTTTTCGTGGTGGGCTTGGTCCTGACCATCGTGGTTCCCGTCGTGATCGTTGTGGCTGGCCTTGTGGGCTTGGGGACTGTGCTGGCCGTGCTTTTTTCACCGTTCTTTTTCCTGTGGGAACGGGAGCGGCGAAAGAAGGAGCTAGAACGGTGGAAGAAGGAGCTCGAGCGCTGGAGGTAAGAATGCGTCGGTGCACGCTAACACGAAGTTTTCCGGTGACCGGGGTCCTGCGCGTGGAAATCGTGGGCGACGCAAGCCATGTGTTTCTCCGCTCCCACGATAAGCCCGAGGCGGAGGTGGAGCTCCACTACGAGGTCCACGGATGGGCACGAACGGCGGAGGACGCGGAGCGAGCTCTTTTGGCCTCGCCGCCCTTGTCCTTCTCCGATGGAATTCTCCGAGTCGGACCGGAACCGGACGGAGTGACCTTGGACTGTCGCCTCGCCCTTCCCCCTGGGGCGGAAGTGGAGGTGGAAGTGGGCTCCGGGGATGTGTCGGCCGAGGGGCTTTCCAAAAGCCTGCGCCTTATCACCGGCTCCGGGGATGTGGTCCTTAGAGATTTGAGCGGGGAAGTGCGCGTCCGCTGCGGAAGCGGGGACATAAAGCTTTCCCAAGTGTTCGGAGCGGTGAATATCCGCACGGGAAGCGGCGACATTTCCGGCGAGGAGGTGAAAGGCGACCTTGATCTGGAAACGGGCTCAGGTGATGTGGCCTTGGCCTCCGTGGAAGGGGAGATTCGCATCCTCACCGGAAGCGGCGATGTGAAGCTGAAAGGAGATCTTTCCGAAAGCACCTGGAAAATTCGGACAAGCTCGGGCGACGTTTTCCTTGCACTTCCCAAGGACACAGAAGCGGAGGTCTTCCTGCGCACGGATTTTGGGGACATCGAGTGCGAATTTTCTTTGGACGCCAAGGAAATTCGGGAAGGCCGTGTCTACGGATGCATCGGGGAAAAACCAAAAGGCCGCATTTATGTGGAGACCGCAGCCGGTGACATTTTTCTGGGCAAGGCTTAAGGGGGGAGGCGATGGCTCAAGTCTCCGAGCATGATTTCTACAAGCGTTTTGAGGTTTGGCTTTCCCGCCTTTTGGAGGAAAACCCGGTGGCCGCCACCCAGCTTGGCGACCATCGCTTCGATCATCTCCTGGGACAGCATGATGCAAAGGCCCGGGCCCGCCTGGAAAAGCTTCTGCGCGAGGCATTGGCGGAGCTGGAGGCAGCCAACACGGAGGGATGGAGCCTTGATGCCCAGGTGGACCATGCTTTGGTCATTCGCCTTGTGCGCTCATTTCTGCGGGAGTTCCAAAAACGACGGACGTTTGAGCGAAATCCTTCGATGTACCTCATGGAGGCCGTGGGCGGGGTGGGCCTCCTTCTCCTCCGGGATTCCGCGCCTTTCCCCAAACGGCTTGAGAGCGTCCGGGGAAGGCTCAGCGAGGTCCCTCGTGTCCTTCGCGAAGGGAAGGAAAACCTTGAGCCGCGCAAAGTTCCCAAAGTTTGGGCGGAAATCGCCCTGGAGGGAGCCCGCCGAAGCCTTCTCCTCTTTCGCTTTGTGATTCCTGCCCTGAGCTTGGGAGCGCCCAGGCTCGCTCCCAAAGTTATTCGGGAAAGCCGGCGAGCCACCCAGGCTCTTGCGGATTATGCTGATTTTCTTGAGCACGAGATCCTCCCCAATGCCCAAGGGGATTTCGCGGCCGGAAAAGAACTGTTCGAGGAGATCCTCCATGAGGACCACATGCTCCCTTACTCCGCGGAGGAACTTTTGGAGCTGGGCTGGGAGATTTTGGAAGAGACGCGGCGCGAGATGGACGTCCTGGCCAAGAAAATTGCGCCGGGAAAATCGGCGCGGGAGATCATCGAAGAAACCAAAAGCCATCATCCCCGGCCGGGCGAGCTTCTTTCCGTGTATCGGCGGGAGATGGCGAAGGCCCGGGAATTCGTGGAGAAAAAGGGGATCGTGACCATTCCCGAAGGGGAGAAGCTTTTGGTGAAGCCCACCCCTCCGGCCCTGCGGCCCACCATGCCCTACGCGGCCTACATGATGCCCGGCCCCCTCGAGGAAAGACAGGAAGGGATTTTCCTCGTCACCCCGGTGGACCGTTTCTTGCCCCGGCAAGTGAAGGAAGAAAAGCTTCGGGGCCATAACTTCGCGAAGATCCCGGTGACTGTGGTCCACGAGGCCTATCCCGGCCATCATTTGCAGCTCGTTTTCGCCAACCGCTACGCCAAAACTCTCCCTCGGAAGCTCGGAAGCGCCCTTTCCTCCCTTTTCGTGGAAGGCTGGGCCTTTTATTGCGAGGAGCTCATGGAGAATTTGGGGTATTTGGCCGATCCGGTGCAGAAGCTGGCGCGGCTTCAGGACCAGCTTTGGCGCGCGGCCCGCATCATCCTCGATGTTTCCTTGCACGTGAAAGGGATGAACGTCGAGGAAGGGGTGGAGTTCCTGGTGCGGGAGGCGGGGCTGGAGCGGGCCAATGCTTTAGCCGAGGTCCGCCGCTACACGACAAGCCCCACCCAGCCCCTTTCCTATCTTGTGGGCAAGCTCGAGATCCTGAAGGTGATTGAGGAATACAAAAGGAAGCGGCCCGGAGCAAGCCTGCGGGAGATCCACGACGCCATCCTCTCCTGTGGCTCCCTTCCCCCGCGACTTCTTGCGCGCCTTTTGCTTTGAAAAAGGGGAAAGATGCGCGAACCCCGGGACTGGAAGGCGAGATTTTTCACGATCTGGGTGGGGCAACAGATCTCACTTTTCGGGAGCGCCATCGCCCAATTCGGCCTCATTTGGTGGCTGACACAAAAGACCGGCTCAGCCACGGTCTTGGCCACGGCTAGCCTCGTGGCCATCCTGCCCCAGGTTTTCCTCGGGCCTTTCGCCGGGGCCCTCATCGACCGCTGGAATCGAAGACGGGTGATGATCGTCGCCGACAGCCTCATTGCCTTGGTCTCCTTGGCTCTTGCCCTCCTCTTTTGGGCTGGGAAAGCGGAGGTTTGGCACATTTTCCTCGTGAAAATCCTGCGGGCTTTAGGGGGCGCATTCCACTGGCCGGCCATGACCGCTTCCATCTCCCTTATGGTTCCCAAGGAGCATCTTGCTCGCATCTCCGGCCTGAACCAAACAATGCACGGGGTGATGAACATCGTGACCCCGCCCCTGGCCGCTTTCCTCCTCTCCCTCCTTCCCATGCACGGAATCCTTGGGATTGACGTGGTCACCGCCCTTTGCGCTGTGACCCCCCTCCTTTTCCTTTCCATCCCCCAGCCTGCGCGCGAAGGAAAACGGTCCCCTTATTTTCAGGAGCTCAAGGAAGGATTCAGGTACATATGGAGCTGGCGGGGCGCCGTTTACCTCTTCCTTGGGGCCACCGTCCTCAACGCCCTCCTCAATCCTGCGTTTTCCCTACTTCCCCTTCTGGTGAGCAAGCATTTTGGAAAAGGCGCGTTGGAGCTGGGGACGTTGGAAGCCGCGTTCGGCTTTGGCACCATCGCCGGCGGTCTGATCCTCTCCGTCTGGGGTGGGTTCAAACGCCGAATCTACACGTCCCTTTTGGGAATGCTGGGGATGAGCTTCGGGGTTTTGACGCTGGGGTTTGTCCCGGCCCATTTGTTCCTGGTGGCGGTGGGAGCCATGGCCCTGCTCGGCGTCATGAACCCCATCACCAACGGGCCGTTGATCGCGATCTTTCAGGCCGCGGTGGCCCCGGAGATGCAAGGCCGCGTGTTCTCCTCGCTTTCGAGCATGGCTACCGGAGCAAGCCCCTTGGGATTGGCGCTCGCTGGCCCGGTGGCCGACCTTCTGGGAATCCAAGTGTGGTTCATCCTGGGCGGGGCGAGTCTTTTTGTGATGGGCCTTGGCGGATTCTTCGTCCCTGCGTTGGTGCGCATTGAGGAGGGCCCAAAGGCTGCGTCCAGGGCGGCCACGGATTCGACTAGTTCCTCCCCGCCGCGGTAGACTAAAAGGCCATGATGGAAAACCTCGG
>JBBIVL010000081.1:0-4532 GCA_037439765.1 Candidatus Bipolaricaulota bacterium
GCCCTCGTCCACACTGGGCGGCGGGTTCTCCACCAATGCTCGGCGCAAAAGGTTGGGAAGCCCCATGGGTGCTTGGGCTAACGCTTCCTTTATCCGGCCAAGGGGCTCAGGAAGAGGATCGGCAAGTTCCGCAAAGATTTGGGAGATCTCCTCCACCGCGCTCAGGGTCCGAGCCAAGGCCAGGAGATGGAGGGGACTGGGGTTTCCCAGCCCCAGGGAGGAAAGGAGGCGGGGGAGGTCATGGCAGCGGGAGAGCGGCTTCTCCAGGCGCTCCCAGAGGTTCGTGGCGATGAGGATCTCCACGGAGTCCAGACGGGCCTCGATGGCCGGCCGGTCCCGAAGAGGCCCAAGGATCCAGCGACGAAGAAGCCTTTTTCCCATAGGGGTCTTGGTGCGGTCGAGGACGGAGAAAAGCGTAAGTTTTCCCTCGGGTCGCAGGGGCTGGACCAGCTCGAGGGAACGCTGGGTGAAGCCGTCGAGGACCATGGTCTCCGCCTCGGAGCGCAGGCTCGGCGGGCGAAGATGGGGGAGTTCACCCAGGGTTTCCTCGAGGTAGCGGAGGAGGGCGCCGGCGGCCTTGGCCGCAAGCCGCGCCCCGGAAAGCGCCCCGGGAAAGCGGACAAACAAGGTTTCCTCCTGAAAATACCAAGGAGGCCGGAAGGTTGGAGCCGTCTCCGGACGCCACGAAAGCTCAATCCCTTCCGGAAGGAGCCATTCGGCCACGTTCAGGCGATCTGCGAGGTTCCCGAGATCCGGGAGGGAAAGCTCCTCGGCGAAGAAGAGGCCGGAGGCGGCCTCGGCCCAGGCCACGCCCACCTTTTCCCCCTCCGGCCAAAGGGCGGCAAGAAGGACGTCCCGGTCGGCCTCGAGGGCCCCTTCCTCGATGACCGTGCCGGGGGTGAGGACCCGCACCACCGCCCTTTTAAGAAGCTTCTTACCCTTTCCCGGCGCTTCAAGCTGGGGGCAGAGGGCCACCTTGTACCCGCGTTTCAAAAGTTTCTGTACGTAGAACTCGGCCCGGCGCACGGGCACCCCGGCCATGGGCACCCCATCCCGGCTGGTGAGGGTGATCTCAAGTTCCCGGGAAACCAGCTCCGCGTCCTCAAAGAAGGTCTCGTAGAAATCCCCGAGCTGGAAGAACAGGACGGCTTCCGGGTACCGGGCCTTCATGTCCCGGTACTGCCGCATCATGGGCGTGAGCTCCCCCTCCATCGGGGAGAGTCTAACCCGCAACATCCTTGACGAGGAGAGTCGGGGGTACACTGATTGAGCCCCACTGGCTTAATGAGAAAACGCCTGAGGGGCCATTGTCGAGGTTTTCGTTCACGCAGATCAAAAACGACTATTATGCAAAGGAGGAGGCGAAGGCCATGAGGCAAGTGGTACTCTATCCTGGAGAACATGGCTATTGGGTAGCGGAATGCCTAAGCCTTCCTGGGTGTATAAGCCAGGGCCGGACCAAGGAGGAAGCCATCACCAACATCCGCGAAGCGATCCAGGCCTACATCGCTGCCTTGGAGGAGGACGGGCTCCCTGTGCCTCCCGAGCGTTTTGAGGCCATCGTGGTTGCAGTGTGAGCACACTTCCACGGATTGCTGGTCGCGAGTGCGTATGCGCTCTGGAGCGTCTGGGTTTCTACTGCAAGCGTCAAACCGGGAGCCATATGGTAATGCGCCGAGACGAACCCTTTGCCAGGTTGTCGTTCCAGATCACGACGAACTCGACCGTGGGACCCTCCGGGCCATCCTCCGTCAGGCTGGGGTGAGCGTGGAAGAATTTTTACGCGCTTTGTGATCGGTGGGAATCGTCGAATTCCTCAGCGAGAAGGTCCATGAGGATCACGTCGTGGAACTTCCCGTCCCGAAAGAGCGCGCGCCGGCGTACCCCCACCTTCTTGAATCCCGCGGCCGCGTAGCAGCGCAGCGCCCGCGTGTTAAACTCAAACGTCTCGAGCTCCACGCGGTTGAGCCCAAGCTCAAAAAACGCGTAGCGGAGGAGCACGCGGATCGCCTCCCGGCCATATCCCCGGCCCCAGAAGTCCTTCTCCCCGATCACGATCCCTAAAATTGCTGTTCTGTTCTTGAGATCAATGCGATGGAGGCCAATGTTACCGATAGGGACCCACTCGTTCTCTACCAGAACCTCGATGGCCAGAATGAGGTCATTGCCCCGGGAGAGCTGCTCCTCGAACCACCTCTCCTCCTTGGCCCGGGAGAGGGGCTCGTGCATGAGGACGAACCGCCGCACCTCGGGATCGTTGAACCAACGCAAAAAGCGGGGGATGTCCTCGCGTTCGATGGCCCTAAGTCGCAGGTTCTTTCCGTAGAGCATGGCCTCCCTCCGAAAAGGAAGAAAAAGGGGGTGGCTGAGCCACCCCCTTTTTGCTTCGCTAGGCGCTAGGCTCAGCCGCCGATGGTGACGCTGACGGTCACGGTCTTGGTCTTGCCCGCAGCGGTGCCCTCCACGGTGAAGCTGTAGGAGCCGGGAGCGGCGTCGGCCGCGGCGGAGATGGTGAGGGTGGTGTCGTTCCCGGTGGCCGAAGTCGGGCTGAACGTCGCGGAAAGTCCGGCCGGCACGTTCTTGGCCGTGAAGTTCACCGCGTCCGTGAGGTTGGTGCGGGTAATGGCGATCTTGACCTCGGCGCTCGCGCCGGGCTGGAGGGTCACCACCGCAGGATCAGCCTTGAGGCTGAAGTCCACAAGCTGTACGGTGAGCTTGAGGGTCGCGGTCTTATCCGCGATGCCCGCGGCCTTGCCCGTGATGGTCAAGGTGTAATCCTTGGCCTCCACGGTGGCCGGGACCTCGACCTTCACCGTGGCCGAGGCCTTATCGGCGGGGACCTTCGCCGGATCCACGGTGACCTTCACCCCCGTGGGCGCGCCCGTCACCGTGAGGTCCACCGCGTCCTTCATGGTCTCATTGCGCTTCACGTTCACGGTGAAGGTGCCGGTGGCGCCCTGCTTCACGGTGAGGGTGGCCGGGGAAACCTCGAGGCTATAGTCCGGGGCCACCTGGACGGTGAGGGTGAGCTTGCTCTCCTTGGTCACCCCACCGCCTTTGGCCACCACGGTGAGGGTGTAGTTCCCGGTCTTGGCCGTGGTGGCCACCTCCACGGTCATGGTGGTCTTCAAGCTCTTCTCATCGCCCTTGGCCGTGATCTTCGGGATGGTGACCTTGACCCCCGTGGGCAGGGTTTCCTTCACGGAGAAGGTGATGTCGCCCTTGGGGAAACTCTTGCCCGTGGGCGGGGTCAGGGTGATGTCCAAGGTGCCGGACTTCGTGATGGGCACCGCCAAGGACAACGTGGTGGGAAGGGTGAAGTCCCCCTTGGGCCGGGTCACGAGAATCCCCACCACAATCCCGATAACCGCTAGAACTGCAACACCGATGGCTATCTTCGTGTTTTTACTCACCTGTTCCTCCTTTCACTTCCGATGCCTCCAGAGCACCGGTACCTCACCACAACAGGAAGGCACGATCGCCTGACTGTCCAACCCACTACGCGCGCGACCCTTACTTCCCGCAGGGCTTCTTAGGCTGCTTCGGCGACTCCGGCTTTTTCTCTTTCAGCAACATCCGATCCCTCCTTGTCGCCCCTCGGCGACGGTGGGCCAGTATAGAGCTAAGACGGATTAAGGGCAACACCGCAGGAGTTCTTAGGGCATGCGGATTGTGTGTTCCGCAAGAAAACGCAGACGCTGAGCCAGTTCTTCTGGATAGTCCAGGGGGGGCCATCGCCAGGCCCAGTTCCCCTCGGCTCGGCTGGGGTAATTCAGGCGCGCCTCGCTACCCAACCCTAACACATCCTGCATGGGGATCACTGCCACAGCCGCCCGGCTGCGGAAGGCCAGGGCGATGAGGGCCCAGGAGATGTCCTCCTCCTGGGAGACGGGGATCCCCTGCGCCGAGAGATACCGCCGCACCCGTGCCCGCACCTCCTCCGAGGCCGCCCGGTACCAGCCCAGCGCTGTGTCGTTGTCGTGGGTTCCCGGGTAGACCACTACCCGCCCATGCTCCGGAAAATTCTCGGGAAGATGAGGATTATCGGGCTTTCCGTCGAAGGCGAACTGGAGTACCCGCATCCCTGGGAAGCCGAACTTGTCCCGCAGTTCCTCCACATCGGGGGTGATCACACCGAGGTCCTCGGCGAGGATGGGGAGTTCCCCGAGTTCCCTGAGCATGGTTGGGAAGAGTTTTTCTCCGGGGGCGGGGACCCAGTGGCCCCGCACGGCCGTGGGCTCCTCGGCCGGGATCTCCCAGTACGCGGCAAATCCCCGGAAATGGTCGATGCGCAGAAGGTCACAAAGGTGCAGGGTTTGACGGACCCGAGCGATCCACCATGGGAATCCCTCCGCCTCGTGAACAGCCCAGCGATAAAGGGGGTTTCCCCAGCGTTGTCCGGTGGGCGAGAAGTAGTCCGGGGGCACCCCGGCCACCACCGTGGGGTTTCCCTCAGGATCGAGCTCGAAAAGCTCAGGATGGGCCCAAACATCCGCAGAATCGTAGGCCACAAAGATGGGGATGTCCCCGAT
>JBBIVL010000081.1:4632-6193 GCA_037439765.1 Candidatus Bipolaricaulota bacterium
GCCCGGCGAAGGAGGTCCCACTTCCACCGGTAAAGGAAGCCGTAGTCCACCCGCTCTTGAGGGATTTTGGGAGGTTTTTCCTCTGGAAGCCATCCGCGGCGGATGAGGTCCTCCGGGTCGATGAGATAGGGATTGCCAGCGAAGGCAGAAAAACTTTGGTACGGAGAGTCCCCAAACCCGGTGGGGCCGAGGGGAAGCACCTGCCAGAACCTAGCCCCTGCCTCCCCAAGCCAGTCCAAAAACTCCCGCGCTTCCTTGCCCAAAACGCCGCAGACCCAGGGGCCGGGAAGGCTTGTGGGGTGGAGGAGGACGCCGAAGGAGCGGGGGAGGTCCATGGTTAGCTTTCCGGGCTCAGGCGGGCGATGCCGCACAGGATGTGGATGGGTCGGCCGGCGCGGGCCCGCTCCAAGGCCTGGGCCGCCTGGTCCCAAAGCTGGTCCCGCTCCTCCCGATCCTGGTAAGCCACTTCCATGCGCAGGAGATACTCGCCCTCGCGGGTCAGCAAAGCCCGCAGGCGAAACGGCCGGCCGTGAGCCGTGAGAATTCCGTGGATCTCGGAAAGGGCCCGCTCCAAGACCTCGCGGAGGAGGGGATCCACCTCGGCCCGGCGATTGATGCGCGGGTCTCCAAGCTCCTCAAGCATGTTCATATTTTCCCGGCCAGCGCCGTCCCTCGCAGGTCCCAGCGGAGTTGCTGGGAAAAACTGGGATGCGGACGATAGGCGCGCACGGCTCCCGCTAGAGGCTCGCCCAACACTTCCCATTCCTCCGGGCGCATGGTGCCCAAACCCAGGCGGGCACAGTGGACCAGGTACCCGATCTTCTCGGGGGAAAAGCCCATGAGGGTGGCCGCGGCGGCATCCACCGCCACCGGATCGTTCCCCACCAACACGAACCCGTGGGAGACAAGATCGCCATGCACCGGCCCCTCCCCTTCCATCCCCTCGACCCCGTCGATCACGGTGAGATCGGGCGCAAGCTCCCTGGCCAAGAGGGCCAGGTTCAAATTGATGGTGGGATACCCTTGATGGATGTTGACTTTGTCGGGTTTCTGGATCGCGCCCACCACGATGTTTTTGATCCCCAGAGTGACGATCACGCAATCGTGGGTTTTCGGCCTGGCCAACGAGACGCGAAAGCTTCGCAGGGCGGTGCGAGAAAGGCGCACGGGGATGCGCTCCCCGTTTGCCCCGTAGATCTCCCGCACCTCGATGGCGTCTTGATTCAGGTCCAGAACTTCTGCACCAAATTTCTCGGCCCAGGGGAGGTACCCGAAGTTTCGGAAGGCTTTTAAGGTGTCCTCGCTTGAGCCCTCGCCGAGGATGAGTTTTCGCGGACGGAGCTGGGAGAGGACCTCTAATGCGGCCCGGACAGTATCGACGTGGGTGCTGGCGAGTTCCCTTTGGGCGGAGACGCAGTTGGGCTTCACCAGGACTTCTTTTCCGGCGACTCGGTGGCCTTCCTTCTCGGCCCACCGCTCCAAGAGGCTGAGCACGGCCGGATACCGTTCGTGCACAGGAAATCGGAAATACAGCCGCGCTTTCACAAAAGGATTGTAACCC
>JBBIVL010000082.1:0-6116 GCA_037439765.1 Candidatus Bipolaricaulota bacterium
ATCAAATTCGTAGGGCGCTTGGTCTAAAACTTCCTCCACCCATTTCTCCGAAAACCACCCGCTTTTCTGAAGCTCCTCCTCGAGATCCTGAAGAGCCATGGAAATGCGGGCCAAAAGCTCCTCGCGCCGGTCTTTTTTGAGCTCCAGCTCCATTCTGACTTCCTCCCGCAGGGGCAGCGCCGGGAAATTGCCAAGGTCGATGATGTTTTCCATCGTGTCCCCCAGACGCAGGCGCAGTTGGGCCAGCCATTCGGCGTGGATGTGGGTGCGCAGGAGGTCCTCGTTGAGAAGATCCAGGCGGGGCGCGCGCACGCTTCCGTGCACCATTTCCACTGGATGGCGGAAGAAGTACTGGTCATGGTTATGGGCGGCACCGCAAAAAGTCACGATAAGCCCGGCCTGGCCCTGGCGGCCAGCGCGGCCACTGCGCTGGGCGTAATTCGCCGGCGTGGGCGGAACGTTCCGGAGATACACCACGTCCAGGTCGGCGATGTCGATCCCGAGCTCCATGGTGGGCGTGCACACAAGGACTGGGAGCCGTCGGCCCACTTGCGGATCCCGGCGATCCTCTTCACTCCAGCGGAAGCGGCGCTCCCGCCGTAGCCTTTCCCCAGGCGCAACCACTTGGGCCGTGTGCTCCCGGGCCTCAAACGTCGCCAACTCCCGCGCCGCCGCCCTGTACAGGCTTTGGAAGAACCGATTCACCGGTGGACTTGTTCGGGAGGAGCCCCGCCGCCCGGTCCAAGAGGAAGGACTGGCGGACCGATCATCGTCCGCCAACTTCCACACCAGCACCGCGGCGTTCAGGCGGTATAGGACCGTGCCATCGCGGGCCAGCTCCTGGCGAAGGAAATCGTGTTGGACCAAAACTTCAAGCAACTGCTGAAGAACCTTCTCCCGCTGGGCCTCCGCGCGAATCTTTAATTCTCTGGCCAAAAACTTGGCTAGATAGGTACGCGGCCCGGCCAAAAGGCCTTGCGAAGGCGGAAGTTTATTTACATCCGGATCAAGCCCCCAGAATTCGTTCAGATTCTGCTGCGCTCGCTGATAAAGGCGGCGTACCTCCTCCTCGCGCAGGACCGGGGCATCGATGGCACCTTTCTTGCGGAAGCGATCGAGGACGCCGCGAAGGATTTTGATCCTCTCCTCCGGAGAAAGGTCCCGCAGCGGTGGAACTTCCTGCCAGACTTTTTCGTTTTTCGCGAATTCCTCCAGGCCCAGGTAATCCACGCGTATGAGGCCCACTTCCTCCAAATTGGGCTGGACCACACGCCAACCTCGGCGCAGGTCCTGATAGAGTCGGTATTCCGTGAGCCTTTCGAAGGTGTCCCACACCTCCCTCGCGGTGGGGCTTTCCTCGGAAAGCTGAGGGTTTTGGGCCACATCGCCCACCTTGAGTCCGGAGAAGCGCACCACTTCTTGGGCTAAGCGGTCGTAGCGCAGCTCCCCGTTCTGTTCGAGGGCGGCATAGAGGGCGGCGCGCAAAACCGCGGTCTGCACGAAATCGTTGAAATGGCCAGCCTGGAAGGACGCGTCCTGACGGCTATCCGTGAAACACAGGAGCTTTGAGCGCTCCGGGCCGAGGACCTTTGCCGCGCGGCGCAGAAGGGCCATGGCGAGGACGGTGGTGGCCATGGCCCGGCTTTCGCTTCCCATGCGCCCAAGCTTGCGATACTCCGTTTCCTTGTCCGTGTAGCTTTGGCCGCAACGTACACACACCCAGAACCTCGGGCCTTGCCACCACACCGGGATGGCACCAGGGGTGTTGTCGGAAACGCGCGTTCCATCGGGTTTGACCCAGAATTTTTCTGGCACCCGATTTCGCCAGGTTGAGCGCAAGCGGCCATCTGGGCCATACCAGTCCTCCGGCGGCTCGAACTCCGCCAGATCGCCCAGCGCCAGCGCAAGATAACCCTGATCGCCTTCCTCCTCGTTTCCCTCAAGGTCCGGAACGAATTTCTCCTCGATCTTGCGCGCCCGGTAATACTCCTGGCCGCACACCCGGCAGAACCTCAAGGGAAAAGTGGGCACTCCATCCAATACCTCGGGCTTGAGCGCGGGCTTTCGGCGCTCGGGCAAATCCAAGGTGCAGAAGATCTCCGGGCTTTGGCGGATGAATTGGTGCAGTTTAATCGCCAACAGGCGCAGCTTTTGCCCGCGCTCCAAAACTTGCCAGAAAAGCGTTTCAGCGGTGCTTACGTCCACGCCAAGATCCTTGGCAAGTGCGCCAATGGCCTCATCCAAGCGTTTGGGAATGCGTCGGCGAAAACCACCTTCCGTCTTTTCCAGGCCCAATCGGTGCTCCAGCCAGCGCACCAAAGGATGGCGCTGAAAAGCCCCCCGCTCCTCCGGGATGGGCTGGGAGAAGGTGGCGCGAAGCTCTTCCAAGGTGGGCGGGCCGCCCACGCTGATCTCGCTTAAGGTTTCCTCCACCACGTTTTCCAGAGGAATACGGCGGCCGAAAAAGAGGGAAGCGAAGCGGGCCACTTCTTGGCGGCGATCCTCGGGGGTATCGTGACGGTGAGCCACCATGGTGGCGCTGGTGCCGATGTGGACCACACGCTCCCGCTTGATCCGGGCACGAAGCCGCCGCACCAACATGGCCACATCCGCCCCTTGCCTTCCCCGATAGGTATGGAGCTCGTCGAAGACCAAGAAGAACGGGGCTTCCGACGGGGCCTTGGGCTCTAAAAGGGGGCGATCCTCCGGACGCACCAAGATGAGCTCGACCATGACGTAGTTGGTGAGGAGGATATGGGGCGGGTTTGCACGGATTTTCTCACGTTCGGCCTCCTCGGTCTCGCCGGTGTAGCGGGCGAACGTCACGGGGAACTCGCGTCCGAACTTTTCCTTGTAGGCCCGGGCTAGGTCCTCCAGCGCGGCGAGTTGGGAGTTCACCAAAGCGTTGGTGGGGTAAATGAGAAAAGCCAAGGGGCCACGCACGCCGGGGTGACGTACCACCGCATGTACGATGGGCACTAAAAAGCACAGGGTTTTCCCCGAGCCAGTGCCAGAGGTGACGACGAAATCTTGGCCTTTTTGGGCCAAGGAAATCCCTTCCACCTGATGGCGCCAAAGCCGTCGCTCGCCCAGGCGCAGCTGAAAGATTCTGGCCGTCTCCGGATGGATCAGGCCTTTTTCTGCGAGCTCCGCCAGGGTTTCCGCCTCTTTATAGGCCGGGGAAAGCTGAATGAGGGGCGGCGGCCAAAGTTCCTGGGCATCCAACGTTTTCTCGGCGAATTCCCGCAGGCGCGAATCATGAATGTTTAGGTAGGAACGTACAAACTCTCGGTACTCTTCGATCACCCGCCGGTGCAATTCCCACACGCTCATGGTCCACCTTTCCTATGGTAGCCGAGCCGACGGTCAGTAGCCCATCCGCGGAGGAACGCTAACTCTTCCATTGGCGAAGCCTTTTTTCCACTTCGGCTCCCGGAAGGTAGCGGTTCTTTACGCGCATCTGTTCCAGCGTCTTGGCCGCCTGAGCCCTGTTAACCAGCCCTCTCTCCACCATTTGGTCCAGCACCCAGAGCGTACCGTGCACCCTTACCCCTTCATTTTCCGCGGCCCTTCTCAGCTCCTTGTCATCGGTGAGGAGAACAGCTTCCTCATCTTTGGCCTGAACAAGGGCGAACAAGTCGATGCGGGATACACGAATATATTTCGTCGCAAGCTCGAGCACTTTCCGCACTTGATCACCTGAAAGCTCGCAGCGCCTTGCGCCCAGCCTCTCCAGCTCTACTCCTGAGGGATCTTTAAGCTCCTGCTCAAGTATCACGTCGGGCACAAGCCAATTGATCGGCAATTCGAAGGCAGGCTGAACCAGCCCTCCCGCGTGTAAGCTGATCCAAACGCTGCTATCCGTGACGCAGTCCAACCCCTGACCCCGCCGCGACTTTTACAACCTCCGCTTGGAATTCCGCAACGGGCATGCCCAAAAGCTCGGCTGCCCGTTTTTCGGAAATCAGCCCATCCTCGAGGGCTTTGAGAACCAGGCGTTTTAGGCGAACGGGTTCTTCTGGGGGATAAGGATCACCGGGCTCCTTTTTGTGCCAACCGCGGGCCCGGAAGACTGTGCAAAGGTTTCGGAAGATCGTGTCGGGGATGATCCCAAGATCCTTCGCCCGGTAAATCCAAGCTTGCATGGAAAGGCCATATTTGTGCTTGAGGAGAAGGAGTTCGTATAGGCCTAATTTCAGACAACTCCGACCCAATTCAGCGAAAACAGCAGGCTTGGGAGCAAGAAACGCTGCAGCAAAGCGGGAAGAAACCTGTTCCGGATCAAGACCGCCCGCCACTTCGAGGAGCACATGACCAAGTTCATGGGCCAAATTGAACCGCGTGCGATCCCCGGGGAGCTCCGCGCGGATGACCATGACCAGCAGCTGGTCTTCCCCATCGGCAGTAAAGGTACAGGCATCAAAGCTCTGATCGGAATCGAAAGCCCCGATTTTCACGTTTCTGTCCTCTAGAAGCTGGACAAGGCTGCTGATTGGATCCTGACCCAAGTTCCACGCCTGGCGCAATGCCAGCGCGGCCTCCTCCACATCATCCATCGTTGTCACTCGACATGGAAAGCCTTGCGGGAAAACGAAGGGCTGCGGCCGTCCGAAGACGATGGTCTCCGCCTCCAAATAACGCTCCAGCCACTCTTTGACTTTGGCCAGAAGGGCTCGTTCCATCTTTTTGGGAAGTGATGTGCGTTTGCGAAAGGCGGGCTGGATTTTCTGGATCGAAATGGGGCGGACGAAGAACTCCACGGGTAGCTCCAGGGCGCGGGCCAAAGAGAGGAGCGTGGGAGAGCTTGGGGTCAAGTCCTCCCGCTCGAACTTGGAGATGGCAGTGGGGCTCAAACCCGCCCGGCGGGCCAATTCCCGCTGGGAGAGGCCCCGCATGAGTCGGGCCTGCTTGATCCGCTCACCCACCATGGCACCCGTGGTTTACATTTTAGTTTCAATCTGTCGCATTTGTCAACCAAGTCAATTTGCTTTTCAGAACGCCGATGTTGCAGGCGCTTCACCCTCCGCCTCACCTCGAACCGGCCCTAGAAGTTCATTCGGGACCGTGGTAGGTTGAGCCAAAGTGGGCGGCTCTTGGAATTCCTTTCCTACACGCTCGGCAAACTGCCGGGCCAAGGGAAGGAGCCGGCTTCGTGCCGATGCCGCAGCGTCGTTGTAGGCATCAACGGCCTGGGCCAGTCTCTCCCCGATCTTCCTGAAATGGTCGTTGAACGTGGCAAACCGTTTAAATAGCTCCAACGCTTGCTCAGCGATCTCCTTTGCTTCTTCAGCGACTTCGTGCTGCTGCCAACCCCATGCTACGGTCTTGAGAAGGGCAAAAAGAAGCGTGGGCGTGGCCACGACAACGTTGTTCCTCCAGCTTTCCTCAAAAAGAGAAGGGTTCACCTCGAACGCTGTGCCTACACAGCTCTCCGAGGGCACAAACATAACCACAAGATCGGGTGCTTTCTCAAGCCCTTCCCAGTAGCGTTTTTTCCCGAGCTCGCGCACCCGCTCAAGAAGGCTCTGTACATGCCGCTGCACATATACTTGGCGCTCGGACTCATCACTGGCCTCCAGGGCCTTGAGGAAAGCATCCATGGGGGCCTTGGCGTCCACAGCAAGGATGCCGCCCTTGGGAAGGTACACGATGAGATCGGGGCGTCCGCTGTCGGTGCCCACTTGTTCCTCGAAATCGACGTGCTTCTGCAAGCCGGCCATCTCCACAATGCGACGGAGTTGCATTTCTCCCCACCGCCCGCGGGCTGTGGGAGACCGAAGCGCTTGCACAAGCGAGCTTGTGGTTTCCCTCAGCTTTTCATGGGTCTCTGCGACTTGTTTCAACTGCTCCTTTAGAGAGCCGTATTCCGCGGCTCGCCCCTTTTCCATTTCGGTTATTTGCTTTTCCAACTTTCCCAACGCCTCACTGAGCGGTTGCAGAAGGCCGCCGATTTCCTCTTTGCTCTTGCCCCAATCGCCCTTGACCTCGCTGAGAAGCCCGGAGATTGCCTCCTTTGCTTGTCGCAGAAGGAGGTCAGCGTTATCGCGCAGAGCGTCGCTGGCCAATGCTTTGAAAGCCTGTTCCAAAACCTCTCTAGCTTGGGATAGCCATTCATT
>JBBIVL010000083.1:0-6063 GCA_037439765.1 Candidatus Bipolaricaulota bacterium
GTCCGAAACCTTCTGGAGGGCCTTATGCGGGAGGAGAGGGAGATCTATCTCGGGGAGCACCCTACCAAGGCGAACGGGTACTACACCCGCGACCTCCTCACCCTCGCTGGCCCTCTGGACGACCTCAAGGTGCCCCGCGTGCGGGAAGGGGATTTTCATCCGAGGATCCTCCCCTACCGGAAGCGCGCTTCGGTCGACCTCTCGGAAGCCATCCTCACCCTCTACGCGGTAGGGGTGAGCACGAGGAACATCTCTCGCTTCCTGGAGGGAGTGTACGGAGCCTTTTACTCGCCCCAAAGCATCTCCCGCCTCATCGCGGTCACCACGGAAGAGGTGAAGGCCTGGCGGGAAAAGCCCTTGGCCGAGGCGTACTACGCGGTGTTCCTGGACGGGACTTTCCTTTCCATCCGCCGTGGTAAAACAGCCAAGGAACCGGTGTACATCGCCCCGGGGATCAAGCCCGATGGGCGCCGGGAGATCCTGGGGTTTTTGGCTATTTGGCGCGGATGGGGAAAGTGCTCAGAACTGGGAAGAAGTACTCAACAACCTCAGAGGGCGTGGGGTCCAGCGGGTGCGGATCTTCATCACCGATGACCTCCCAGGCTTATAGGA
Organism: Candidatus Bipolaricaulota bacterium; assembly: GCA_037439765.1. Classification (GTDB taxonomy): domain Bacteria; phylum Bipolaricaulota; class Bipolaricaulia; order Bipolaricaulales; family Bipolaricaulaceae; genus DTER01. The sequence goes on from JBBIVL010000083.1 coordinate 613, forward strand.
GGCGATCAAGGAGGTCTTTCCCGAAGGAGATTGGCAGCCTTGTGTTCTGCATGCGGTATGGGATGCCTTGAACAAGGCCAGGAAGAAGGACCGGGAGGCCCTGGCTGAGGATCTCAAGCGGGCGTACCGCGCAGAAACCGAGGAGGAGGCCAGGGAAGCGTTGAAGAACCTGCGAGAGCGCTGGGGCAGAATGTATCCCAAGACCGTGGAGCGGTGGGAGACCAAGGCTTATGCCCTTTTGACGTTCCTGCGGTATCCCAAGCCCATCCGGCGGTATCTGTACACCACAAACCAACCAGAACGCTTGGCCAAGGAGGTGAAGAGGAGGACGAAAGTGGTAGAGGTGTTTTGTGGAGAGGAGGCGGTGGAAAAGCTCTTGTACCTGGTTTTGCGTCATCTGGACGAGGCCTGGGGAGCCCGAAGGCTCAGAGGATTTGCGGAAATCAAGATGGGAAGCTATCATGCTGACCAGACACACTAAATGGGATACTATGACTTCAAAAATCAGGTCGAACACTTATCATCTCCTCTCACGAACCTTATATGTTAGGTCGCCTTTGTCAAAGGATGGTGCTGATTATTAGAAGTGGCCTTTGACGGCCTGTTCGACCTGGAGCGCTGGATATCACTGGTGCGCGAGAAGCCAGGACGCCGGATTTCTCCCCTCCTTGAGGAATTAGGGCTTGATTCTAAGACGAATTCGAAGGGTTAAGCCCCCTATACCAAGGTACTGGGGCCTTCGGGCCCTGGGAGAGTAGGTCGCCGCCTGGATTTTTATTTTTGCCGTTGAAAAAGCTTGCTGACCTTGGACAAAACTACTATCTTCCAGAACGTGCTCAGGAGAAAAGATCATGGTCGAGCTTCGCGATGTGGCCAAAACTTATGTGGTGCGCGAGCGGACCGGACTTCTCCGCCCTTCCGCGCGCCGGGAAATTCACGCCCTCCAGGGAGTTGACCTCCGCGTCGCCCCCGGGGAATTCGTGGGGCTCCTTGGCCCAAATGGCGCAGGAAAAACCACCCTTCTTAAAATCGTCGCTACCCTTCTTCTTCCCAGCCGCGGCAAAGTTTTCGTGGATGGGATCGACGCCTTGAGATATCCCGGAAAAGTGCGGCGCATCCTGGGCGTGGTCCTTGCGGGCGAACGCACCCTGTACTGGAAACTCACAGCCATGGAAAACCTCCTTCTTTTCGCGAGGCTTCACAACATCCCCGGAAGGAAAGCCCGCCGCCGGGCCACGGAGCTCCTGGAGCTTGTGGGTCTAACGGAGTTCACAAACGTGACCGTGGAGAAATTCTCCACCGGCATGCGTAAGCGCCTGGCCATCGCCCGTGCCCTAATCCACGAGCCAAAAATCCTCATCCTGGATGAACCAACCTCCGGACTTGACCCACACGGTGTGGAGGAGGTCTGGCGCGTGCTTTTGGCCCTGCGGGAGAAGGGGACCACCGTCCTTATGGCCACCCACAACATGTTCGAGGCCGAGCGCATCCCCACAAGGCTTCTCATCATCGACTCCGGAAGGATTGTGGCCGACGGCACAGCCGCGGAAATCGTGGCTAAATCCGGAGCAAAAAGCGTAGCCCTCCTCACCCTCGATTCCCCGCTTCCCTACTCCGTGGGCCTATCTCTGCGAAGCAACGAGGATGGCACGTTCTTGGTCTCCGTTCCCCTTGAGGAACTGCCAAAACATCTTTCCGTGATCCAGTCCCAAGGGAAGAAGGTCCAGAATGTGGAGATCCGGGAATCCCGGCTCTGGGAGGCGTTCTTGCGCCTCACCGGCCGGCCATTCGACGACCTTTCTTCCCCGAAGGAGGCCGAGGAATGAGGCCCGTTTGGGCGCTGGTCAAAAAAGAGCTTCTCTACCTGCGCGCATATCCTTTGGACCTGGTGAACTACGCGATCTCACCGGGGCTTATCGTTGCACCCTATATCCTTTTCGCCAAGCTCTTCGGTTTCGATGCGGAACTTTTGGATTCCGTGGCCGTAGGCCTTCTTTTGTGGTACTGGCTTTCCACTTTGCTGGGTGGAGTGGTTTTCGGGTTGGAAGAAGAAATGGAGGAGGGGGTTCTCGAAACCCTTCTGGTGCATCCCATCACGATCTTCCACGTTCTTTTAGCCAAGGCTGCGGCGATAGCGCTTGAGAACCTTTACATCACGGGCATAATCATGGCCTGGTTCTTTTTCTTTGGGGTGTCGCTGCAACTTCCCTGGCCGCAATTCTTGGGAATTCTCATCCTTAGCGCATTAGGCGTGGCTGGGTTCATGTTGGCCCTGGCGGCCGTGGCTTTGCTCTACAAAAAGCCGTTTGAGCTCTACGAGCTTGTGCAGTGGGGGCTAGGGGTGCTTTCAGGGGTGACCCGACCCAGCCGGGATCTTCCCCAGTCCCTATGGCTCATCTCCCGGGCCATTCCCCTTTCTTACGGAATTGAGGCGGCCCGGGCTGCGATCTCCGGTCAGCCCACTGCGGGAATTCCCATCCTTTTGGCCCTGAGCTTCCTTTATGCTCTCCTTGGCCGGGGGCTTTTGGCCGTGGCGGAGCGGCGCATGCGAGCCACAGGAACCACAGGGGAGTTCTGATGCGGCCAGCGTGGAACTTGTTTTTCTATACATGGAAAACGCGGTTTCGGTACGGACTTTACCGGTGGTCCCTCGTTTTCCCTTTGGCCATTGCTCTTCCCGCCATCCTCCTTGGCCTTTGGGGCGAGGATCTCGGGCTCGGTCCGGAATTCTCCGGTCGCACAGGAACAGAAAACTATTTAGGCTATATCCTCCTGGGCACTCTGTATTGGAACTTCGTGGAGATAATTTGGTCCGTTGCGTTCTCCCTGGAGCGGGCCGTGCGGGAAGGGATTTTGGAGTCCCTCCTTTGCACAAGGATCTCGCGCCTGGGCTTGATTTTGGGTTGGTCCGGAGCGCGCTTTGCCGGGGAGATCCCACCCTCGCTTTTTGTGTTCGGTTTATTACTGGCCATCACCGGAATTCCCCCTTGGCCCCGCTGGGCACTGAGCATCCTTGTTTGGTTTGTTTCTTTAGGTGCCTCTTATGGATTCGCCTTCCTTCTTTTCGGCCTCACGTTGCGCTTTAAGGACGTAGACTCTATCGTCCAGATTTTGGGAAACAGCGCGCCTCTTTTGGGCGGGGTCTTCTTCTCCGTAAGCCTTCTTCCCCAGCCCCTTCGCGCCATCTCCCTCCTCTTCCCCTTCACCTACGGTGTTGATGCCCTGCGCGCCCTTTGGCTTGGCACAAAGCCCCTTTTCCCACTCCCCCAAGAACTCGGGCTCCTTTGTGTTTTGGCCGCAGGCTACCTGATTTTGGGTTGGTGGGCCCTTCTTAGGTTTGAGCGCTCAGCCCGCTCGCATGGATTGGAAGGTTTCTGAGCCGATTTCAAAAGTCACAGACTGTCAATATCAGGAACGGTTCCATCGGCAAGACGCCAAAGTTGCTCACCGGCGTTGGGCACCACGAGAATCCCTTCGTTCTCTCGATCCTGAAATTCCTCAGGCCTTATGGTCGCCGGATTGCGATAGCCAAGGTTGATCCTTTGACAGACTTCCTTGGGAATTCCTGTGGCCAAAACCACGTTTATGCGCGGCCGCTCCATCCCTTCCCGAAAAGTTCCGACTCCTTTCACATGAGTGGAATGAGCAAGGACTGCCCAGGGAACATCCTTATATTTCTCCCATTGGGCCAGGAAAAAGTCACGCACGTGATAGCCTATCCGCAAAAGCCACTCCCCATGGGTGGGAGAGATCTCCCGGATATGCGGGCCGTAGATGATAAGGGTGCCACCATCGGCCACCACCGGTTCCAGCTTGTACATGCATTTTCCCGCAAGCCAAAGCTCGCGGTACATGGGCGGAGCCATGGAAAGGACGAGTTCATAAGGGCGCGGAGCCCAAACGATGTTAACTTTTGCGGAAAGATCGGCAGCGGCTTCCCAAGCTTCCAAAACTTCGCCCAAGAAAAGCCCCATCACTTCATGGCCACGCAAAACCAAGGAGAGGCCGAGGCGCGGGGTAGGGACAAATTTTGCGGCCTCTTCGATCATTTCCCGCACCGGCGTCCACTTGTGTCCGTTCACTTTGGGGTTGGTGATGAGGGCCCCAAGCCAGTGGGACACGTTCACCATGGTGGGGCCGGAAATCCCGGGGAAGAAATACTTGTGCCCACCGGAGAAACCCACCACCTCGTGGGGAAAGACCGGGTTCACGATGAGGATCTGGTCGTATTCAAGCACCAAGCGGTTAATTTCCACTGCGACTTCTAGTGCTAAAAGGCCCCGGGAAATCTCAGCCATTCGCTCTTTCTTGATCGTCCCTACCCGCGCAAGGGCTTTGGGATCTTGCCAAGAATGCTGGTACACATGAACCTTGGGATGCGGAAATCGTGGACCGAGGTGCCGAGAAAGCTGCTCATTTGACATGGGAGGATGAGTTCCCAAAGCTATAAGAAATGCAAGCTCCTTCACCTGTGGAAGCAGGGATTCCGCAAGGATCTCGAAGATTGCGGGCATGGGCAGGGTACGGGTGTCGTCAGGGACGATCACCAAAAGCTTTCCGTGACGTATGTCCGCTTCGCCCAAAAATTCTCGCAATTTATTGCGAAGCTCTACGTCAGTAAAAGCTCGCCCGGGCGAAAAACTCAGCACCGCGAAGCCTCCTCCCAGTGGGTGTGGAACTTTCCGGGTTTATCCAGGCGTTCGTAGGTGTGGGCGCCAAAATAGTCGCGCTGCGCCTGGATGAGGTTGGCCGGAAGCCTTCCGGTGCGATAAGAATCGAGGAAATTCAGGGCCGAACTCATGGTGGGAACGGGGATCCCCGCTTGGTGGGCAGCACATACCACTTTTCTTAGGCTTTGGTGGCATCCCTCCCAGAGACGCCGGAAAGGTTCGGCCAAAATGAGAAGCGGAAGATCGGGCTCTTTCAGAAAAACCTCGCGCATTTCTTTGAGCATTCTGGCACGGATGATACACCCGGCTGTCCAGACCCGCGCCGCTTCCGCCAAAGAAAAGCCGTACCCATTCTCCATGCTCGCATCCCGAAGCTGCCGGAACCCTTGAGCGTAGGCCGCGACCACCGTCAATGTGTAGGCCCTTTTTAGATCCGCAAGGAATTCGTCCGTGGAGGCAGAAAGTTTCGGTGCCGGGCCTGGGAGAACATTTTCCGCAAAAACGCGTTCCTCTTTGAGGGCGGAAAGGATGCGGGCAAATACGGCTTCGGCAATGGTGGGAGTGGGAGAGCCCAGATCCAAAGCCGCCTGGGTGGACCATTTTCCCGTACCCTTTTGCTCCGCCGCGTCCTTAATCAGCTCCACAAGGAATCCACCTGTCTCAGGGTCTTTGGTGCGCAAAATGTCCACGGTGATCCCCAAAAGATAGGACTCAAGCTCACTCCTGTTCCATTCGGCGAAGATTTCGCTAGCCTCAAGAGGGCCAAAGCCGAGGCCGCGGC
>JBBIVL010000084.1:0-2222 GCA_037439765.1 Candidatus Bipolaricaulota bacterium
GGCCACCGTAGTGGTGCTTGCCGTCTACCACCCACCCTAGAGGGGAAACCTCTACCGTCCCCTGCCCTTGCACGATAACCTCAAGGCTCGTGGGCGTAGGAGGTGGAGGAACCTGGCCCCAGGCCGTGAGGCCAAGGAGCAAGGTCAGCAGGCCCACCGCCCACAACCCGGGACGTGTCATGCTTCTCATAGCTAGGCCTCCTTGAAATCCAAGAAGCGGGGCCGGCCGGGCTGGCCGGCCCCACTCCGTATCCGTTTAGCGCAGGATGAGGAGCCGCTGCAGGCTGGTGCGCACCCACTGCCCGCCAAGCTGGACCTCCACCACGTAGAGGTACAGCCCGTTGGCCACCGGCCGACCGGAGTTGTCCGCCAGGTTCCAGGCCAGCTCATGGCCCGCGGCCTCGCCGGCCCACACCTTGCGGCCGCCCAGGTCGAACACGCTCACGCGGAGCGCCTGCACCGGCAGGCCCAGAGCCCGGAACGCCACCATGTGGGTGGTCACCGGGTTCGGGTAGCTCAGCACGGTGAGCATCTCCGCGGCGAGTTCGGCCAAGCTCGGCGGCGCCGGCGGCGTGTCCTTGGGCGCACCCACGCCCTGGAGTTCCAGACTCGTCGGCGGCACGGGCGGGTTGGTGAGCATGAATTCGATGGGGAGGATCACCGTCACATTCGGAACCAGGGTCTTGATCCAGTACCCGACCCACGGCTGCAGGAGGTCCGTCGGGTTCGTGCCCAGGGCCACGTAAGCGCCGGTGGTCACGTTGTACTGCCAGAAGAAGGGCAGGACCCAACCCGCGGCCACGGCCTCCGGCAAGGGCTTCGTCTCGTCGCCGACCTTGAACTGCACGTAGTGCCAGTACACGGGGGTGGTGGGCACGGAGATCATGTGCCAGCCGTCCCAGGACAGGGTGAACTCCACGTCCTCCTGCGGGGCCACGCCGCACACATCCACCGTCGTGGGCTGCATGAGGAACAGCCAGTACCCGCCCGTGGGCTCTACCGCGGCCGGCGACTCGTACCCCACGCCGTTCCACTTCCAGATGTACACGAACGGCAAGTCATCACCGAACACCGCCTCCTTAGCGGGATCGATAGCGTAAACCGGGATGGACACCATGGCCCAGTACGCGGGGCTCGGGGTGACCAAGGTGCTGTAGCACTGCGGCTGCGGCACCTCGAAGATGTCCGCTGGATGCCGCGGCTTCTCCTCGGGCAGGACCACGCCCGGGTAGAAGAAATCGAGGTTCGGGGTGAGCCCGTCCCACTTGAACCGGACCATGTCGATGGTCAACTCCATGCGGGCCTGGACCCAGCCCTGGAGTTCCAAGAACTTCGCCTCGTCCAGGAAGTTCTCGTAGGCCCAAGGCGCGTCGGCGCCCGGAGGGTTGACGTTGCCGATCACCGTGGCGTGGCCGGGACCCGAGGGCGGGGTGTAGTCGGAGCTGGCGTTCACCGCGTAGGTGCCCTCGTTTTGGATGGCGATCCCACCGTAGTAGTCGTTGTGCTTGAGCGTGATGTTCGGCCCCGCTCCCTGGATGGGGATGCTCGGCGTCTGGTACCACGGATGCGTGCCCGGCGCATAGAACAGCATGCCGTTGGCGCACATGTAGAACAGGTTCTCGTCGATGGTGTTGGACTCCGCGGCGATGATGTGGATGGACACGCCCACGTGCTCGAAGAAGTTGAGGGAGATGCGGTTCCGCTTGATGTACTGGCTATCCGCGAACCCAACGCCCGTCACCTCGCTCGAGCTCACGGACAGGGTCGGGAACCAGGCCACGGTGCGCCGCACGAAGTGGTCGGCGGTGTAGCAGGTGAGCTCACCGGTCATGGGGTTCCGGCAGCACAGCCGGTCGATGTCGGGGTTGCCCGGCTCGGGCCAGCCCGGCTCCGGCCAGTACGCGGCCGCCTCAAGCCCGGAGAACACGTACTCCAGCTGGTAATCGTCGCGGATCCAAGTTCCGCCCCGGACGATGCCGTTATTCACCCACTCGATGGCGTTGTAGGCGATGAGGCACTCGTCCGCCAGGAGGATGATGGCCACGTCCAGGCGGTGGAACTCGCCGTAGCGCGGCTCGTCGTCGATGGGCTCCACGGCCTCGTTGGTGATGAGGTTGTTCACGACCACGTTGTGGGCGCACTCGATGACGATGCCGATGTTGCGGTCGCTGTTCCCGAGATCGGAGGAGATGAGGTTCGAGGAGATCACGTTCTTCTCCGAG
>JBBIVL010000084.1:2322-5872 GCA_037439765.1 Candidatus Bipolaricaulota bacterium
GCGAACGGCTTCTCCTTCTTCCCCACGAGGGAGGAGTTCACCTCGGGGAAGGGCGGGAGCTCGAGGTCCACCAGGCACAGCTTGTACCGCACCATGTCCAGGAGCGGGACGTACTCGAAGAACACGCCGCCGGCGGCCCACAGGGCCTCCATCCCCAGCTTGACCGTGTTGAGCAAGCCCCGCGCCGCCGAAAGGTCCCCAGCAGACACTGCGGCTTGGGCGGCCACAAGGCCCGCGTCCGCGGCGCAGAACGCGACGGCCAAACCCTCGAGGAGCCCCTCGAGCTGCCGGAGGTAGCCCAGCGCAGCCTCGAGCTTCAACCGCAGCGCCTGGTAATCATCATTGGTGATGAGCCCCTTGGCCAGCAGGTCGTCCAGGATCTGCAACAGGTCTGCAATGTTCCCAGCGTCGTTCTCGATGATCGAGCGGCTGGCGTAGAGGATCATCTCCAGGATGTTCAGCTTGTCCCAGGAAAGCTCATCGTCCTCATCGCCGGCTTGATTGTTGGGCCCATCCCGATCAAGGGCGAAGTCCGCGCCGCGGTTCAGGTCGTACTGGTCGAGGATCTGCCGCAACGGGTGCAGCGAGCCCGCGAGGGTGAAGTTCTTCGCCGGGTCGGCCATGGCCGCCGGGACGTGCTCTCCATCGTACTGTTCCCAGAATCCACGGGTGATCACGCCCGTCGGCGTTTGCGGGTCAAAGCACGGGGAAGGGGGCCAAGACCACGTGGCCACGGAGGCAGTTTGCGGGTTCACGATCCAGTGCTTCTCGTAGATGATCGTGTCGATCCAACCGTTGATCTCGGGGGGCTGGCGGTCGGTGTCGATCATGCCGATCGCCGTGGCCGTCTTCTGGATGAGCTCGGCCACCTCAAGGCCAAGTTCCCGCATCCAAAGCTCGAACAGGTCCAGGAGATCCTCTTCCGCGGGATCTGAGATGTAGTGCTTGAGCCTGAGGAAATCACCGAAGCTCTGCCCTGGATAATCCTCGAAAACCTTGGTGGTGAAGATGGCCTTGTCCCCGAAGGTGACCACGATCTGGGCGTCGTCGGACCCGTCGTCCGCCGTCCCGTTGTTGTAGACGACGTTCCCCTCCACGAGGTTCTCCTGGGAGCCGAGGAGCTCGATCCCGCCCCACGCGTTGTCCGCGATCCAGCTCTCGGCGAGCGTGTTACGGTCGGCGAACACGAACCGCACGCCCCAGCCGCCGTTGTCCCTCACGGTGAGGTCGGTGAGGGAGTTCTCCGCCGAATCGTTGAGGACGACCCCAGCCTCGTCGTTGTTAACGTAGGAATCGCCGACCACGCCGTTTCGGGACGATTCGAACACGAACAACCCAAGGTCGCAGTTAGAGATGACGTTGCCACCCAGGCTGTTGTAGTTCGACCTCTCAAGGAAGATCCCGATCCCGGCCCCGGTCACGCTGTTTCCAAGGATCTTACAGTTCGTGGCATCGATGAGGCGGATGCCTCCTGTGCCAACGGCGTTGTCCTCCACCGTGACGTTGTCCGCCTCCTTGATGACCACTCCCTGGATTCCCGATACAGTCCCCGTGAACCCTTGAACCGTGACCCCGGTTACGCGCACCGGCTCGTACATCCCGGTCCCGGGGTTGTAGACGCGCTTGGCCCCTACCACCACCAGGCCCCCGATGGCCACGCCCGACTCCTCGGCCTTCAGGGTGAGGTTATCGATCTGGATCAGGATCGGAAAGACTTCACCTGCGCCGTTGTAGTCGGACGTGACCACGATCTCGTCGCCCGGCCGGGCCGCGGCCAGGGCCGCGGTGATCGTCGTATACTGCGTGGGCACGGTGAGGGTCGCCGCGTTGGCCAGGAAAACCGCCCCGGCCAACACCAACAACAGTAATCCTGCGGTTCGCTTCATCTTACCTCCCTTCCATCCTTTTACGTTTTGAAAAGGAACGGGAAACGCCTTTTCCTGCACGTTTCGGATCCTACTCACCTCGATGGATCCACCTCCTCCGAACACGGTCGCCATTTTCTGGGGAACGGGGGCGAAAGTCAAGTCCGCACGTTAACCCCGCTCGCCCAAATCCCTGGCCCCCATGGGCCTTTTTTCCCTTTCCCGTTGGGCCCCTTGGCTATCCCCCGTTCGGGCGGCTCGATTATAGGGAAGCCCTGGGAAAGAGGCCAATTTGGCCCAGCGCGCACAGGAAGCCACAGCGCTCACCCCGGCGGAGCCGGCGGGGCCACCACCAGAAAAACTTTGCTCACGGAGGCCGTGGCGCCCCCGGGATCAGCGACAGTCAGCCGCACCGTGTACTCGCCCGACGCCTGGAAAGCATGGGTGACGACCTTTCCCTCGGCACTGGCCCCATCGCCAAAATCCCAGCGGTAGCTGACGATGTTCCCCGTGGAGGGCGAGGCGTCGAGGCTGACCTCCTCGCCGACCATGACCACATAGCGGTCGCCCACGAAGTTGTTGGGGGTCACGGTGAACTCGGCCACGAGCGTGCCGCCTTGGGCACGGACGCTAACCCTTCTTTGGGCGCTGTGGCTCAGGCCGGCCGCATCGGTCACGGTAAGCTCCACCCAGTACTGGCCGGGCTCCGTGTACGTGTGCTGCACGATGGGGTTCGTTACTTCCAGGACAGCGCCGTCCCCGAAATCCCAGGCATAGCGGAGGATCTGGCCGGTGGAGGCGGAGGCGTCGAAAGTGACGGTGAGGGGCGCCGGGCCCTCCCAGGGCTCCGCGGTGAAGGCGGCGCGGGGCCCACCCGGCGGAGGGGGATTGACCTCCGGCAGCACGTTGAGCTCCCGCAGGGCCTGGCCTTGTCGGCCCCGCTCGTCGGTCACCGTAAGCCGCACAGTGTAGGTGCCCACCGCAGAGTAGACGTGGGTGACCCGCACTCCCTCGGCCTGGTGGCCGTCACCAAAGTCCCATTGGTAGCGCACGATCTCGCCCTGGGCAGCCCGGGACGCGGCGGCGTCGAACAGAACCTCCTCGCCCGCATGGACCTCCGGGGGCTCCACCGTGAACACCGCTGTGGGCGGAAGCTCCTGGTCGCTCTGGGGAAAACACCCGCCCAAGCCCAGTGCCAACAGAGCCCAAATAAGCCAACCTCGGTAGCTTCGCAGTTTGCCACCACCTCCTCTTTTCCATTGCCTTTGCTTTATCGTAGGCGTAAGGACAAATGGGGTCAAGTTTCCTCCATTACACTCAGAACAGGAGGGCTACGGAAAGGACGAGGGTGTCGCCCGCGCCCTCCACGTGGATCTCCCGGTTCTGCACGAGGGCCATGTCCAGGCGCAGGGAGAGGGCTTTGACTCCGGCGCCGAACGTGAAGGCCCAGGGCATCTCTGGCCGCCAGACGGCCCCGGCCCGCAGGGAAAAGAAAAAGAGTGTGTACTCCAGCCCGCCCCGCACGGAGAGGGCGTCCACCAGCGGCTCGTAGACCACATCCAGAGCCAAAAGGAGTCGGTCGTTCTCGAAGGCGAGATTCTGGGCGGAGAAAGCCGCGCCAAGGGCATAGCGGCCGGCCACGAGGTCCGTAGGCTCCAGTACCGTGTTCTTCCACTGGATCTTCG
>JBBIVL010000085.1:0-5738 GCA_037439765.1 Candidatus Bipolaricaulota bacterium
CTGGGCATTCGTTAGGATGAACTGCACGTTTTCGCCTTCGATGAAGCCGGCGCGCCTCAGTCCCTCGATGATTCCGTCCCGACATGCGTTCAACGCTGGGTGATCCACAATCTGAGTGATCCCGATCACAATGGGTTTACCTAGCCCAAGGGCCCCGAGAACCGCTACCGCAAGTACGCCCACAATGAGCCTCTTCACTTCGCACCCCCTTACAAACAAAAAACCGCAAGCTCTTGCTTGCGGTGCTGGGCATGACCCTCCGGTTAAAAGAGAGTCACGCCCTCATGTGAACCAGTAATAGCCAGCGAACGCCTGGACTCCCCGAATCACCTCCTTCCTCTCCGTGCTTGCGACCATCACGTGCACTAAATACGACGCGCAGGGCTTCCTGTCAAGGGGTCCAGGGGGGATCACTTGGGAGCAGCAGTGGGGTCCAGGGCGGGCGCGGTGCGCACCAGTCGCCGTCTCCAGGTGCCTTGGCGCACCCAGACGTACAAGGCCGCCCCAGCCAGAACGTTGCTCAGGGTCATGCCCACCCACATCCCCGTGGTGCCAAAACCCAGCTGATAACCAAAAAGCCAGGAAAGGAACACGCGCAGGCCCCAAAGGCGCACGATGGCCATGATCATGGGCGGGACCGTATGTCCAGCACCGCGAAACACCGCGGCCGAGGCGTCGAAGAGGCCAAAGAACGGGATGGAAATGCCAAAAAGCGCGATGTACCAAACGCCCTCCCGGATCACCGGGGGATCGGCCACGAACAGGGAGAACATGGGCCGCCGCAAAAGGAGGGTCAATCCGTAGAGGCCCACCAAGGCGAGGAAAGTGGCAGCGATGCCGCGCCGGGCCACCTGCATGGCGCGCTCGTACTGTTCCGCTCCAAGGTTTTGCCCGATCATGGCCACAAGAGCAGAGCCTGCGCCCCAGCTCACCACGTTGATGAGGTTGATGATGCGGTTCCCCACGGTGTAGGCGGCCACCACAGTCGTGCCGAATCCCGCCACAAGCCCCATCATCACCACGAACCCAAACGAGGTGCTGGCTTGGTCCAAGACGTTTGGCAATCCCACGCGAAGGATGGGCAGGATCCGGGAGGGCTTGGGCCAAAGGTCGCGGGGAGAGAGGCGCAGCCCCCGTAAGCCGGAGAAAAGGATGGTCAACCCAACGGCGGCCACGGCGGCGCGGGAGAGGACCGTGGCCCAGGCGGCGCCGGCCACGCCCCAGGCAGGAAAGGGGCCCCAACCAAAAATAAAAAGCGGGTCCAAAACGGCATTCAAAAGGAGGGAGGAAGCGCTGATGTACATGAGGAACTGGGTCTGGCCCAATCCCACCATGAACCCCCCGAACGCCTGGGCCACAAACATGATGGGGAGGCCCATGCATTCGATGCGCAGATATGTGAGAGCGTAAGGAAAAACCTCGGCCGGAGCGCGGATGAGGCGGAGCACGGTGGGTGCAAGGGCGTAGCCCAAGGCGCCCAGGACCACCGAGAGCAATCCCAGAAAGCCCAGAAGTTGTCCGGCGGATTCCTCGGCGCCGCGGCGGTCACCGGCGCCGAAATGCTGGGCCACAAAGGTAGACCCGGCGGCCTGGAATCCGCCGGCGAAGGACATGAAGAAGAAAAGGATGGGCCAGGCCATGCCCGGTGCGGCCACCGCGGCCGTTCCCAAGCGGCCAAGCCAAAAGGCGTCCACCAGGTTATAAAGGGCCTGCAGGGCGCTGGTGATCATCACCGGCCAGGCGAGAAGAACCATGGTCTTGAGGATGGGCCCGCGAAGGATGCGTTCCCGCGCTTTCTCTGGATTCATAGGGGGTTCAAGTATACCCGTGGTTGCGCGCGACAAAAAACTTGGGTAGCGTGAAGAAGAAGGAGGTCCACATGGATTGGCGCTTGGTTTTCTCCACCTTTGGGCTTTTGTTTTTGGCTGAGCTTGGGGACAAGACCCAGCTTGCCGTTTTTGCCCTCGCCGCGCGGTATCGCGCTCCCTGGCCGGTGTTCTTTGGGGCGGCGCTCGCCCTCTCCTTGGTGAGCCTCCTTGGCGCGTTCTTGGGCGGCCTCATCGGTTGCTATCTTCCAACGAAATACGTGCAGCTTGGCGCCGGATTCCTCTTCATCGGTGTAGGCGCGTTTGTGGTGGTCCAAGCCCTCGCTTCTTGAGTTTTCCTGACCCGTGGCCCACGCTTTCCCTTAGCGATTTTGGGAAGCACGTTTGTCCATGGGTTGCACGGACTACCCAACCTCCCCGAATGTTACGGATTTCACATTCGTCTTGTGGCTAGCTATAATGGTCCCGACAAAGGGGGACCTATGCGAAGAGCATGGATTTGTGGGGGAATCCTCGTCTTCGCCCTTTTAGGCCTTGGACAGACCTTGGATTTGACCGGCCCCGCGCAGATGGGCCGCTGTGAAACAGGGCTCTTCACGATCATTCTCACCAACAACACGGATGAGCCCTTCCTAAATCTCATCGTAACCTTCACGCGAGCTAACCCCGATTTCGCCTATGTCTTGGGCTCCGGTGAGCTGACCCTTCATGATGGCTCTTCCCTCCCCGCGGAGCCCCAAGAGGTTGGACTTCAGCTCATTTGGGATGTGGATAGCATTTTGGGTTACGAGTATGAGCTTCCGCCGGGGGGAACCATCACTGTTTCCCTGGAACTTTCCACGAACTGCGTCACCGTTTCCGGCACGCATGAGGCCTCCGCAACTGGCCAGGGGTTCCTTACCTCCCCCTACGATGCCCTTTCCGTGGAGATCCTCCCCGGGGCCTTTCAAATCTACAAAGAGCCCACGGTCATCGAAGCCCGGGTGGGAGATACCGTGACCTGGACGATTACCGTGGAGAACACCGGGCTTGGTCCCATCCACAACGTAGTGGTCACGGACACTTTGGGCTCAGGCCTTTCTTACGTGAGCTCTACCCCATCCGGCACTCCGGTAGGCCAAGTAGTCACTTGGGAGCTTGGGACGCTTGAAGCCGGTGCGGCCGTGCAAATTGAGCTTCGGGCGGAAGTGGTGGCTTGTGAGGAGCTGGAGAACGCGGCGGATGTGCGCTTCGGATGTGACGATGGCTCGGTGTGTTATGACACGGCCGTCCAGGGCGGCACGGCCACGGCCTCCATTCATCTTATCCTAACCCAGCCCCTTTTAGAGATAGAGCCTCCTGAGATCCGCGTCCCTTACTGCGACCCGGCCGGCGCGTCGGTGACGATTCCGGTGCGGAATGTGGGCGAAGGAAACGCGCGCCAGATCGAAATCTGTGCGGACTTCACCCCATTTGTCGTCACCAACGTCGTTCCGCCGGCCAGCTATGACGGGGAATGTTTCCAAATCCCCGACCTCGCACCAGGGGAGACTTTCAACATCCAATTTAACCTCGTCTACCTCGGCGATTGGTGCTCGCCCCCGGCGTCGCGGAGTGTGCTCTACTATCCCCGATACAGAAACGACTGCGGAGACTTGTTCCTCCCACCCATGGGCTTCTATGGACCCTGTTTGGTTTGGTATGGCCCGGAGGGCCCTCCCGCCATATCCTTAAACCTGAGTGGACCAGACCAGGTCTACATCTGTGAGGATGTCCAGTATCAGCTTTCGGCCGCGTTCGCAGGCCTCGCCTCGTGTGGCGGAGGAACCCAAGGAGAAATAACGGTGGTGCTAACCGTGCCCTCAGGGTTCACCGTGGAAGATCCCGGGGGAGGTGTGTGGATTCCTGGCTCCGGAGGAACAGGTGGCACGATAACATGGACCTTTTCTCCGGACTCATCTCTGAGCGTCCCAATTGTGCTCCGCTCGCCAGGCTCGGTTCAGTGTGGGCAGGTGGCCACCCTCATCGCCACGGCCACGGCCGCGGACTGCTGCGGCTGCGAGATCTCTGCCTCCGATTCCATCCCCATCGCCATCGAGTGTTACCAGCTCATCACCTATACGCGGGAGGCGGATCCGCCCGTCCAAGAAAAATGCGGGACGATCACGTACACCAACACTTTCGTCTTCGCTGACGATCCAGCCCTGGACGATATCAGCTTCGATGAGCTCCTCTTCACCGAGGCCGCGGCAAACCTCCAGGACTACGTGGAGGGGACCCTCTCCATCACCATCGACGGAAATCCGGTGGATCCCATCACCGTGGTGGACAACACGCCCGGCGGCACCCTGGTAATCCTGGGGATCAACGATGCCCGATCGGTCCGGGGCCATACCTTGGTGATCTCTTACCAGATGGCCTTCTCCTCCAATTCCCAACCCGCCTCTTGCCCGAGCTCCCTCACTTTCTACGACTGGGCCTCCTTGGATCTTGGTCAGGATTGCGCCACCGGTGATCAGTGCACCGAGCCCTGCCAGGCTACGGAGGTTTTGCAGATCACCACTGCCACACCGTCGATGAGCGTGTCCATCACCGGTCTTCCCGACGATTTCGTGGATCCCTGCGGCACATACACCGTGACGATCACCCTCACGAAGACGTCCGATTTCGACCCTTATAACGTTCGCCTGCAGCTTGAGAACTTGAACTACTACATCGTGGATTTCTTTTCCATCACCTGCAGCGGGATCTGCCCGGTGAGTCTCATTCCCACCGATTACGGGACCTACTACGAGTGGGAATACGGGGACGCTTTCGTTGGCCAACCTAACGGGGCCCAATCGGTGTTGCAGTTTCAGGTGCGGAAGCGCTGTAACCCCGGCCGGGAATTGGTGGCCACGGCCTTGTTTGAGGATTCTTGCGGGTATTCCACGTGTTCCGTGAGTGCCTCCGACGCCCCGTCAATGCTGCGGGAGCCGCTCCTTTACGTGTACAAGACACCGGAGGTGATCTACGCCACACAGAACCTTGTGACGTGGACGATTTACGTCACCAACGGTGGAGCTGGCCCAGCCTACGAGGTGTGGGTGGACGACATCCTCGGCGCCGGCCTTATCTACCAATCGAGCGTGGTGGACCCCGATGTGCTGGTGAACCCCGGGCAAGATCACAGCGGTGCGCCCATCAATGGTGTGAGCTTTTGGATCCCTGTGATCGCTCCCGGAGGGACCCGCACGATCCAAATCACGGCGCGGATGGTGGCTTGTCAGGACCTCACCGATGAGGTTTGGGTGGGGCAAAGCTGCGGCGATGTGGAGTGCGTTCCTCCCATCTACGATAGATCCGCTGTCCTCATCCCCTCCACTTATGTTGTGGCTACCTCAGTGACTGCCTCCCCTATGGATACCTGTTCTCAAAATGTGGCCAAGATCACGATTCGCAACGCTGGCGATCCCGCGGTGTATCACTTGGTGGTGGAGCAAACCCTGCCTCCGGGCCTGGAGTACGTTTCCGGCTCTACTCAGTGGCGAAAAGGCGGGGGAAGCTGGGTCCCTGGCGGCGATCCCACGATCGTGGGGGACATTTATACCGGCTACACCTTGACCTGGACGGAAGCCGAGATATCCGGGCTCAATGAACTTCGCTCCCGAGTGACCCTGGAAATCCAGTTTGAGGTCCAAGCTTTGTGCAACTTCAACGGCGGAAATTTCCAGGTCCAGGTGGCCTATAAGAACGTGTGCTCCGAGGATGGCGTCCCAGCCGTGGGAACTTTTCTAGTCCTGGCCCGGCGGCCCAACCTTGCCGTCACCAAAGTTCAGGTTTCGCCAAGCGGTCCCGTCGATTGCGGCGGGGAAATCACCTGGGAGATCCGGATCACAGACACCGGTGATGCGGTCGCGGATTACGTCTGGGTGGAGGACACCCTGGGAGACG
>JBBIVL010000086.1:0-2464 GCA_037439765.1 Candidatus Bipolaricaulota bacterium
TCCACCGTTTTGGCCGCATGTACTTCCCCGAGGAGCTCTGCGAAAAGGTCACGGGCGCAAAACTTTCGCCCGAGCCGTTCCTCCGCTACATCCGGGAGAAATACCGCGCGGTATACCGGCTTTAGAAGTAACCGGGGCTCAAACAGACCGCTTTTCTTGGGCCTGGACTGATTGACCCTGACCCAAGATCCCGCCGGGCTTTTCTAAACCCCGCAGGCTGGGCACGGGTTCCCAAGCGAAAAATAGCGGTTGGGGAGCTCCTCCCCTGGGGCGGTGAGGAAGACCTGTTGATCTATCCCGAGGGCGACACGTATTGCTCCGAGGTCCTTCCGGGCTTCTGGCTTCGCGTGGACTGGGTTTGGCAAGACCCCTTGTCTCCCGTCCTTTCCGTTCTACGTGTACTCAGCCTGTGCGAGTGGGGCTTGGGGAGGAGGTCCTAGCCTTGCGTGATATTTTCCTTCCCGGTTGATCGCCCTTCCTGGGCCCGTAGAATGGTCCCCACAGGGTGGGGAAGATGGCGTTCACCGTGAAGGATTTTCATGACCTTGTGAGAATTCTCGAGCAGCACCCCGAGTGGCGGGCAGAGCTGCGAAAACTCCTTTTGCCCGAGGAACTCCTTTCCCTCCCGCAATTGGTCCAGGAACTGGGCCAGCGCATCAAGGATCTTTCCCAGGAGGTAACCCGGCTCGTTGAGGCCCAACGCCGGGCTGAGGAACGGCTAGCCAGAGCCGAGGAACGGTTGGCGAGCTTGGAAGTCCGCGCCGATCGGTTGGAACAAGCGCTGGAAAGGCTTGCCGAGGCCCAGCGCCGCAGCGAAGAACGGCTAGCCAAAGCCGAGGAACGGTTGGCGGGCGTGGAAGTCCGGGTCGATCGGTTGGAACAGGCCTTGGAGAGGCTGGCCGAAGCTCAACGGCGCACCGAGGAGCAGGTGAGTGAGCTCGCCCTCACCGTCCGCCAATTGGTGATCGACGTGGGGGATCTCAAAGGGGAAGCCCTTGAGCGGCGGTACCGCGAGCGGGCATTTAGCTACTTTGCGCCGATCCTGCGCCGGATCCGGGTGATCCCGGGCGAGGAATTGATGGAAAAGCTGGAGCAAGCCATGGAGAAAGCGCTCCTTTCCCAAAAGGATGCGGAAGAGCTGGCCCAAGCCGACCTCGTAGTCCGGGGAATTCACCGCGAGCTTGGCGAGGAAGTTTATCTCCTCGTGGAGGTATCTTGGGGCATAGGGCGGACCGATGTGGAGCGTGCCTTCCTAAGGGCCCAGGCACTGTCGCGCATCGGAATGCGCGCCCTGCCCGTCGTGGCCGGGAAGGCCATCGCTCCCGAGGCACAGGAGGAGGCCAAGGAACGCGGCGTATGGCAGATCCTCGACGGCCAGGTCCTCCCACCTTAGAACCGCAGATAAACTGCACCCTGGAGCCAAAGGGCCAGAGGAGCGATCCTGACTTGCAAATCCAGGAAAGGAAAGGCGCGGATCCACGTGCTAAGGACCACGTTCAAAGGTATAACGGAAAGCTCTCCCACAAACTTCAGGTTGGGCGCAAGATCGAAGTCCACCATCAAATATGGCGGCGCGAAAAAAGTTCCGGTGCGGGCCAGGCCGAGGCTCACGCCACTGTGAAGCGTGAGGTTTGCTCCTAAGCGCCCGCTGGCCAAAACGCTTAGTCCAAGGGAGCCGAATTCCAATCCTATACCTCGCTCATCAAACACGCCGGCTACAAGAAAAGCGAGGTCAAGGCCGGGCCAGAGGGAAAGGCGCCATTTGGCCTCTCCCTTGTAGGCCATGTAGGGGAAGTCTGTGTCTGGAGCCCAGCCGGACGCTATCTCCAGCCCCGCTTGGAGGAAAGGGGTGAGCCCGTAATCAAGATTCAAGGAGGTAAGCAGTCCGGGCGATGCCAAAGAAAACCACAAGCTTCCCCCGATTTGCCATTCCCCGCCGCGCAGGGTGTAGGCACCGATTATCGGGGGAACATCCTGAAACGACGCGCCCAAAGCTAACACCCCTACGATCCCAAGAAAAACCGCGTTAACCCTCAAGACCAACTTCATGATCCACCCCCTTCGTCAGATGTTTCCCTACAGTGTACTAGGACTGCCCCCTTACCGTTCCCCAAAAAAGTGCCTTACTAAAAAGCTTTTTTGGCGGTACCCAAACGACCCTTAACCGCTTATGGCAAGGTATAGCCAGAAAAACCGTGACTTTTCGAGCGATAGTTTAAACATAGATTCAGTGGGGGAGATAAACAAGGCCAAGGGGAAAGTAATCCACATCACTTTGCACGCTGCTAAAGAGGCATATACTCCGGGCGAGGGACATGGGGGCGGCGAAGAGTGGACAAACGGGGGCAATTGGGATAACGGCGAGCCTGTGCACCAGGAAATTGGGAATTAGAATCCGTTTGGATGACGCGACAGAGCCTGTGGTTAGGCCTTTTGAGGCCCCGCCAGTCGAAGAGCGTGGGCC
>JBBIVL010000086.1:2510-5713 GCA_037439765.1 Candidatus Bipolaricaulota bacterium
GGCTAAGGGGGTGTGGAATGAGACGGTTCCTGCTTCTTCTGATGGTGGGGCTTGGGTTGCCCGGTGTGCTGGGTGTTGGAGTTACATTCACAAACGTTGGCCTAGGATTTTCCGACGATAAAGCTGACGTCGCTCCAGGTGAGTGGGTGCTCGCCCAGAAGATCCAGGCTGATACAGCCGTCACGCTCACGAAAGTGGTGGTCTACAACCAGGCGGCAACTCCCCGCGTGTTGGGAGCTGATGTGGAAAGAATTGAAGTCCGCCGGACGAGCGATGGAAAGGTCATGGGGTACTCGACGGCGCTAGCAAAGTTCGCCGAAACTGAAGGGGTAACGATCAACCTCACCGCGAACAAGGATATCGCCGCAGATGGTTACTTCGAGGTCTGGGTCAAGCTCCGTGCCACTGTCCCCCTTGGGCGAAAACTTAAACTGGTTGGGACCAAAGTCACGCACACTACCGGGGTGGAAGTACCGGTTACTTACCCTGCTGGGGCACCCGCAACCGAGTTCACCGTGGGGCCGTCCCCGGATTTCACTTTCGACGAATCGGTGGAAGGCGAGGACATTTATCCAGGCCAACGGTTCTTGGCTGGACGCATTGAGGTCAACGCGGAGGGGGTTCCGTTTGAAACCACGATCAGTCGGATTCTCCTAACAAATGATGCCACTGACCTCAAGCTGCCCGGCACGTATATCGCTGCCATCGAGGTCCGAAGGGCCAACGACGACGCCCTCCTTGGCGAAGCTTCCAGCGCGGAAATCGCCAAGTTCTCCACCACGGGCACGGCCATTACCACCTCGACAAACAACAAGGTGCCGGCCTTCACCACCGTGTTCCTGGAGATCTGGATCACCCTGAAGTCCGACGCGCCCCCCGAGCGCAAACTAAAACTCAAGGCCACGGTCCGCTGCAGCGGGACCGACTTTTCCGTAGAAGGCGCCTGGGAATTCCAGGTGGAGAAAGCCGAGGGGCTGGAGGGGGCACAAAACTTGGACCTGGCGCCCGGGCGAGTATTCTCTCGACAACGGTTTCTCGCCCAGCAGATCCGGGTTGAGGATAGCGATACCAATCCCCACAACGTCCGGATTGATTCGGTGGTGGTCCAAAACGTGGCTTCTGGGAACCGCCTGGCGGAGACCCACATCGCCAAGATCGAAGTCGTCCGCGGCCGCGACGGGGCGCTCATGGGATCGGTCACGAACATGGCCGGGCTCAACTCCGGCGGGGTGCGGATCCTCACACCCGCGAACGACGTGGTGGCCGATGACACTTCCGAGATCCTCGAGCTCTGGGTGACCCTGGGCGACAACGTCCCCGACGAGCGAGAACTTCAGCTCAGGACCGTGATTTGGCACACCGAGGATACGCGAACATTCCGCAAACCGGAGACCACAGAAGCACCTCTTGAGGGGCCCACCTTCACCACAGGTCCGGAGACAGCCGATGGGTTCGAGGACGCCAAAGCGGATACCGCCCTGACCAACCGCACCGTATTCCAGGGCGGCCGCTTTTTAGCCCAGCGGCTGGTATTGAAGGACAACGATGTTGATCCCTACAATGTGACCATCACCTCCCTCGTGATCCGGAACCTCGAGGGTACGGTTCCACTGGCCGACCAGCACGTGGCCAAGATCGAGGTGCGCCGCAGGTCGGACAATGCCCTTCTCGGCCAGGTAACCGACCCTGTAGGCTTAAGCCTCACGGGTACCCGCGTGGCCACCACCACAAATAACGTCGTGCCCGACGACACCACCGTGGAGCTGGAGATTTGGGTAACCCTCAAGGACACCGCACCCAAAGGCCGAAAACTCAAGCTAGGAACGGTCGTCTGGCACAGCGAGGGTGCGTCCACCTTCCAGACCAGCGAGTTGGCGGGGCCAGCCACCTTCACCACCGATATCGGGCAAGCCCCCAAGAACGTGGACTTCACCTGGACTCCGGACAAGCCCGAGGCCGGAAAGGAGGTCACCTTCACACCTTCGCCCAACATCAGCGATCCAACCGGCCTTGCGAACGCTACCTTCACCTGGAACCTGGGGGATGGCACCATTAAGGAGACCAAAGGATCAGCCTCGATCAAACACACCTACGCCAAGGGCGGGACGTTTTCCGTCACCCTCACCGTGACCAACGTGGGTGGGCTCTCCAGTTCCAAGACCAAGGGAATTGAGGTCATTGGAAAACAGCCCGTAGTGGATTTCAGCTTCTCCCCTACGGAACCCATGGTGGGAGATGAGGTGACCTTCACCGCCAAAGTCACAGATCCCGCTACTCCTCCGCTCACGCCCTATACCTACGCCTGGAACTTCGGGGACGGAGCTACCTCAGCGGTAGAGAATCCCAAACACGCCTACACCGCTGCGGGAACGTACACCGTGACGCTTGAGGTGACGAACTCGCGTGGGGAGACAGGGAAAGCCACGAAAACGATAACTGTGAAACCGAAGGTGAACGTTCCTCCCACCGTAACCGCACTTTCAGCAAACCCTGCTTATCCTGAAACCAACCAACAAGTTACGTTCTCGGCTACGGCGACAGCTCCAAGCGATGATCCTGTAACCGGTTGGGAATGGGACTTTGGTGACGGAGCAACCGGGACTGCAGCGCCACCTGTGACCCACACCTACACCACCAGCGGGATCTTCACTGTGCGGGTCCGCGCGAAGAACGAAAAAGGCGGGTGGAGCTCATGGAAGACGCTGACCCTTTACGTGCGGCCGGCTGGCGGGGCCATGATCGCCTTCCAGATCCGCGATAATCCCGCTTCCACCCAGTGCCGAATTGACGTGTTCGCGCCACCAGAGGCAACCGACATCAAGCTCACCATCTTGGACCAAGCCGGCCGGTTGATCCTCCAACGAACGATCGCGGTGGGCACGTTCACCTGGGACCTGAAGGACGAAAATGGCCGGACCGTGCCCAACGGCCTTTACCTGTTCTACGTCACAGCCAAGATCGGCGGGGAAACCAAGCGGACAGAAGTTGGCCGGATCCTCGTGCGGAGGTAAGCCATGACCAAGAAAATTTTGGTTCTAGGACTGCTAGCGATGAGCACCGTGGCCTGGGCCCAGATCTCCCTCTTCGATATGGGCCTGGGAACAAGGGCCATGGGGTTGGGCGGAGCCTACGCCGCCCTCGCCGAGGGGCCGGAAGGCCTCCTTTATAACCCCGCGGGCCTCGCCCAAATTCGCAGGATCGCT
>JBBIVL010000087.1:0-5709 GCA_037439765.1 Candidatus Bipolaricaulota bacterium
GTTCTTGCACTTTTTGGTAGGCGTGCATGGCGGTGGTATGATCCCGGCCGCCGAAGGCCCGTCCCAATGCAGGGAACGACGTGTCCGTGAGCTCCCGTGCAAGGTAAATCGCGATCTGGCGAGCAAAAACCACCTCTTTCTTGCGGGAAGGGCTATCCAGGTCGGCAATGGGGATGCGATAATAGGCGGCCACCTCTTCTTTGATGGCTTGGATCGTAAGCTTTGGCACCTTCTCTTCCCGGGGAAGGAGGGAATCCAACGCTTCCGCGGTGAGGGCTCCCTGGCCCAACTCCAGATAGGCAATGACCCGGATGAGGGCGCCCTCCAGCTCGCGCACGTTGGCGGTAATCCGGGCGGCGATCATCTCCAGGATGGAATCGGGGACCATAACGCCCCGGCGGCGGGCCTTCTCCCGGAGGATGGCCATGCGGGTTTCCAAATCGGGCGGCTGAATATCCACCACCAACCCCCAGCGGAACCGAGAGATCAGCCGATCCTGCAATCCCTGGAGCTCTTCCGGCGGGCGGTCGGAGGAGAGCACGATCTGTTTGCTGTTCCCGTAGAGCTCATTGAACGTGTGGAAGAGCTCTTCCTGCGTTCCCTCTTTGTTGCGCAAAAAATGCACATCGTCGATGAGCAGCACATCCACCGTGCGGTAGCGGGAGCGGAATTGGTCGGTGGTGTTGGCGCCGATGGCTTGGATGAGCTCGATGGTGAACCGCTCGGACGTGGTGTAGGCGACGGTCAAATTCCGGTGGATTTTGAGCACGTGGTTTCCGATGGCCTGAAGGAGGTGGGTCTTGCCCAGGCCCACTTTTCCGTAGACGAAGAGGGGGTTGTAGGCCCGGGCTGGGGACTGGGACACCGCCTGCGCGGCGGCGAACGCGAGCTCGGAGTTCTTGCCGCGCACGAAGCTCTCGAAGGTGTAGTCGGCGTTGAGGGGCAAGGAACCCACGTAGCGCTGGGTCTGGAGGTCCAGGGCCAGGCCCGGCGTTTCTGGGGAGGCCACCACTTCAATGCGCCAGAGTATGGGTTTTCCTAAGGTTCTCTCGAACAGGCGGTCTAGCAGCCCTCGGTATTTTTGCTCGATGGCAGTTTTGGCGAAAGCTGAGGGGACTTGGAGCACAAGTTCGTCGCCGTCGCTGCGGGCACAGGCTGTGGAAAACCAGGCAGCAAAGCTCGTCGGGGGGATCTCCTCGGCCAAATCCGCGCGCACCCGCGCCCACAAGTCTTCCAGGGGCTGGCCCATGACAACAGAGTGGCGAGGCCCAGAGTCGAACTGGGGACACCCCGGTTTTCAGCCGGGTGCTCTACCACCTGAGCTACCTCGCCCGTGGCGGGGACGACGGGATTTGAACCCGCGCTCTCCGGAGTGACAATCCGGTGTGTTAGTCCGGGCTACACTACGTCCCCGACCGGGCCCCATTGTACCTCTTGGTCCCCGTGGGAGCCAAGGTGTGGGCGAGAGAGGATTCGAACCTCTGGCCTTCCGGATGTAAGCCGGATGCTCTCCCCCTGAGCTACTCGCCCCTCTGTCCCCGGGGGGATTCGAACCCCCGTTTCCGGATTGAAAGCCCGGTGTCCTGGGCCAGCCTAGACGACGGGGACGGGTGGGTCGTGCAGGAATCGAACCTGCGGCCCCCGGCTTAAAAGGCCGGTGCTCTACCGACTGAGCTAACGACCCCAAGGAAGGAAATGGGCCGTGGAGGACTCGAACCCCCAACCCGCGGATTAAGAGTCCGCTGCTCTACCGGTTGAGCTAACGGCCCCGAAAGAATCTTAGCGGCCACTTCTGCGCTCTGTCAAGGTTTGAGTAGAATGGGCATGTTATGGGCGGCCTTTGGGAGGGGAGGGCCCCGCTGGCGGAGCGGTTGCGGCCCCGGGAGCTTTCCGAAGTGGTGGGCCAGGAACACCTCCTGGGGGAGCACGGCCCCCTGCGGGCCCTCATCGAGGCCGGGCTTTCCGTTCCCCTCATCTTTTGGGGGCCTCCCGGCACGGGAAAGACCACGGTGGGCCGGATCATCGCCCAAAAGTTCGGGGCCAAATTCATCCAAAAATCCGCGGCCTTGGCTGCCGTCTCCGAAGTGCGCCAGGCCCTCGAGACCTCCCGCGAGCTTTGGCAACGCACGGGCAGCCGCGATCTCCTTTTCCTTGATGAGATCCACCGGTGGAACCGGGCCCAGCAGGATGTCCTTTTGCCCTTTTTGGAGGAGGGCTCCATTTATTTCATCGGGGCCACCACGGAAAACCCCTCCTTTGTCCTTCGCTCGGCTCTCCTTTCCCGTGCCCAACTTTTCGTGTTCGAGCCCCTTTCCTTGGAGGCGCTACGGGTCCTTTTGCGGCGGGCTTTGGAGGATCCCCGAGGCTATGGCGGCCGGGTCCGCCTCACTCCGGAGGCCGAAGCATTTCTCCTCCGCCGGGCCGATGGCGATGCCCGCCGCCTCCTCACTTCTTTGGAAACGGCGGTGGAGGCCCTGGGCGAAGGGGAGATCGATCTTCCCCGTTTAAAACAAGCTCTGGGCCGGAAAGCCTTGCATTACGATCGCGCGGGCGAGGAGCACTATAACCTCATCTCCGCCCTGCATAAATCCGTGCGCAACTCCGATGTGGACGCTGCGCTTTATTGGCTGGTGCGGATGCTCGAAGCCGGCGAGGACCCGCGGTACATCGGGCGACGGCTCATCCGCATGGCCTCTGAGGATGTTGGGCTGGCAGATCCTTGGGCCCTGGTCCAGGCGGTGGCCGCAGCCCAGGCCGTGGAATACGTGGGCCTGCCGGAGGCCGAACTCGCTTTGGCCCAAGCTGCCGTGTATTTGGCCTTGGCCCCCAAATCCAACGCCCTCTACCGCGCCCACGGTGCGGCCCGCCGCGATGTCATGGAAACGGAAAACGAACCCGTACCCTTGCACCTCCGTAACCCCGTCACGGAAACCATGGAGAAATTGGGGTACGGAAAAGGCTACCAATACGCCCACGACCTTCCCGAAGGCATTGCCTCCATGCCCTGTCTTCCCGAAAACCTTTGGGGGCGGGAATATTTCCAGCCCACGCCCCGCGGCTGGGAGGGGAAAATACGGGAGAGGTTGCGGGAGATTCGGGAAAGGATTCGCGGAGGGAAGGGTGAATGATGCGCGTGGCAGTTCGGCTGTTCGGGGAGTTTCGGGAAGCGGTGGGCAAGTCGGAGCTGGTGGTGGAACTTCCGGAGGGGGCGGACTGCGCCGCCGCGTTGCGGGAGGTGGAGCGCCAGGAGCCGCGCTTGGCCCCCCTGCTCTTTCAAAACGGCGTCCTGCGCGATCACCTTCACGTGTTTGTGAATGGGGAAAACGTGAATCACCGGGAGGGCCTACGAACGAAGCTGGCTCCGGGTGACGTGCTGACCTTTTTCAGCCCTATCAGTGGGGGCTGAGTTGCGGCCCCAGGGGGGAGTCGGTATCCTGGGTCAGGAATAAGGAAGAGGAGGCGGGGATGGCAGAGGTTTTGCTCAAAGAAGTGACCAAGAAATTTGGTAACTTCGTGGCCGTGAACAAGGTTTCCCTGGAGATCACGGATGGGGAGTTCGTGGTCCTGGTGGGACCATCGGGGTGCGGAAAAACCACAACGCTACGCATGATCGCTGGATTGGAGGAGATCACGGAGGGCGCGATCTACATCGGAGGGAAGCTTGTGAATGACGTCCCCCCCAAGGACCGAGATATCGCCATGGTTTTCCAAAACTACGCGCTCTATCCCCACATGGATGTGTACAACAACATGGCCTTCGGCCTAAAACTCCGGAAGGTCCCGAAAAAGGAGATCGACCGACGGGTGCGGGAAGTGGCGGAGATGCTGGGGATTGGCGATAAACTCCGGGCCAAGCCCCGCGAGCTTTCCGGCGGGCAGCGCCAGCGCGTGGCGTTGGGCCGGGCCATCGTGCGCAATCCCAAGGTGTTCCTGTTCGACGAGCCCCTTTCCAACTTGGATGCTAAGCTTCGGGTGCGCATGCGTGCCGAGCTTCAAGAACTGCACCAAAGGCTCAAGACTACGTCCATCTACGTGACGCATGACCAAGTGGAGGCGATGACCTTAGGGCACCGCATCGCGGTGATGAAGGATGGCCAAGTTCTCCAGTACGAGAGCCCACGGGTGATTTACGACCAGCCGGCCAACCTGTTTGTGGCCGGGTTCATCGGTTCCCCGCCCATGAATTTCATCCCCGCCCGTCTGGTCGAGGAGAATGGCCGGGTGATTCTCCAAGGTCGGGGGTTCAAGCTGTGGATGCCGGCGGAGAGGGCCACAACGGAAGTGCGTGCCTACCTGGGCCGGGAGGTGGTGTTCGGCCTGCGGCCGGAGGACATCCGCACCGTGGATACGGTGCGGGAGCCACCCGAGGGTCGCACCTTCCTGGGCCGAGTGAAAGTGCGGGAGGCTCTGGGCGATGAGCTCATCGTGTATGCCGACGTGGCCGGCGACGAAATCATCGCCAAGCTCGATCCCCGGCTTCCCATTGAACCAGGCCAGGAGATCACCTTTGTGGCCATGCTCGAGCACATGCACCTGTTCGATCGCGACACGGAAAAGGCAATCGTTTAAGTTCCCAAAGGCAGAAACAAAGGGCGGGTTTCCTCCCGCCCTTTTCTATTTTTAGCTGCGCCGGGATACAGAAAGTGCGGCGATTTCCTCCTTGACCACCGCACCCAGCCGTCGAATCCCTTCCTCGATTTGCTCCAAAGTGGCCAAGGCGAAGGAGAGGCGCATGGTGTTTTGGCCAGAGCCATCGGCGAAGAACGGTTGCCCGGGCACGTAGGCCACTTTATAGGCCAACGCGCGCTCCAGCATCTTGGCCGTGTCCATCCCCTCCGGAAGCTTGGCCCACACGAAGAGCCCGCCCTCCGGCCTGGTCCACTCCGTCTCCTCCGGCATGTACCGGGCCAAAGCCTCGAGCATGGCCTCCATTTTCACCCGATAATGCTGGCTTAGGCGGGCGATGTGCTCTTCCACGTTGTAATCCGTGAGGAACCGCACGGCCAACCGCTGGGTCAAGGAGGGTCCGCACAGATCCGCACCCTGCTTCAGGGTGACCACCATGTTCACCACTTCCCGGGGCCCGGTGAGGGCGCCTACCCGTAACCCAGCCGCCAGGATTTTGGAGAAGGTGAGGAGGACGATGACACGGCTCCCCTCATCCAGGGAGGCGATGGTGGGGATGGGCTCGCCTTTGTACCGCAGCCAGCGGTAAGGGATGTCCTCCACGATGAGGAGGTCCTCCGCTTCCGCGACGGCCAAAAGCTCCTGGCGTTTCTCTTTGCTCCAAGTTATGCCCGTGGGGTTTTGGAAGTCGGGCACCACGTAGATCAATTTGGGCTCGTGCCCGGCCCGGCGAGCCTCCCGAATGGCCCGCCGTAGGAAACCCAATTCCATTCCGTCTTCCTCCAAGGGGATGCCCACCAACGCCGGCCGATAGGCACGGAAGGCCTGCAACGCCCCCAAATAGGTGGGCAAGCTCACGAAAACCGCGTCCCCTTCGTCTAAAAACGCGCGGCCCAAAAGATCCAACCCTTGCTGGGAGCCGTTGGTGATAACGATTTGGTCCATGGCGGTCCTGATTCCCTCTTCTCCCAGCCACCGCGCCAGCGCTTCCCTAAGCGGCCGCTTCCCCTCCGTGGTGGTGTACTGCAGCGATTTAAGGGCATTGTGAAGGATTTCCTCGTGGGCCACCTGGGCGAGGAAATC
>JBBIVL010000088.1:0-5631 GCA_037439765.1 Candidatus Bipolaricaulota bacterium
GGTAAAAGAATCCAGAACGCTCCCGTCCAGGCGAAACACGGTCACCTGGAGCTGAGAGGGCTGGACTTCCACAAGGCAGTAGTGATAGGCGCTTTCCGAAACAGCCGTCCACCAATCCTTTCCGACCTCGGCTAATGGGGCACCACCCCCACCGGTCACCACATACACCACACCGGAAGCATCGATTTGCCCACAGCGTATTGGCCAAGTCCGCTCATAATCGTGATCATGGCCGGCGAAATAAAGGGTAACTCCACAACGTTCCAAAATGTCCACCCAGTGATCCATCACAAACTGAGTACACCCGTGTTCTTTACCTGTGGAATAGGCGGGGTGATGGGCAAGCACGATTTTCCAGGCAAGGGTGGTGCTGCGGAGATCTTTGAGAAGCCAGCTACGCTGCTGAAGGGCATAGTCCTCGGTTTGAGAAAGTAGATGCACAAAGTGGATGGATCCGTAATCGTAGGAAAACCACATCTCGTTTCCAGGCAAAGCGAATTGGTCGAAGTAGGTATTTTTCATCATCTCATGATTGCCGTGCACAGGCATGAAGGGGATCGACGCTAGGACCTCCCCAGCTTCCCGGAACCACATGTCGTACTCCGTTTGACCGGCACCGTTGGTGAAATCTCCGGTGAAAAGGATGAAGCGGACGCCCTTCTCTTGAAGAGCTTTAAGGATTTGTCCGTGAGTTTTGTAGCCTCCCCGCGTGTCTCCGTAGACCCCGAAGGAAAAGGAAACCTGGGGATCTGTGAGATCCGGCGCGGTGGTGAAGGTGTAATCTTTGCTCCAATAACCAGGAGCTCCACAGCGATAGTGGTAGGTTGTATTGGGGGAAAGGTCAGTCAGTTCCACCACATGCCAGACAATTTCTTGCCGCAATGCTGTGTAACTTATGCGCGTTCCTGTCGCGGTTTTCCCATACTCCGGCGTCAGCCCATATTCCACAATGCTTTCGGTAATGCTCGGATCGCTGCGCCACATAAGGGTCATGGTCGTGGCCGGATCATGTTGCCAAGAAAGATGGATGGACCACGGGCCTTCGGCCCAGGCCAGTACAAAGACCGCCGCCGCCAACACCGCTGCCCAAAACGTTCGCTTCACGAGTCCTCCTTTTTGCCAGGCCAAATGGGAAGCTCAAGGAGCTCGCCTAGCCTGCGAATGTGAAAGTCCGCAGGGGCTTCGGGACACCCCAACGCGATGGAAACAAAACCCGCTTTCTTCGCCCCTAGGATCTCTTGGAGATCGTGGCCCACGAAGGCCACCCCTTGGGGAGAAAGGCCCACGCGGTGGGCAAACCTCCGGAAGGGTTCAGGATCGGGCTTCCTACAGCGCTCCTCCACGGAGGAAACCACCAAATCAAAGAGCTTGTCCACCCCGGCTTTCTTTAACCACCGCTCTTTCACCTGAGCTGAATGAATGGAATTAGTGATCATGCCGATGCGGACCCCGCGAGAGCGAAGCTCGCCAAGAGTGTGGGTGAGGTCAGGATCAACGTCGATCTCCGCGCTAAACGTTTGAATGAGGTGATCCAGGGAATGGGGGGAAAAGCGGGGACCAAGCCCAAGCTGCCGGTGGAGTTCACGGACCATTTCCGCGTAGGAAAGGTCCCCAGCGAAGGCCCGGTCCTGGAGAGCAAGGTAGAGGGAGCGCCCGTCCTCTTGGGAAAAAATAAGGCCCTGGCTTGCCAGGGCCTCCACCACCGCGTCCACAACTTCCCGTTTGCGGCGGTAGATCACGCCATGACCATCCAGAGCAAGGGCGTGCACCGTTCCCAACATTCACCCCTCTGTTGCTAAGATAACGCCTTTCAGCAACCTCTGTTGCTAAAGTATAGGCTGCCTTTTCCCGTTGTCAAGAGCTAGGCGAAGCCAAACCGGCGGCGCAGCTCCTGAAGGCGATCCAGGTGCCTCAGCACCTGCGAGGCTCTCCTTCGGGCAACGGACAGGACCAACGCAGTTTGGATGGCCATGGGCACGATATCCGTATGGTAAATGGTGGCGGGCCCTCGACGCGCGGCCAACACCAGCGTCGCCCCGTTCACCATCTCCTTGGCCACCGTGTCCGTAAACAGGATCACCGGACACCCCGCCTCCGCAGCGAGTTCCATGGCGATCTGGTACTCCTTGGGAATGGTGAGAAACGTGTAGAGGATAAGCACATCCTTGCCCCGGAGAAGTTGCAGTTTCTCCAAAATGGCCCGTCCTTCCTCGGTGATGGTGTGCACATCTAGATGGAATCTTCTAAGCCGAAACGCCAAAATCTCCGCAAGCGGTCCCTGGGGACCCCGACCGCACACATAAATCCGCTCCGCCCGAAGGATGAGCTCGGCAGCTTGCTCCAGATCCTCCGGGCGAATGGTCTTGGTGGCCTCGCGAAGGTAGGTGATCTCTGTCTCCACCACTTGCTGGAGGAGGTTATCCTCTCGGAGCTCGGCCAGGGTACGACCCAGCTTTTTCCCAGGTGAGACCTCTTGACGGTAAAGCGCCTGAAGCTCCGCGCGAAGCTCGGCATAGCCGGGATATCCCAAGTTCTGCGCCAGGCGCACCAACGTGGACTTGTGAACACCCAGGGTTTTCGCAGCCTCTTCGATACTCAGGAAAACATATTCCTCGTAGTTGTCCATAAGGCGTTGTGCCAAAAGTTTTTGAGTTCTTGTGAGCTTTGAGAAATTCTGGCGCAGCGATTCGTGAAGACGGATTTGGGAGGCCCGCATCCGCTTACCCCCCCTTGGGTGGAGCCGTGGTTTTGCGCACCACCAGGCGCGGAGGAAGCACGCACCGCAATTTTTCCTGCCCCTGCCCGGTACATACGCCCAAGAGATAGTGGGCGGCGATCCGTCCCATTTCACAGGCGGGCTGGGCGACTGTGGTGAGCTGGATGCGGGGCAGCGCCGCATAGACGATGTTGTTGTAGCCCACAAGGGAAAGATCTTCCGGAATGGCCAACCCCAGCTCCTCCGCAGCTTCCATCACACCCAAGGCGATGAGGTCGTTGGCGGCAAAAATGGCGGTGGGGCGCTCATCTTCCGAAAGCAAAGCCTTGCCCACCGTATGGCCTGCCTCCTGGGTGAACGCCGCAAAAACCGCCCACCGCCGGCGAAAGCGGATGCCTTGTGCCTCAAGAACCTCTCGATAAGCCTCCATCCGCTTGCGGCTGGAGTGAACATTCGCTGGCCCTCCAATGTACGCGATTTTCCGGTGGCCCAGCTCCACCAGGTGCTCCATCGCCAACCGTCCGCCCTCTTTGTCATCCACCACTACATAGGGAGCATCGATCCTCTCCGAAAGGCGGGACACCAACACAAACGGAACATGAGCACGCTGGAGCTCGGCCAAGTAGGGGTCGTCCACCGTGACCGAGGCGATGATCAGCCCATCCACCCTCTTCCGCCGCAGAAGCTGCAGATATTCCCGTTCCCGACCAGGGAACCCCTCGGTGGTGCACAAAACCACGCCGAATCCCCGGTTCCGCACCACCTCCTCCGCGCCCTTGATGATCTCCGCGAAAAACGGGTTGGTGATGTCGGGCAGAATCACTCCTACGGTTCCGGAAGATCCCTTCACAAGCCCACGAGCCAGCTCATTCCGTTCGTACCCAAGTTCTTTGGCGACGCGGCGGATCCGATTCTTGGTGGCCTCGTTGATGAGCGGGGAGTCGTTCAACGCGCGGGAAACCGTGGAAGGAGAGACCCCCACCACTTGGGCAATATCCTTGATCGTGACCATCTGCGCAGCAATTGTTACCGGAGCCTGTGCGACGCGTCAACAACCGCGGAGAGCACTCCACGGCTTTTGACAAACTTGCAGGGTCGGGGGTGCCTACGAAGCCGAGTCCTCCGAAACGCCAGAGAAAAACGGGGAAGCAGGGCAACCCGGGCAACCCTGCCTATAGCGCGGGCATTCGGGGCAGTAGGCCCCACAGGGCGCACGGTCCCCTTCGGGCGGGATTTCGCGGGGCGCCGTGCGGAAAGGGAACGCCGGCCGATCCGTGACGTATACAGCAGCCCGTACCAACCCCAGGGTGACCTCAGGATTTTCCGCCACCACCTGCAGCCACCAGGCCCGGCTGTTCTCAAGATAAAAAACGCCCACCACCATGCGGCCAAACGCGGAGAGGAAATACACGTACGGACAGCCCGAGAAAACCTCGGCGATCTTTTCCGCGGCCGCTTCCGTAGGAGCTTCCCCCAAGAGCAGGTAGCACTTTTGCGCAGTCACCGGTTCTTCCATAAGTCGAAAAGTTCCTCCAACGCCGGTTGAAAGCGCCGGGAAAAATCGGCCACGCTGTGGGGCTCGGGTTCATTGTACACGGTCACGTAGGGAACGCGGATTCCCTGGACCTCCAGGTACCCCGCTTCTTCCGGAGCAAGTACCTCCCAGTCGTCCTCCCGGTAGGTGCGGGCCATTTCCTCCTCCGGAACGGAATGGGTGAGGATGCCGCCCTTGTTTTCATGATCGTAGCGCGTGCGATTCCTCCGAAGGGATTCTTCGTAGGAGACCTGAAGGTACACGATGGCTCCGCTGCGCAAAATGCGCGGGCTTAGCCGCGAAAGCGCCCGGTGATACCCCTCTGCCCCTCCCCGGGAAAACTCCACCACCACGGTCTCACCCGGCCGCGCCGGGGCTTCCTCCACCGCCTGGCCCACGCGAAGGATGAGGAAATCCCATAGGCTCGGGTTGGCTACGGCATAGTTTTCCCCGGCCCGCCGGGAGTGCCATCGCCCAAGCCCCAGTTCCTCCCAGAGGTCGTCCTCGCGGAACTTCTCCCACAGGAGGGGAAAATCGTCTACAACGCGCAGGGTCCCCACGTGGTAACCCCAGGCGCGCTCGGAGTGGGGCAACACCTTGAGAAACTGGATCAGTTCAGATTTTCCCGCGGCCGGCCGCCCCAAAAGCAAAAGGTACGGGAACACCTCCGACGCCCCCAGCGGGATGTAACGCAAGCCCAGAAGGCGCGTGGCTTCGGCCAAAACTTCCTCCGGAGGACGGTCGGCATCCACCGTTTCCACCCGGTCCTTCCGGCGAGCATGCCAAGCGGAAAGCCAGGCCATGACGGGGGAGAGCATTTCAGGGGACAAGCCTGGAGCGGGACCGCCTTGGGCCTTTTGCCGTTGGAACGCCACGGCCAAGGGCACCTCGATCCGCAAAAAGAGATCGGGCCACAGGAGTTTCTCTTCCCGGTCCTGAAATTCCTTGAGGAAGACTGCGTCGTTCCCCACGGCGGCGAAGGCCGCATACACCCCAAGATGTGCATCCTCGAGCACGATTTTTCCCTCCGCGAGGACCTGGTGAATCTGAGCTTCCCGAGCGAGCAAGGCTTCCCAAAGGCCCTCCGGAAGAGGGAGGGAGGGCCATTCTTCCGGCCCGCCGCGGTCCGGAAAAAGCTCCCCAAGAAGCTCCGGAAGGACCAGCACCTGTTCGGGGTAATAGAGGCCCAGAAGCGCGAGAAGGGCGCTTTTCCCTAGCCCGGGAAGACCCTCAACCGCTACGTACATATAAAAAATGGGCGGAGGAGGACTTGAACCCCCGACTTCTCCCCCGTGAAGGGAGCGCTCTACCAGCTGAGCTATCCGCCCGCGCCGCCATTTTAGGGAGGGCCGAGGCCTCCCTCAACCTTTGAGCGACCCGG
>JBBIVL010000089.1:0-5618 GCA_037439765.1 Candidatus Bipolaricaulota bacterium
GACCAGCATTGGGGCAAGGTGCCGGGAAGCGTGAGCGCCTTTGTGAAGGCTGGGCCTGGAACGGATGTCACCATCCTTCGGCTGAGTGGGGAGCTTGATTCCATGCTCATCGCGAGTGGAAAACTTGTGGATTGCCAGGACCTTCCTGGTCATTGCCGGATAACTTGGCAAGTCAAGCTCGACGGCTCCGTCAAAGATTTTATTGGCCGGACCTCGGGGAATCATCACGTGCTCGTCTGTGGTGATCACCTAACCGAGCTTCGCGAGCTGAACGAAATCCTGGGGATCAAGACGATCACAATTCCCTGAAATGGGGAAAGGGATAGGCAAGCTTAAGATTGTGGAGGCGACCAAAAGCTCGGAATACGAGGGCTATCTCTACAAATGCCTCGCCCTGATCCCCACGTGCCCGTATAGCCCCAGGCGGGAATACTTGGCCAAGGCTATTTTTGAAGGGCTTCAGAAGCGACTCCTGATCCTTGATGGGGTGGCCGTGGGCCAAGTGGAATATGTCCCAGCGAAATCCTCCGGCTACCCTATCACTGGCCCAGACCTGGTCGTGATGAACTGCATTTGGGTCCTCCGCAAGGCTAAAGGGAAAAACTTCGGCCGAATGCTGGTAGAAGAGATGATAAATAGCCATCCTGGGGCCTCGGGCTTCAGCACGATCGCCTTGGAGAATCACTGGAGCCCCTGGTTCAGAAAGGACCAGATGGAGAAACTTGGGTTCCGCCCTCAGGAAGTCATGGTAGTCAGGCACAAGACCAAACATGCGGAACGACCTTTTCGCATTTGGCTCATGTGGATGCCGATCAAAAGCAGGGCGCATCCTCCCACATGGGATGAAGGCCGGCTCTTGGAGGGGATCACCTTTTGCCGCGCTCACCCCCTTTACCGACCGCGGGCTTAGGAGAAAGCGCTGCTGGATAAGCTAGAAGGGAGAAGCTTTGGCTGAGCAGAAAGAAATGGTTACGAAATCCAGGCTGGTAAAGGACCTGCTTGCACTTGGCCTAGCACCGGGTGAAATGGTGATGCTTCACGCCTCGGTTAAAGGAGTCGGCTGGGTTGTGGTCGGCCCAGATGTGGTGATTCAAGCGATTTTGGATGTGCTAGGGCCGGAAGGGACGCTCATGATGTATGTGGGTTGGGAGGAAGTTCCTTACCTCACACTCGCGCTGGAGGAGGGCTATGAAGAACTCTACTTCCGGGAGTGCCCTGCCTTCGATCCGGAACGATCCCGAGCCAATCGGAAGTGGAGCATCCTCACCGAGTATCTTAGGACCTAGCCAGATGCCTGCCGGAGCGATCATCCCGAAGCCTCAGTAGCCGCCGTGGGGGCAAAGGCTAAATGGATCACAGGAAACCACCCCCTCAACTATCCTTACGGCCCGGGCTCGCCCTACGCCAAGCTCTGTGAAGCCAAAGGGAAGGTGCTTCTTCTGGGAGCGCCCTTGGATACTCTGACGATCCTCCATCATGCCGAGACCATTGCCCGCATCCCAAATAAGCGGATCGTGCGCTACAAGATGCCCATCCTTCGAGACGGGGAGCGGATCTGGGTGGAGATCGAGGACATAGACACCGCCGAAAGCATCGCGGACAGGCACTGCCAGGAGGTGTACTTTGTGGGGATTGCCCGGGAGTACATTGCGGCCGGGAAAGCCCGTTCGGGAAAGGCAGGGAATGCCCAAACCCACCTCTTTGATGCTGCTGATTTGGTGGAATTCGCAGTCCACTGGCTGGAGACGAGATTCGGAGAAGGGGCGATCTCGCCAGGGAAAGAACTCGTGGAAGGAATGGGTAAGGATCGCTGACGGGCCTTACGACGCACAAATCATCGGTATTTTCGGGAGAAACACTTGCCGAAGACAGCGAACTGCACGGAAGAAACGAGGTTCACTGCTTGAGCGATGGAGAAAACTTAGAACAAGAATGAGGCGAAATCCTAAAGGCAGGTTTAAGTGACCCTGAGGAACGAGAGCTTTCACCAGGTGCGGCGGCGGGTTTTTGAGCTTTACCAGGGCGGGCGCTATGCGGAGGCGCTGACGGTCGCTGCGGAAGCTTACCACCTGTTCCCCACCAAAGCCGGACAAATCGCCCATTGGATTGTCTGCCTAAAATGCCTCCTTGGCAAGCTGGAGGAAGCCTGCAGACCCTGCAACAGGCCCTCGAAGCCGGCCATTGGTGGGCGCCACGTTCCCTCCTTTTGGAACCTGATCTTAGGGCTCTCCGAAGCCGCCTGGAATTCCAGGCCATCGTCGGCGAGAGCAAGCGTCGTTGGGAAGCGGCTCAAGCCCAAGCCAAACCTGAACTCTTGGTGTTGACACCCGAGGGCTTCGAATCCACGCGTGAACAGGCGCTGCCGCTTCTGATCGCACTTCACGGATATGGAGGTACGGCTCAGGAATTTGCTCCCCTCTGGGAAGAAGCCTTGCGCCAAGGTTTCTTGCTCGTATTGCCTCAGTCCTCCCAGATGTGCAGGGAAGATGGGTTCTGCTGGGATGATCCGATCCGAAGCAGAACTTGCTGCCCATTGGGATTCGCTCAACCGCTCCTATCGTATCGATCCTAACCGGGTGATTTTGGCCGGAGCGTCACAGGGAGGAACGCTCGCCATCAAACTTTCCCTGCAGGGCAAACCGTTTTTGAGCCGAGGATTCATCGCGGTGATACTGGCTATTCGCGGTGTCGAGGCCCTTGTCTCTTCTGCGGACCTGAACTTGGCGGCCGAGCACGGCCTGCGCGGCTGGATACTTATTGACGAGCTGGACTACAGTTTTCGGGCGGAGACGGAACGATTCCACGCTCTGGCCAAAAAGGCGGGTTTGTCCTGCTAGCTCGTGGTCGAACCCGGGCTTGGGCATAGCTTCCCCGAAGACTTCGGGAGCAGAGTTGCCCAGGCGCTCAACTTCATTGTGGAGGACTCCTGACCCAGCTACCTGAGCACAGGGGCGTTCAGCGGGCAGGAGCCATTGGGACGGACCGGCGCTCGAAAGCCTCGTTTGAGCTAAACTTTGCCCACAATGGTGGCGAAAATTGCCGTGATTGGCGGTTCTGGAATTTACCGGCTGGGGCTCCTCACCGATGTCCACGAGATCCGAAGGGCCACGCCATATGGGCTTCCCTCGCCCGGCCTCGCAGTGGGTCGAATTGGGGACATGGAGGTGGCCTTTCTTCCTCGCCATGGCCGGGAACACCGCATTCCGCCGCACCGCGTGCCCTATCGCGCCAACATCTGGGCCCTTCACGGGCTCGGCGTGGAGAGGATCGTGGCCCTCTTCGCCATGGGGGGCCTCCGCCCTGAGTACGAAATTGGCGACCTGGTCGTTCCTGATCAGTTTATCGACTGGACCAAAGGCCGCCCCTCCACTTTTTTCGACGGCCCAAAGGTGGTGCATACCTCGGTGGCGGATCCGTTCTGCCCAGAACTGCGGGGGATTTTGGGCCAGACCGGAGAAGAATTGGGGCTCAGGATTCACCAAAGGGGCACGGTTTTGGTCTTCGAAGGGCCTCGTTTTTCCACCCGGGCTGAGTCCCGGCTTTATCGGGAGGTGTTTGGAGCAGATTTGCTTTCCATGACCCTTGTGCCCGAGATCGTCCTGGCCCGGGAATTGGGGATGTGCTATGCCGGTGTGGCCGTGATCACGGATCTTGACGTTTGGGGCCGCGAGCCTGTGCAGCATGCGGAAGTGACCCGGGTGATGGAGGCGAGTCTTCCCAAGATTGTCGAGCTCTTAGGGAGAGCTTTTCCTCGGATTCCCCAAGACCGAACGTGCTCCTGTGGGAAAGCGAGGGGAACGTAAATGTTGCTGCTGGCGCCCGCGGATTTGCCCTCTTGGGCTTTGGAAGCCTGCGCCAGCACACCCCATCCGGCGGCGCTCCTTCGCACCGGCGAGAGGATCGAACCCGCGTTTCTTCTGCGCTTTCCTTTCATTTTGGATCCCGCGGAAGTCCTGCCGCCCCAGGAGAAAAACGAACTTGTCTTAGTTTCCCTTGACTACTCCTGGATCCCATGGGCCAAGGGAAAAAGGTTGCGCGCGATTTGGCTCAATCCTCAGGGCAATCCCTGTCCTGCGGTACACCCTTTACACGACCTAGAGTTCCGGAACCTTGCAGAACTGAACACCGCCCTACGGTTCCACCTGCCGGATTTGGACGAGGCGTTGGAGATTCTTCGAGGTCATGGTGTTCCGGAAAACGTGGTGCGCCATTCCGCTGTGGTTGCGGCCGTGGCCCATTTTCTTGGGGAAAGGCTTCGGGGAAAAGGGGTTTCAGTGGATCCGCTTGTGGCCCACCGCGGCGCGCTCCTCCACGATCTCGACAAGATCGATTCGATACAGGAGAACTGCGCGCATGGGGTTAAAGGCGCAGCAAGGCTTGTGGAACTTGGATACCCTGCCCTGGCTGAGATTGCTCGCACCCACGTGATGCGGCCGGGAAGCCTTCCCAGAACGTGGGAGGAAAAACTTGTGTTCTATGCGGATAAGGTGGTGGAGGAGGACCGCGTGGTGGGCCTGGAGAGGAGGCTTCGTGCTCTGCGCAAACGCTACCCAAGCTTCGTCGCAGAAATCCAGGCCGGCGAGCCCTTCCTGCGTGCCTTGGAAAACGAATTCCTTCGCGCCCTAGATTTGAGCGGAGTCGAACTTCTCCGGGAACTTCAAGCCCTGCCGGTGGATCTTCCCCGGGTATTCCGCTGATCTCGCGTGAGGACGACCTCGGGTGAGCTCGCTCGCGGCGTTGACTTCCTTGCTCGGGGCGGGCTTCGCCGACTTCTTTTCGTTCAGGTGCTCCTTGCAGGTGTTCTCCCCGTTCCCGCCACGGGCTCCTGGCCAGCCCCGTGCGCCTCTTTGCGCTACCATGAGGGATAAGGGGGAGACGATGACGAGGAGATGGAGCGCGGTTGTCCTAGCGGGATTGGGTTTGGTGCTCATGGGCTGCGGCCTCATCGAGCCACCCCTGTTGCCGCCCACCACTGCGCCTGCGGACCTCTCAGCTAGCACAGGCGCTTACGCTGAGCAGATCGCCCTCAGCTGGCGAGCCGTGGAGCGGGCCGCAACCTATGAAATCCAGCGCGCCTTGGCGCGCGATGGAACCTATGAATCTGCAGGAACGGTTGGGGCGACCCAGTTTGTCGACGCGGTCGTTCCGGAAAACCAGGGCAAGTGGTACTGGTACCGGGTGCGGGCGTGCAACGCTGCGGGCTGTGGGCCTTGGTCGGAACCGGTGCAAGGCTACGCCGGCCGTCCGCCAGCCCCAGAAAACGTCCAGGCCAGCGAGGGCGAGCCTCCCGATAAAATCCGGATCTCTTGGGATCCTGTGCCCGGCGCCACTTACTACCAGGTCTTCCGCGACCGCGTGGAAAACGGGACTTACGACGTGGTCGTGGCTTCGGTGGTGGAGGAGGATTTTGTGTACGACGCCAACGTGAGTCCAGCCACTTGGTACTGGTACAAAGTGCGGGCTTGCAACGATTTTGGATGCAGCGAACTCTCCCGGGCCGCGGCCGGTTACTGCGGACCCCGCCCCATTCCTTTCGCCGAGGATGAAGAGCCATATTGAGGAACAGGCGCGGGTTTGGGAGAGGATGTTCTTCCAAACTCCGCCGGACCGGAATGAGG
>JBBIVL010000090.1:0-5452 GCA_037439765.1 Candidatus Bipolaricaulota bacterium
ACCTCCTCCTGCACCGTGCCCACAAAATAAACGTCGGCTTTGTGGTTTTTAAGCCGGCGCAGGGCCTCAATTCCCACGTACACGCCCACCCGATCGTCCAGGGCCTTCCCGGACACGAGCTCGCCCACCTCAGCGAAATTCTGGTAGAGGGTCACGGGATCACCGATGCGTACCCGCTCCTTGACCTCCTTCCCCGGAAGCCCCACGTCCACAAAGAGGTCCTGGATGCGGATCTCCTTTTTGCGCTCCTCTTCGGTGAGGATGTGAATGGGCTTTGTGCCGATGAGGCCAAGGAGAGGACCGCTTTGGGTGTGCACGACCACCCGCGAGGCGATAAGCGTACGGGGATCGAACCCACCCACCGGTTCCAGCCGTAGGTAACCGCTCTCCTCATCGATGTGGGAAACAAGAAACCCGATTTCGTCCATGTGGGCGGCCACCACCACCTTAGGGCCCGCGCCCTTTTTGTGGGCAATCACGTTTCCCAAAAGGTCCGCCTCGACCTCGTCTACGTAGCCCGAGAGAGCCTCGCGCACGAGGACCCGGATTGCTTCCTCCCGGCCCGGCACACCCGCTGCCTCCGAAAGACGCTGGAGAAGTTCCACTATTCCCCCTTTCGGTTTTAGCCTAACCGAGCCCATCCTTTCCCACAACTTCACAGACTTGCGCTTCCAAGCTAGAATAAGCAAGCGATGTTGCCCCTTCGCGACTACCGGATCAGCGGAAAACGCCCCTGGGCCACCTACGCCGTCATCGCCTTGAATGTGCTGGCGTTCTTCTACACCCTGAGCATTTCCGATTACGGCTACGTTTTGCTGGACGGTTGCGCCTGGCGGGACACGTTTGACCAAGCTCCCCCTGGGTTCAGTTCCGCTTTGTACCGGCGTTACGGAAGGGGTTGCCTTTATCCCGTGACCCCGCGGGATGCGTTTTACATCCAGTACGGTCTTATTCCCGCGGAGTTCCTGAGCGGGAAGGACCTTCCACCTCCCGTTCCCTTTCCCATTTGGCTCACCTTGTTCACCGCCATGTTCCTGCATGCGGGGTGGCTCCACCTCATCGGGAACATGTGGTACCTCTGGATCTTCGGGGACAACGTGGAGGCTTCCATGGGTTCCTGGCGTTACCTCATTTTTTATCTCCTGTGCGGGGTGGGTGCGGCCGGGCTTCAGATAGCCGTGAGCGGGAAAAGCACGGTCCCCATGGTGGGTGCCTCGGGCGCCATCTCCGGAGTGATGGGCGCCTACTTCGTTCTTTTCCCGTGGTCCCGCATCCTCACCGTGGTGCCCATTTGGTTTTTCCTCCAGCTTGTGGAGGTCCCGGCCGTGATCTTCCTTGGGCTTTGGTTTCTGCTGCAGTTCTTTTCGGGCATGGTGGACCTCCAGAGCCTGGGTGGCACCGCGTGGTGGGCGCACATCGGAGGTTTCGTGAGCGGCGCCCTCTTGGTTTTTCTGTTCCGGCAGCGGAGCGTGGTGCCCGAGGTGATGCGCTGGTGGGAGCGGCGGCGCTGGTACCGCTACCGCGGGTGAGTCTTGGGCCTGGTTCTTGGGCTAGATGAGGCGGGGCGAGGGGCGGTGCTGGGGCCGTTGGTGGTGGCCGGGGCGGCGATCCAAAAGGAACAGGAGGAGTCCCTTTGGGATCAGGGGGTGCGGGATTCCAAGGCCTTGCCCCGGAGCCGAAGAAAGACAATCCTGCAATCTGCATGGGAAGCAGGGTTGCGGGGTTGGGTAGTGGTCATTCCGCCTTCGCTCATTGACCGGGAAAACCTCACGGAGCTGGAGCTCCAGGCCATGGCGAGCTTGATCCGCCGGTTCCGAGCGGAGAAAGCGGTGGTGGACGCGCCGGTTGGTCCCCGGGCCATCCCCGCGTTCGTGGCCGCGCTTTCCGCCCGTTCCGGACTGCCCCCGTCCGCCATCGAGGCCTTTCCCAAGGCGGATGCGAAGCGGGCCATTGTGGCTGGGGCCTCCCTCTTGGCCAAGGTCGTGCGCGATGGGTACGTACAGGTCTTGCACGCCCACTTTGGCGATTTCGGTTGGGGCTACCCGGGCGAAACCAAGGTCCAGGAATTTTTGCGCGCGTGGTGGAGGGAGTACCACGAGCTTCCCGAGATTTGCCGAAAGCGCTGGCGATCGGTGCAAGTTTTCCTCCAGCCCCAGTTGCGCGAGGCGTTGTAATTTGGGAGAATTGACGAGGAACGGAAAGGGGAAGGCATGCCAAAGCGCACCTATCAGCCGCATCGACGGAGACGGCATCGGTTGCTAGGTTTCCTGGCGCGGATGCGCACTCCTGGAGGCCGGGCGGTGATTGCCCGCCGTCGGAAAAAGGGCCGCAAACGCCTGACCCCGGCCTAGGAGAGGAGCCCTTTGCCGCGTAAACGCATCTACGAGTTAGCGCGCGAGCTGGGCATGTCCACCCGGGACCTCATCTTGGCCCTGGAGAAGCTGGGCATGCCCGGCATGAGCGCGTTCCACATGGTCTCCGAGGAGGAGGCCGAGGTCATCCGCAGTTTGGTCCGGGAGGCACCCAAGGAGGCGCCGCCTAAACCGGAGAAACTCCCAGTGAAGGGGAAGCCGCGGCCGCCGGTGGTGGCCGTGCTCGGCCATATCGATCATGGAAAGACCACCCTGCTGGACCAGATTCGCAAGACGCGGGTGGCGGCGGGCGAGGCCGGCGGGATCACCCAGTCCATCGGTGCCTACCAGGCCGAGGTGGACGGGAAGCGCATCACCTTCATTGATACTCCAGGGCATCGGGCGTTCACGGCCATGCGGGCCCGCGGAGCCCAAGCTACAGACATCGCCGTGCTCGTGGTGGCTGCGGATGACGGGGTCATGGCCCAGACCCTCGAGGCCCTGGATCACATCAAGGCCGCGGGCGTGCCCATGATCGTGGCCATCAACAAGATCGACCGGCCCGAGGCCCAGCCGGAAAGGGTGAAGCAGCAGCTCGCGAACCTGGGGCACGTGCCCGAGGATTGGGGAGGAAACACCATCATGGTCCCCATCTCCGCCCTCACCGGTCAGGGCGTGCAGGACCTTTTGGAGATGATCCTCCTCGTGGCGGAGATGGAGGGCGTCTCCGGGGATCCCGCGGGGGAGCTTGAGGCCATCATCATCGAGAGCCACCTGGATCCGGCGAAAGGGCCGGTGGCCACGGTGGTAGTACGGAACGGGACGCTGCGGGAACGGGATGTGGTGGTGGCGGGCACGGCTTGGGGACGGATCCGGGCTCTCCTGGATCACCAAGGCCGACGCATCCCCGAGGCGGGCCCCGGCACGCCAGTGCAGATCCTAGGGCTTTCGGAAGTGCCGCCGGCGGGAGAAAAGTTGGAACGGATGGCCAATCCCAGGGAAGCCGAGGCGCTGGTGGAAACGCGGCGGGAGGCGGAGAAGGCCAAGCGGTTGGCGACCCGGCCTCGCCCCACCTTGGAGGAGCTCCTCGCCACCCCGGAAACGAAGAAATTGGTGCTGGTGGTGAAGGCGCAGAGCATGGGAGCGCTGGAGGCCGTACGGATGGAGCTCAGCACGATTCAAGCTGAAGGGGTCGAGCTGGAGGTGCTCCATGCAGGGGTGGGGCAGATCAGCGAGTCGGACGTGCTATTAGCCGCCGCGGAGACCCAGGGCCAGCCCCTCCTGTTGGGCTTCGGGGTTAAGGTGGATCCCAAAGCTCAGAAACTTGCCGAGCAAAAGGGCATCCCCATCCGCACCTACGAGATCATCTACGACTTGGCTCAGGACGTGGCGCGGGCCCTGCGGCGGCTCCTCGGCCCGGAGGTGCGGGAGACGAAGGTGGGCGAGGTGGAG
This sequence comes from Candidatus Bipolaricaulota bacterium, assembly GCA_037439765.1. Classification (GTDB taxonomy): domain Bacteria; phylum Bipolaricaulota; class Bipolaricaulia; order Bipolaricaulales; family Bipolaricaulaceae; genus DTER01. The sequence continues at coordinate 3,804 of JBBIVL010000090.1, forward strand.
GTGCTCAAACTCTTCGACATCGGTGGGGTGGGCCGGGTGGCCGGGTGCGCGGTGCGCGCGGGCAGGGTGGTGCGCGGGGCCAAGGTGCGGGTGCTCCGCCGGGGCCAAGAGGTTTTTGTGGGCGAAATCGCCTCCCTGAAGCGGTTTGCCGAGGACGTGCGGGAGGTGCGGGAGGGCTACGAGTGCGGTTTGCGCATCCGCGACTTCGATGATGTGCAGGTCGGGGATGTGCTCGAGGTCTACGTGCTCGAGGAAGTGACGGTTTGAGGCGCCATGCCCGTGGGAATCCTGCGTGTGGAGTTGCGGTTGTACGGGGCCCAGACCCTCAAGGAGAAGCGCTCGATCTTGGAGGGGCTGTTGGTGCGGCTGCGGCGGGAGTTCAATGTCTCCGCCGCCGAGCTTGGGGAGCTCGATAACCCTGCGCGGGCGATCCTCGGGTTTGCCCACCTTTCCAACCACGGAGCCTACTCCGACGGTGTACTCCAGAAAATTTTGGAACGTCTGGAGGGAAGCCGCGAGTTTTACGTGGAGGCGCACGAGGTGGAGGTGCTCTGATGCGGCCGCGGGCCCGCGCGCGCCTGGCGGAGACCATTGCCCGGGAAATCGCCGATATTTTGGAGTTCGAGACGAAGGACCCGGTGCTCCGGAATTCGTTGCCCACGGTGCTGGGGGTAGAGCTCTCCCAGGATGGCCAGGAAGCCAAGGTTTTTGTGTACCTCTCGGGAACCGAGGAGGAGCGGGCGCGGGTGATGGCCGCGTTTGCCAAGGACACGGGATTCTTGCGTACGGCTCTAGCCAAAAGACTTTCCGTGCGGCGGGTTCCCCGCCTCACCTTCGCCCTGGACACCACCCCGGATCGGTGGGCGAGCGGGGCCTGAGGTGCAAACCCTCCCGGTTCTCGTGTTGGGCTCCTCCCTGCGGGGCCACACGGACCTCTTGGCCACAAAGGTGCTGGCGGAGTGGGGGGAGAAAACGGGGGTGAAGCTCCAGCCCGCTCCTCAAGAAAAGATCCAGGAGGAGCCCCTTCCCGCGCTTTTGCACCTCACCGGTGGAACGGAGCACCTGGCATTGAAATTTGCGGAAAAGGTGCGCGTGCCCCTTCTCCTTTTGGCCCACAGAAGCCACAACTCCCTTCCCGCGGCCTTGGAAACCCTGGCCCGCCTGCGCGAGGAGGGAAGAAAGGCCTGGCTTGTCACCGAAGCCAACGTTTCCGAGCTTAGTCTTTTTGCCCAGGCGGCGGCGTTGGCCCGGGAGCTCCGCGGAAAAAAGCTCGGCCTCATCGGCGGGGCTTCCCCTTGGCTTGTGGCGAGTTCCCCTGAGCCCGCGATTTTTCAGGAGAAGCTGGGGCTTTCGGTGGTGGAGATTCCGCTCTCCGCCCTGCGGGAGCGCCTTCCGGCCGATCCGGAATTTCTTCCGGAAGGGGAGGGTCTGGGGATCAGCGAACGGGAGCGGAGGATGGGCGCCCGGGTTTACGCGGGCCTGCGGGCCCTCATTTCCAACCTTGGACTTTCTGCCGTTTCCATTGCCTGCTTTGAGCTCTTGGCTGAGGAATGCACGGCCTGTTTTGCCCTCGCTCGCCTGAGCGACGAGGGAGTTCCGGCCGGCTGCGAAGGAGATCTTCCGGCACTTTTGGCCCTGTGGCTCAGCCG
>JBBIVL010000091.1:0-3880 GCA_037439765.1 Candidatus Bipolaricaulota bacterium
GGCCATCCAGCGTGCCGCCGGCGGCCTTGAGGGAGCCAACCTCCAGGAGGTTGTCTACGAGGGCTACGGTCCGGGCGGGGTGGCCATTCTTCTCCGGGCTTACACGGATAACCGCAACCGCACGGCTGCGGCTGTCCGCCATGTGTTTGAACGCCATGGCGGCTCCTTGGGAGGGGAAGGGAGCGTGGCCTGGCAGTTCGAGCGCCGCGGCATCCTCCAGATCAAATCCATTCCCCCGAACCTCGACAAGGAGACCGTGGTGCTCCTGGCGGCCGAGGCCGGCGCCGAGGATTTCGTGGAGGACGAGGAGTCCCTCACCTTCTACACCCAGCCCCGCGATCTCGGGAGCGTCCGCGATGCCTTGCGCCAAAACGGCGTGGAGATCGAACGGGCCGTGATCGGCTTTCTTCCCAAGGCCACCGTGCGGGTGGAAGGGAGCGACGCCGAACGGCTTCTGAAACTTCTCGACGAGCTCGATGAGACCGAGGACGTGCAAGAGGTCGTGGCCAACTTCGACATCCCCGACGAAGTGCTGGCCAAGGTGGAAGGGGCCTAGCGCGATCCCCACAAGAACAACCCGAGGGCGAAGATGGGCCAAACAGGAAGCGGGGGAAGAGCGGCAGGATCTGGAACCAATTTCAATTGATATTCCCGCAATCCCTCGGGCCCGAGCCGAACCCACCCCACGGCCTTGCCCCGGCCCCCGGCTTGCACAATGGGAACCCCCTGCACCCAGAGCGGCTCAGCATAGAGGGCATGGTCGTGGCCAAGAATGAACAGCGCACATTTCTCCGGGAGTTTCGCAGCCAGCCCCACGGCGCGGGAGGTATCCATGTGCCCAAGCAGGATGAAGAGATCGTGCTCCGGAGCCTGGGCCAGCGTGGCCTGGATGGCCTCTAAAGGATCCACAAGTTCCCAGCCCGGCCAAATCACGGCCAGATCCCACAGAACCCCAAGAACGAGGATCCGCACCCCTTTCACCTCCAACAGCGCGTAGGCCCGGACCGGAAGGGGGGCGCGGAGGTTCGTGGCCAGCACTGGGAAAGGCGTTTCCTCCAGAATTTGCCGGAGGAGATGGGGTCCCAAGTAGGTCTCGTGGTTGGCCAGCACCATCGCGTCGTACCCCAGTTCCGCCATCCAGCGCATGGTGGTCCAGGCCTCGTCTGCATCGGTAAATCGGCGGGGGTCCTCCCAGGCGTCCCCGCCGTCGAGGATCACGTCCGCCGCGCCCAAAAGCGGCGCCAGTTGTGCAAAACGGGAGGCCACAGCATGGAGGTCGGTGGTGAAGGCCACGGTGATCTCCCAAGCCCAGGCCGGCCCGGCCAAAACTAGAGCTAAAAGTACACGCCACACCATAAGCTCAGTCCCCCTTGGCGGATCACTCCCCCCGCCCAAAACTTTCTCCAACGAAAGCGCAGTCCCAAGGTATTTTCCCCGCCCAACGAACCAAAGAGGGATAGCCACGGCGAGCCCATGATCTCCCAGGAGAGGTAAAGCGTGGAGCCCTCGCGCACCAGCGCCACGAGAGCGTGGCCCGGGCTGCGGCCCAAGGCCAGGCGAGGAGGAGGAAAATCCAGCCAGGAAAACCATGGGCCCCGCAGGAAGTGCACCCGCAGGGCCAGAGGTGGGTCCGTAAAGCCTGCAAAAACCTGGACTGGGCCAAGAGGAAGCACAGCCCAGGGCGCCGGACCCAGCACCGCCTCGCCTGCCCCGGCCATGGCCACAGGGAGGTCGGCCAACGCAAACAAAAACACCGCAAGCTCCATGGGAAAGCCATTGTACCCGCGGTTGGCGCGAAGGCCCGCGGGAGCCAAAATGCTTGGGATGTTGGAGAAAGTCCGGGAAGCGCTGCGGCGTTACCGCATGACTTCGCCGGGGGAGAAAATCCTCGTGGCGGTGTCCGGCGGCGCCGATTCCATGGCGCTCCTCTACAGTCTCTATTGGCTGCGCAAGGAGTTCGGCCTGGAATTGGCCATGGCCCATCTGGATCACGGGATCCGCCGGGACACCGCGGAGGATCTGAAGGTGGTGCAAAAGGCCGCGGAGGATTTGGGGCTTCCCCTGGTGCACGAACGGGTGGATGCGCCCGGGGTGGCCAGGAGGGAGAAGCTGAACCTGGAGGAGGCCGCGCGGCGTCTGCGCCGAGATTTTCTCCTGCGGACTGCCCGACAGGTTGGCGCCCCAAAAATCGCGCTCGGACACACCCGCACGGATTTGGCCGAAACGGTGCTTCTCCATCTGTTGCGGGGCGCTGGACTCCCGGGCCTCAAAGGTTTCTTGCCGCTGGCCGGACCGTTCATCCGTCCCCTCCTCCTCTGCACACGGGAGGAGACCCGCGCCTTTTGCGAGCATCATGCCATCCCGTTTCGCGATGACCCCACCAATTTCGATACCCGCTATCTGCGCAATGCCATCCGGTTGGAGCTGCTCCCTGCACTGGGGAAATACAACCCCCGGGCGGAGGAGGCGCTGGCCAGGGCGGCCCTTCTTCTGGCCGAGGGCGAGGAGGTCCTGCGCTGGGCCGGGGAGAGGGCCTTGGCCGAAGTTTCCCGAGGAAGGGGGTTGGATCTTTCCGGGCTCCGGTCCCTGCCCAAGCCGGTCCAGGCCCTGGTGGTGCGGTCCCTGGCCTCCCGGTTGGGCGTACACCTTTACCATCGCCATGTCCAGGCGGTGGTGGAGGGCATCGCCCGCGGCCGGGCCGCGGAGTACCGGCTGCCCAAGAATCTTGTGGCCCGTATTGGGCATGGCCTCCTCGTGATCGAGGAGGATCAGCCTCCCCCGCATGGAACCTGGCCGTTGACCCTCCCGGGGGAGACGGCGGTGCCCGAGCTGGGCTGGCGGTTCCTCCTGGCCCACGGGCCCCGGCCTACCTCCCTGGACACCGGGGATCCGTGGGCGGTGTACATCTCGGCCCGCAAGGTCTGCCAGCCTCTTGTGGTCTGCGCTGCCCGCAAGGAGGATCGCTTCCGCCCCTTCGGTGACGAAAAGGAAAGAAAAGTGTGGGACGTTTTGGCTCGGCGAGGGATTCCTCGCTGGGAGCGGGCGCGCTGGCCTGTGGTGCGGGACGCCCGCGGCGTGGTGTGGGTGGTGGGCGTGCGCCTGAGCGGCGAATATTCCGTGGAGGAGGACGAGCCCGAGGTCATCTCCCTGCGGGCGGAACGCTTATGATCACGTTTTTCCTGTTCATTGGGACCCTTTTGCTCCTCGTGGGCGCGCACGAGCTTGGCCATTTTTTGGCGGCGAAACTCCTGGGGGTGGGGGTGTTGGAGTTCGCTCTGGGGTTCGGCCCGGCCCTGAGGACGTGGAAGCGCGGGAAAACCAGGTACAGCCTACGCATTTTTCCCTTAGGTGGGTATGTGCGCCTGGCGGGGGAGGGGCCGGACGTGGGGGAGTTTTCGCCGGAGGAGACGTACTATGGAAGGCCTGCGTGGGCCCGGTTCCTCCTGGCCCTTGCAGGCCCCGCCTTCAATGTGGTGCTTGCCCTCATCGTGGCCTTCGCCGCCTTCTTCTTCCTGGGCTTGCCTCACCTGCGCGTGGCCGGTCTGGTGCCGGGGAAGCCCGCGGAGCAAGCTCTCCAAATCGGGGACGTGGTCCTGGCCGTGGAGGATCAGCCCGTGTGGAACCCCGGCGACCTTGGCCCCATCATCCAGAGCAAGGCCCCGGAGCCCGTGCGGTTCCGCATCCTACGTAACGGGCAAGAGCAGGAAGTGCGCATCACCCCCGTCTACTCCCCCGAGGATGGGCGCTACCTCGTGGGCGGATATTTTCAGCCCCAGGTGGTGCTGCTGGAGGTGCAGGAATTGCCGGCGTTGAGCCCGCTCTCCGCGGCGGGATTGCGCCCAGGCGATGTGATCGTGGAGGCCTGTGGCACCCCGCTCCG
>JBBIVL010000091.1:3893-5312 GCA_037439765.1 Candidatus Bipolaricaulota bacterium
CGTTCTTGGAGTGGTACGACGTGCTTATGGAGGGGTGCGGGGAGGTTCAGGTGCACCGAGGCGAGGAGCTCCTGTCCCTAGAGCTTCCCGCCAATGTGGAAAACCTTTTTGAAGGCGTGGAATTCCGCAGTCTTCCCCTGGTGTACGGCCGGGTGAGCGCCGTCCAAGCCGGGGTATTGGCGGCCGAGCAGGTGGGGCAGGCCTTTGCCGTGATTGTGGCCACGCTGCAAGCGATGCTGGCGCGGGAGATCCCCGCGGGCGAGGCCGTGAGCGGCCCGGTGGGCATCGCCGGCCTTCTCTCCGCAGGCCTGGCCCTCGGCCCCCTTGTGGTGCTCCTCCTCATTTCCGTGATCAGCGTGAACCTCGCCCTGTTCAATCTCCTCCCTATTCCTGCCCTAGACGGGTCCCGCATGCTGTTTGCTCTCTTCGAGATGGCCACCCGCCGACGCGTGCCCCCCAGGGTGGAAACCTTCGTGCACACCCTGGGCTTTGTGCTCCTTTTGGGGCTTCTTTTGCTGATCACCGCGCGGGACGTGCTCAGGATTTTCGGATGAGGGCCACGGCCCAGGCGCCAATGCCCTCACCGCGCCCCAACGCGCCCATCCCTTCGGCGGTAGTGGCCTTCACGGACACGTTTTCCTGAGGAATCCCCAGGGCCTGAGCGAGCCGCGTGCGCATGGAGGGAATATGCGGGCCCAAGCGCGGCCGCTCGGCCACCACGGCCACATCCACCTGGACCGGAAGATACCCGGCTTCTCGCAAGAGATCCCGCACCCGGGAAAGGAGCACCAGGGAGGAAATGCCCCGGTACTGGGGATCGGAGGGTGGAAAATGTGTTCCGATATCCCCCAAGGCGGCGGCTCCCAACAGGGCGTCGCACACGGCATGAAGCACTACATCGGCATCGGAGTGGCCAGAAAGACCCGATTCACCGGGGAACTCCACGCCGCCCAGCACGAGCTTTCGCCCGGGCGCGAAGCGGTGGAAGTCGATGCCTATTCCGACTCGGAAGTCCAAGGCCCAAACACCTCTTCTACGGCTTTGCGGGCAAGCTCGGCGCTGAACCCGCGCCGCAGAAGCAGCGCGTAGGCGCGGCGCAGGGCCACCGGCCGGGGAAGTTTTTCCCACTGCGAACGTTTTCCCGCCAGGGCCCGCCGGGCCAGCTCCTCCTCGCTCACCTCGGCAAAGGCCGCCCGGACTGCCTCCACCGCGAGTTTTCCCTCCACCCCTTTGGCCCGCAGTTCCGCCGCCACCCTTCGCCGCGGACAGGGCCGGGAGATGAGCCGGTCCTCGGCATAGAGGCGGGCGAAGGCTTGGTCATCCACCAGGCCCACTTCTTCCGCCCGGGTCAGGATCCGCTGGGTCAGCTCCTCAGAAAAACCTTTGCGCAAGAGCCGCTGACGCAGCTCTTTCCGCGTG
>JBBIVL010000092.1:0-5251 GCA_037439765.1 Candidatus Bipolaricaulota bacterium
AATTCTCCGGTTCTGGTGGTGAACACCTCCCCTCGCACGCCAAGGAAGTCCCCCAGGTCCAAAACATCCAGCCAGAAGGCGTAGGCTTCGAGGTCCAGGGACTGGGGCGTCAAGAAGATCTGGATTTTTCCGGAGCGGTCGTGGAGGTCGGCAAAGCTGGCACGGCCCATGCGCCGCAGGGCCAGAACCCGTCCGGCCACAGCCACCTCCACCCCCGTGTGCTGGGCTGGCGGGAGGTTTCCAAATTGCTGCCGCAACTCCGCCGCGGTGTGGGTACGGGAAAACGTGTGGGGATACGGGTTGATCCCCCTCTCCCGCAGACGGGCGAGCTTCTCCCGCCGGGCAACGACGAGATCCAATTCCGCCATCAGCCCCTCTCAATCCCCAAGATCTGGTTGCGGAGCTTTCCCGCCGGAGCCTGCACCACCACTTGCTTCCCCTTCCCGTGGGTGAGGAGGGCCCGGCCCACTGGGGAATCAATGCCGATCCGGTCCTGCAGGAGATCCACCTCCGCCGGTGGCACCAGGGTCACCGTCCAAATCTCCCCCGTCTCCATATCTTTAAGGAGCACCCGCGACCCGATGCCCACCTCGTCGGTGCGAATCTCGTCCTCGCCGATGATGCGGGCGTTGGCGAGGAGCTCCCGCAGGGCCCGCACCTCCCGCTCCAGGATCTCCTGCTCCTCCACGAGGTACAGATATTCCTTGTTCTCCCGGAAGTCGCCGCCGGAGTGCTCCTTGGCCTGGGCCAGGAGAGCCGGGATCTCCTGGTAAAGCCGGCGCTCCTTGGCCTCAAGCTCCGCCTTCTTCCGCTCAAAACCTTCACGGGTGAGGAGTGTCTCCCGTGCCATCGAACACCTCCTGAAATTCCCGCACCCATTCTCGCGCAATTTCCCCGGGCCGGAGTTTCCCGGCCTCGGGCCGGGCGATCACCGCCACGTCCAGGTGGCGAAAAAGCTCCTTATTCTGCCGGAACCCTTCGCGGATCCCGCGCTTCACGCGGTTCCGCACCACCGCCTTCCCCACCTTCCTTCCCACCACCACAAGGAGCCGCGGCAGGGGGTCCTCTTTCCGCAGGACCCGGAAGGAGAAGCGCGTTCCCTCCAGCTTCCTCCCCTCCTGAAACAGGCGCGCAATCTCGCGCTGGCGACGGAGGCGATGCTCCCGGCCGAAGGAGAAATCCATGGCCCTCAAAACCTTATCCGCTGGGCTTCCCGGGTGCAACTGGGCTCCAGTTCCCGTTCGGGGTTATCCTTCTGGGCATGCGGCGCACAAAGATCGTGGCCACAGTGGGCCCTGCTTCCTGGGCGGAGGAGAAGATCGCGGCTCTTGCTGCAGCGGGAGTCCAGGTATTCCGCATCAACGCTGCCCACGGTGGCCCCGAGCTTCACCGAGAGCTCATCGCGCGGATCCGCCGCGTGGCTAAAAATCCACCGGTGGGGATCCTTCTGGACACCCGTGGCCCAAAGGTTCGCGTGGGTCCGCTTGCGGAGGGGGTTTCCCTGGAACCCGGCGAGGAGGTGAGCCTGGGCGAAGGCGGGGTCCCCCTCAGCCATCCCGAGGCCCTCGCGGCTATTTCCCCAGGCGCCCGCATTCTCCTCAACGATGGGTTCTTGGAGCTCGAGGTGCTGGCTAACGACGGGAAAAGCCTGCGGTGTCGTGCCTTGCGGCGAGGCTCCATTCAGCCGGGGAAGGGCGTGAATTTTCCGGGAATAGCCCTCCCCATTCCGGTTCTTACCTCGGAGGATCGAGAGACTTTGCGGCTGGCTCGGGAAGAGGGGGTGGACTACGTAGCCCTTTCGTTTGTGCAGCGGCCGGAGGACATTTTGGAGGCCCGAGAGATCTTAGGCCGGGATGGCACAGCCCTTTTGGCCAAGGTGGAGCTGGCGGTGGCCGTGGCCCGGATGGAGGAGCTTGTGGCTGTGGCCGACGGGGCCATGGTGGCTCGCGGTGACCTCGGCGTGGAAATCGAGCCATTCCAGGTGCCCCTTGTCCAGCGAAAACTTGTGGACCTTTGCAACGCCCAGGCCAAACCGGTGATTGTGGCCACGCAGATGCTCCGCAGCATGGTCTCCTCCCCGGTGCCTACGCGGGCGGAGATCGCCGACATCGCCAACGCTGTGTGGGACGGAGCTGATGCCCTCATGCTTTCCGAAGAGACCGCAGTGGGGGAGTACCCACTGGAAGCGGTGCGGGTCATGGCCCAGGCCGCGGAGGCCGCAGAAAGCGGGGACGTTCCCATTCGTGTACCGGGTCTTGCTCCAGAACTTGTGGGCGAGGTGCCCGCGGCCATTGCCCACGCGGCCTGCCAAATCGCTGCGGAGGTGGGTGCCCATCTCATCCTCTGCGCCACCTTCTCCGGCTGGACGGCGAGGCTTGTCTCCGCCTTCCGCCCGAAAGTGCCCATCGTGGCCGTGACTTTCCAGCCAGGCACGGTGCGAAAGCTTTCTTTGGTGTGGGGCGTGGCGCCCCTCCTTATTCCCGAGGTGGAGGATGTGGACGTTCTCTTCGCCCTAGCTTTAGAGGCGGCGCGGGAGGCGGGATTCGTGGGAAAGGGCGAGCGGGTAGTTTTTACCGCCGGCCTTCCCTTCCGCCAACCTGGCACCACCAACCTCCTCCGCGTCCTCGAGGTCTGAGGGGAAACAGACGCAACGGCCGCACGGCGGTTTTTCTCGGGAAAATTGAGCATGAGGTACTGGGCGTGGTTGCTTCTCGTTCCCATGGTCATAGTAAGCTTCTTTTGCGTCCATGACCTTCTTTCCGGCGTTTACCCGCCTTATTTGTCCTCGTTTTCTCCCCATCCTCGCTATCCGGAGCTGGGAATCCCTTGGCCCATGCATCCCGTGGATAACCCCGGGGACTGGCTACCTAATGGGCTTGATGTGGCGGACGTGGACGGCGATGGATTTCCGGACTTCTTGGTGAACTACGAATGGACCGGACGAATTCGCGTCGTATTCCATCCCGGGCCGGCCCTTTCTCCAAGGCAGTTTTGGCCAGCTGTGGATGTGGGTTTCTTCCCAAACGCTGAAAACACGGCGTTCGGCGACCTGGACATGGATGGGATCGTGGATGTCGTGGTCGTTCAAGGCGTGGAGCACCGAAAGGAGCCTTCCGGCGTGCGGATCCTCGTGGGGAAGACCTCCCCGGATTCGGGAAAGTCTCGCTCTGTTTGGGAGGATCTGGGACTACTTCCGGAAAGCATCGGTCTTGGCCATTATCTCTATGTGAAGGTGGCCGATCTTGATGGGGACGGCTTTCGCGATATCGTCGCAGGCGGCCGCGCTGGCCGTCCCGCCGGGGAAGAACGCAGCGAAAGTGCCCGAAAAGACCTCACTTGGACCGGACTGCGCTGGTTTCAAAATCCCCTTTCCTGGGGCGGCGATCCCCGCGACCCCGAAAGCTGGTCGATGCACACCATTGATCCAGAAATTCCCAGCGGCCACGGCTTTGTCCTTGCGGACGTAAACGCTGATGGATTTCTGGATCTCGTGGTGAACAACGCCGATTGGGACACCCTCGACGAGGAGAAAGCCGTCCTCCTCTACCTAAATCCTGGCCCCGAGCGGGTCGCCTCCCCTTGGCCGGCGCGAACCCTCTACCGAAGCCCGGCATTCTACGGGAAAGAACAGGTCGCCGTAGGTGATCTCGATGGCAATGGGCTTCCAGATGTCGTGGCTCAGTCAGCCGAGGTGGTCCACATTTTCTGGAACAGGGGCGACAATTCGTTTGAGCACGGAGTGGTGGAAAAGCATCCGGCACTACGGTGGCGGTCGCGCCCCATTGCCCTTGCGGACCTGAACCGCGACGGCCGGCTGGACATTGTGGGCGCCGCCATCCACCGCGATGGCGCGCTTCCCAAAGACGTGGCGGCGGTGTGGTGGCTGGAAAAGGTTGAAGGGGGCTGGATTCCCCATGTCATCAAATGGGGTTCAGGCTTCCTGGGTTTGGGCTCGTTCAACGGGGAAAAGTGGGATCAATTAAGCATTCTCGATGTGAACGACGACGGCTGGCCCGATATTGTGGCCAACGTGGAGGAGTTCAACCGTCTGAGCACTATCCTCGCTGTGGTATGGTTCGAAAACCCCGGCCGCTAACTGCGTTTCCCTCTTATTCCCGAATTCGGCGAAGCTGGAATACATGGGGATTTTTGGCGTCCGGGCAAAGGTGCAGAGCCACGTCGGGATCCTCCTTGAGCCAAGGGAATCTCGCGCCGTACCGCAAGGCGAAAAGTTTCGGAAGCATACTGGCCAGGGCATGAATGCAAATGCCATTTTCGCAGACGAACCGTTTAGTGTTCCCGGGGAAAACCCACGTGTCGCCCACCTTATGGCCAGCAGAGCACACGCCTTCCCCTTTGACCAGCGTCACTTCTACCGTGTAACTCCGCGCTTCCCTCTCCGGCATTGTTCCCCCCTTTCCGGCCCATTCATGGCTTGGGAAGCAACCCTAGATCGGTAAGGTACGGGTTGTAAAGATATTTTTGGCTGAAGGGAGTGGGGAAGCGGGCATGGTAGGCGAGCGCCCTGGCCGGGTCGAGGAACCAGTCCCCTCGGCTTAGTTCCGTCCCCAAAGCTTGGGAGTAGCCCCACGGAGAATTAGCTTTGTCCTCCCCCCAATCGTCGCCATCAAAGGCCGCACCGAGGGCCATACCCCGGTAGTCAAAGGGTTGGTCGAACAGTTTTCCCGGTCCAATTTCTTGGCGGTGTTGCCACAGGGTTTCATAGATGGGAATCAAGGCATACGTCACCATGTCGCTTGTCCCCTGGGGCACTTGGGCCTGTTCCCCCGGCCAATAAACAAGTGTGCCGCCTTTGAGCTCGATTTTGTGGCCATAGATCCCGTGGCCGTAGGTTTCCACATAGATGACCGGCCGGCCATTTTCGAGAATGACAGGACCACGCACGCTAAGGAAATTCCCGCGCACGGTTGGATCGGCCACGTACAGGTAGATCTGGCTGTGGGCCAGGGTCTCCATGGCCTGGAGTTTCCCAAAGGGGCTTCCATCCTTGAGAACCACGATTTGGATCGACTCCATATCGTTTTCGTGGCACAGGGAGGGAAGGCAGAAAGGCTCGTAATCCCGCGGATGAAAGAGGCTGTAAAAAAGGAAGTAGTGGGTTTCAGTTTCGATGACCGAGTAGTAAACGTAGGCGGCGAGGTCCCCATCTGGGAAATTGTCCCAGTTATTGTTCCCCACCCAATCGCCGTCGTAGTCTACCCGGGTGAGGAAGTCTTGGGAGCTGGCCGTC
>JBBIVL010000093.1:0-5062 GCA_037439765.1 Candidatus Bipolaricaulota bacterium
AGGCCTGGGGAGCCCGAAGGCTCCGGGGATTTGCGGAAATCGAGATGGGAAGCTACCATGTTGACTAGACACGAGGGACGGGTACTGTACCCTGGCGTGTCTTCGTTTATCTCACGTTGAGACGGAAGATAGATTTTGCGGGGGCGGAAGCTCTAGTGTGTCGCGCTTTTACGTGTGGAAGAGGAGACGGCCGCGAGCCACTAGAGCGCAGATCCTGAGGTTTTCGTCCAAAAGAAGGAAATCGGCGTCGTACCCTACGGCGATCCTCCCCTTTTGGGGAAGGCCAAGGATGTGTGCGGGGTTGCGGGTAACCAGACGCAGAACTTTTTCCAAGGGAAAGCCTCTTTGAACGAGGGCCTGCACTGCAGACCAGAGGGCACGGACGTCGCCCTTTGCATATCCCACAAGGTTTCCGAGTTCGTCGAACTTGGGCATGGAGCCTCCACCGTCGGAGCTCAGGGTGAACCTTTCCCACGAAGGATCAGCCTCGGCAAGGAGTTCTATTGCTTGGGCTAGCTCCCAAGTAAGGGTAGAGCTTGGAGCGGTGAGATCGACGGTCCCGCCGGCTTTCACCCACCGCACGGCTTCCTCCAAAAGCTCAGGGGTACGGTTCACATGGGTGGGATGGAACTGGTTAATGGGAATGGGCGCGGTCTCCACTGCCTGCCAGAGGAGGCCGAGCTTTTGCAGAGCACTTCCCACATGGAGGTGCACAAGACCTCGTTTTCCAGCGAGCATTCCGCCGACCCGTGCATCCGTAGCGATCTTGAGCAACTCCTCTAGAGTGGGTTGAGAAGAACGGTGGTCGGAAATAGCGATCTCGCCCACTCCGATCACTTCGGGGATGAGGATCAGATCCCGGCGGACCGAGCCGGTGAGGGTGACCGGCGGTACCCGGTAGGATCCGGTGTAGATATAGGCAGTGAGGCCTTGGATGGAGAGGGCACGGGCCTTGGCCAAAAGGTCCTCCAGATGGCGGGTGACGTCGTCCGTACCGAGGCAGCCCACGCAGGCAGTAATGCCAGCGGCAACTAGGTCCTCAAAGGGCACCTCGGGGAGGCGGGAGGCCGGACCGGCTTCGCCCCCGCCACCCAGGAGGTGAACATGGAGGTCAATGAGCCCAGGCACAAGAAAACAGCCTTTGCCGTCAACAACCTCCTCTACCCAACGCGGTTTTTCTAAACCCTTCTCGATCAGAACTATCTTTCCCGCTACGACAAGGAGATCTTGGATTCCCATCGGCTCAGGCCCAAAGATCTTCGCGTTTTTGATCAGTATGGTTCCTTCCAACTCTCTCATAGGTTCACCCCCGGAAAGCTTTTCTGCGCGGGTTGAGAGCATCGTTGATCCCGTCGCCGAGGAGGTTAAAGGATAGCACGGTGAAGAAGATGGCTAGGCCGGGGAAAAGGCTGGTCCAAGGTGCTGTGACGATGTAACCGCGAGCCTCGCTGATCATCGTGCCCCATTCCGGCGTGGGCGGCTGCACACCCAGACCAAGGAAGCTTAGGCCGGCGGCGGTGAGAATGGACGCCGCCGTCCTCAATGTGGCCAGGACCACAATGGGCGCAAGGGAGTTAGGGAGGATATGGCGGAGAACAACGTACGCCGAAGAGGCTCCGCTTGCCCTCGCGGCCTCGACGAAAGCGTTCTCCCGGACGCCCAGAGCTGCGGCCCGCGCCACGCGGACGAACTGAGGGAGATTGTAGACAGCAATGGCCAGCACCGTAGTCCCCAGTCCTGGTGGAACCACGGCCGTCACAATGATGGCAAGAAAGATGTCAGGGAACGTGAGAAGAACGTCCACGAAGCGCATCACCCCTTCGTCGGCCCACCCCCCTTGATAGCCCACGCTGACCCCGATGAGGGTACCCACAATCATGGCCAGGGCGATGGCGCTTGTGGCCACAATAAGGGAGGTGCGGGCTCCCCAAAGGACGCGGCTCAGGATGTCCCGACCAAACTGGTCCGTGCCGAAAGGCCGCTCTTTGGAAGGTGGCCGGAAGATGGCCCGCAGATTCTGTTTATTTGGGTCAAAGGGCGAAATGAAGGGCGCAGTGACGCCGATCAAGACGAAGGAGATCACGCCAAGCAGACCCAAAGCGGCTCCAGGATTGCGAAAGATGGTTTTTAGCGTGCGCATGGCTAGCCGTAGCGGATGCGCGGATCCAGTACGGAGTAAAGGAGATCCACGAGAAAGTTGGTAAGGGCAAAGGTAAAAGCCACGAAGATGAAGCAGCCTTGGACCACCGGATAGTCTCGGGCGAAGATGGAGTCGACCAGTAAACGGCCGAGGCCTGGCCAAGCAAAAACGGTTTCCGTAAGGACCGCTCCAGCTAGGGAATATCCAAGTTGTAGGCCGACCACAGTCACCACAGGGATGAGAGCGTTGCGCAGGGCGTAGCGATAGATCACCGTTCGTTCCGCAAACCCCATGGCCCGTGCGGTCCGCACGTAGTCCTGGCCGAGACATTCGAGAAGACAGCTGCGCGTCATGCGCGCTATCACCGCGGAAAGGGCTAGGCCTAAGGTGACGGAAGGGAGGATGATGTGCCGGGCTGTTCCTGTTCCACCGGTGGGAAGCAGTCGGAGTTTCACGCCGAACACCCACATGAAGATCACGCCCAACCAAAAAATGGGGGCGGAGACGCCCAATAGAGCAAGAACCATGGCAAAGCTGTCAAAAACGGAGTAAGGCCGGAGAGCAGTGAGGCCCCCCAATGTCATGCCCAAAATAGTGGCAAAAGAGACGGCACAGAGGGCAAGGATGATGGTGTTTTTGTACCGCCAGGCCAGTTCCTCTAAAACAGGGCGGCGGGTATTGTAAGACCGGCCGAAATCACCACGAAAGAGGGCAGCCAAATACCGGCCGTATTGAACGATCAAAGGGCGATCCAGGCCGAGCTCATGGCGAAGAGCCAAGATTGTTTCGTAGGGCGCGTCGAAACCGGCGATGATGCGAGCGGGGTCACCTGGGGCCAGACGCATAACGAAGAAAGCCAAGGTTACGACGGCATAGAGGGTGAAAAGGAGCATGATCAATCGGCGAACGAAGAAAGATAACATTTTCTCCGTAACACAAAAAGAGGGGCCTCGCTCATCCGAGCGAGGCCCCGTTCCTTTAGCCTAGCCAGGCGTTCTTCACAAGGAGGATCTCGATGGGCAAGTACTGGACGTTATGGAGCTTCTTGCTGTAGGCATTGATATCCTTGAGGACATAGAGGAAGGCCCAGGGCGCGTCACGCACGATGATCTCCTGAGCTTTCTTATAGAGCTCGTACCGGGCCTCGCCCATGGCCCGCATGCCCTGCTCGATAAGGGTGTCTACCTCGGGGTTGGCGTAGAGGGCGTTGTTGTCCCGGGGAGCCCAGTTGGCGGAGTGGAGGAGAGGGCGCAGGACCCAGTCACCATCAGCGGTGGAGGGAGCCCAACCTAGCAGGAACATTTCCTGTTCCCGGCGCTCGAGCATGCTTAGGTACGCTGCCCATTCCATGACCTGAACGCGGGCGCGGATCCCCACCTCTGCTAGCATCGCCTGCACAGCTAAAGCAGTCTCATAGTCCATAAGGTACCGGCCTTTCGGGGTGTAGAGGGTGGCCTCAAAGCCGTTGGGATAACCAGCCTCAGCAAGCAGAGTCTTGGCCTTCTCGGGGTCATAGGGGTAGCCACCGGTGGAATAGTAGCCCCAGGTTAAGGGCGCTAGTGGGGAGTCCGCGGGATCAGCATAGCCGCCGAGGATGCTCTGGCACAGGAGCTCCTTATCGATGGCGTAGTTCACAGCTTGGCGCACTCGGACGTCGTTGAACGGCGACTTTTGATTGTTCATGCCGATATAGATCACCCGAAGGGTCTGGCGAACCAAGACCTCAAGGTTGAGGTTAGCCTGAAGGCGGGGGACCTCAGTGGGCGGGATACGTGTAGCTACATGAGCTTCGCCGCTCTCCAGGCGGAACACCCGGGTGGAAGACTCCGGCACCACCTGGAAGACGATGCGATCGAGATAAGGCCGGCCACGCCAGTAGTCGAGGTTGGCCTCAAGGGTGATGTGGTCACCGGGAACCCACTCCACGAACTTGAACGGGCCTGTGCCCACCGGATGCTTACCTGTCTCGGACCCCCAGGTCTGTACTGCAGTAGGAGACTGGATTAACGCCGCACCATGTGCAAGGTGATTTAGGAAGGCACCAAAGGGGGCCTTGAGTTTGAACACCACCGTGTACTCGTCCACCGCGGTCACGGAATCAATATAGGGTTGAAAGAGAGCGGTGCGGCGGAGGTTCTGAGTAATAATGCGGTTGAAGTTGAAAGCCACAGCTTCAGCGTTGAAAGGAGTGCCGTCGTGGAATTTAATGTCCTCCTGCAAATGGAAGGTGTAGACTGTGCCATCCTCAGAAATCTCCCAGGATTTGGCTAAGCACGGGTTCTTGTTGAGCTGCTCATCGAACTCCACAAGGCCGTCCATAATGTGGCGGAGGACGGTTTCCGAGGGGTTATCGGTCATATCGGCAGGGTCGAGGCGAACAGCATCCGTGCCCCAAGCGATAACCACGGCGCCTCCATACTGTTGAGCCCACCCAAACCAACCGGCCAGAGCTAAAGCTAAAACCAGCAATAGACTCCAACGCATAACGCTTTCACCCCCTTGCTTCATGGAGTTTCAAAACCCAGGCTGTTTTTTCTCACCCACCTCCTTTCCGGGCTTATTCGGATGAGGAGTATACTATAGTTACGCGGGTACTACCAACGCATAGGGGCGGTGATGATACGAAAGCGCATCCTTGGGTAGGTTATCCCGCCGCCAGCGGGAGAAAAGGGCGGAAGCACTATCTAAACGAGGCGCGTGGCGTGCGGACGTGCCTCAAAACTAGGGGGCCTGCGCCCCTTAAGTGGAACCGCTTTGCCCCCCTATTTCGACTAACACCTGCGGGATAAACCCTCCCCTTTGGAGATACTCCCAAGACGAACGGTAGCCAAGACGGGAATGCCTGCGCTCGTAGTTGTAGTAATCCGTCTGTCTTGCCATGACCTCCTCCAGCTCCTCCCACGTCCCCGCCTCCCAAAATAG
>JBBIVL010000094.1:0-4935 GCA_037439765.1 Candidatus Bipolaricaulota bacterium
TGGCTGAGCCCGGTCCTCCCCGGGCTTCTCCTCGCGGCTCTGCTTTCCCTGACCGGGCGGACGCCTGTGGGCGTCGTGCTCCAGTCGGCCGCGTTGATCTTTGGCTTTGCCTTCATCTACTTTTTCCTCCTCAACACGCCCGAGCGGCATCACCCCTGGGTTTTAGGGGCTTTGCTTTCCGCGGCCGTTCTCAACGCGCTCTTTGGCCTCTTGCAGTACCTGGGGGCCGTCCCGGGCGGAGGTGCGGGGAAAGGGCCAAGCGCCATGATTGCTACCATGGGAAACCAACAATTTTTGGCCGGTTTCCTTTCGTACTCTCTTTTGCCGGCTCTCATTTTTTTGCACGAAAAAAAGAGCTGGCTCCCCGCCTTGGCAGTGGCCGGGTTCAATTTTGCTGTAATGCTTCTCACCCAGCAGATCGGGGTGCGGCTGGGCCTGGGGGCCGCGCTCATTGTTGTTGCCTTTGGTACAGGATTTTGGCGGGTAAAGCTTCCATCCTGGCCCAAATTGGCTATCCTGGGGGTTTTGGCCCTAGCCGGTCTCGGCGGGGTCCTGGGCCTTTCCGGAGTCGGGGCGGGGCTGGCGCTGGCTAGCGGCGCTGTGGGTTTGCATTTCCTTGGCAGAGCCCTGCGACGCTGGCCCTTCTTGTGGGGGGCTGTGGCCGCGGGCGTAGCCGCCGCAGTCGTATGTCTTCTTCCGGTGACCACTCCCATCCCCGCCGTACGCGAGCTTTGGGCCCGCAAGTCCGGCGCCATCCGGGCCTGGGACTGGTGGGTGGGCTACGAAATGTGGCGGGATCACCCCCTGTTCGGCATCGGCCTGGGGGGCTACAAGATCCATTTTGTGCCGTATAAGCCGGAATTTCTTGCTTCCCCTCGGGGCGCGGGCTATGCCTTCCCCTTCCCCCGTGCAGACCAAGCCCACAACGAGTACGTGCAGGTTGCCGCGGAACTGGGCACCTTCGGGACGCTTGTGTTCCTCGCCGGGTTGGGGCTCCTGATCTATTTGGGAGTAAAGCGCCTCAGCCGCTTAACCGAAGCGCAAAAGCGTTGGGAACTGCTCCTTTTGGGCGGGGGGCTGATCACCGTGTTCGTCCACGCCGCACCGACCTTCCCCTTCCACCTTCCCGCGTCCAGCCTTGCCTTCGTGGTCCTCCTCGGGCTCGCCCTTGCCCCGCGCTACGGCCCGTTTGGGGATCTGAGGATCACTGTGCAACGGGGCTGGCGGGCCGTCTTGGCCTCTTTCCTTGTGGCGTTTGCGGGCACCGTTGGGGTTCTAGCTGTCCGGGACGTGGTGGCCGATGGCTACCTCTTGGCGGCCCAAGCGGCCTACTACCTGGGCGATTTGTCAAACGCGGAGACAAACGCCACACGTGCGGTGCACCTCGATTTCTGCCCGCGGGTTTCCTTGTACTGGTACGGTCTGATCAAAGCCGGGCTGGGCAAGCTGGAGGAGGCCCGGGACGCCCTGGAGGAATGCCTCCACCGTTATCGCCCGGAGACCCTCTACTTGAACCTGGCTGCGGTGTACCTCCAACTCGACCAGCCGGACAAGGCCAAGCCCATCCTCTCTGAGCTCTTGGCCACCTTGCCTCCGCCGGAAATGGCCCAAGACGCCCGGTACTACCTGGCCGTGGTGGAGCTCCAGCGGGGAGAGCTCCTTTCCGCGAAAACGCGGCTGGAGGAGATCCTGCGGGAAAACCAAAACCACGAGAGGGCCTGGCTTTTGTTGGGGGAGGTACAACGCCGCCGGTACCTTTGGGACGAAGCCAAAACCGCGTTTCAGCGGGCACTGAAGGTCATCGAGACCAAGCTCCAAAAGCTCCAGGAACAACTTTCCCGGCCACTTTCCCTGCAGAACTACGGGGAACTTCGGGCCCAAAAAGAGACGCTGGAGAAAATGCGCGCCCGGGCCCTCCAGGCCCTGGGGGAACTCCCCTGAGTTGTGGGCACCTTACGCAAACCGTATAGTCTCAAGCCATGCCGGTCACCGAGGTACTCACCAAGGTTTTTCGGGAATCCAACGAGCGCAAGTTAAGAAAGCTTCTGCCCATCCTTGCGGAAGTCAATCGCTGGTCGGGAAAGGTGCAGAGACTTTCGGATACGGAGCTTCGGGCCAAAACGCAGGAGTTCAAGGATCGGCTGGCCCAAGGAGAGACCACCGAGCAAATCCTTCCCGAGGCGTTCGCCGTGGTGCGCGAGGCTGCGCGGAGGACCATCGGCCTTTATCCTTTCGACGTCCAGGTCCTGGGCGGGATCGTCCTTCACCAACGACGAATCGCCGAAATGAAGACGGGCGAAGGGAAAACCCTGGTGGCTACCCTGCCCGCCTACCTCAATGCCCTGGTGGGCAAAGTGCATATCGTGACCGTCAACGATTATTTGGCCCGACGCGACCGCCACTGGATGGGACCCGTTTACGAGTTCCTGGGCCTGAGCGTCGGACTTCTTCAAGAGGACACGCCACCGGAGGAGCGGAAAAAAGCCTATGCTTGCGACATCCTATACGGGACCAACGCGCAGTTTGGGTTCGATTACCTGCGGGACCACATGGTGCTTTCCGCGGATCAAAAGGTCCAAGGTCCCCTGGATTACGCCATCGTGGACGAGATCGATTACATCCTCATTGATGAGGCCCGCACCCCGCTCATCATCTCCGGACCCACAGCGGAGACGGCCCGCATGTACCGGGATTTCGCGAAGCTCGCGCGTCTGTTTAGGCCGGGCGAGGATTTCGAGGTGGACGAGGAACACAAGCGCCTTTCCCTCACGGAAAAGGGCTGGGAGAAGGCGGAAAGGCTCCTGAAATTTGACAACATCGCGGATCCTCGGGCCACCACCGCCCGCTACCACCTGGAGACCGCCCTCAAGGCCCTCGTCTTCTACAAGCGCGACCACGACTACATCGTCAAGGATGGCCGGGTCATCATCGTCGATGAGTTCACGGGAAGGCTCATGCCCGACCGCCGCTATTCCGGGGGACTGCACCAGGCCATCGAGGCCAAAGAAGGGCTTCCCATCCAGCGCGAGCACCAGACCCTTGCCCAGATCACCATCCAGCACTATTTCCGCCTGTACAAAGGGCTTGCGGGCATGACCGGCACGGCCAAAACGGAGGAAGAGGAGTTCAAGAAGATCTATGGTCTCGATGTGGTCCCGATCCCCACCAACCGGCCCATGATCCGCTACCACCATCCCGATGTGATCTTCCGCACCCGCAAGGCCAAATTCGAGGCTGTGGTCGATAAAGTGGCCGAGCTTCACCGCCAAGGGCGACCCGTTCTCATCGGCACCACCTCCATCGAGGACTCGGAGTACCTTTCCCAGCTTCTCAAGCGGCGGGGCCTCCCCCACCAGGTCCTGAACGCCAAATACCACGAAAAGGAGGCCATGATCGTGGCTCAGGCGGGGCGGCTGGGAGCCATCACCATCGCCACCAACATGGCTGGCCGGGGCACGGACATCCTCCTTGGCGGAAATCCGGAATACCGGGCCCGCCAAGAGGCCGATCCTCAGGAGGAGCCTGAAAAATACCGCGAACTTCTGGCCAAATACCGGGAGCAAGCCGAGGAGGAACGAAAGAGAATCGTTCAGCCAGCTGATCCGCATTCCCCTTATGCCTGCTGGGTCCTGGAGCAAATTCGCAAATGGTGCGCGGAGACGGGGAAAGAATTCCGGCCCGAGCAATGGCAGGGGATCTACCAGGGCGGCCTCTTCGTGATCGGCTGTCAGCGCCATGAAGCACGCCGGATCGATGACCAACTGGCCGGCCGGAGCGGCCGCCAGGGCGACCCCGGAGAAGCCCAGTTCTTCTTATCCCTGGAGGATGATCTCCTCCGCATTTTCGGTGGGGAGCGTCTGAATGCCCTTATGGAGAGGGTAGGTGTGAAGGAGGGCGAGGCCATCACCCATAACCTCCTCACCCGTTCCATTCGCCGGGCGCAAAAGAAGGTGGAAGAGCGAAACTTTGAGATTCGCAAACGCCTCTTGGAGTACGACGAGATCATGGCCCGTCAGCGGGACGCCATCTACGCCCTGCGCGAACGGTTCCTCCTGCCCGGGCCAGGCCAGGCTCCCAACGACGCGGAGCTCCGGGAACACCTCCTGGGCATGGTGGAGGAGTTCGCGGAGCTTCTGGTGGAGCGGCATGTGCCCCGAAACCATTCACCCGAGGAAGGCAACCTTCCCGAACTTCTCCGGGAGCTTTCCCAGGTTTGTGATCCCCTTCCTTCGCTCAGGGTGCGGCGATGGGAGGAGCTCCTTAAACTTGTGCAGGAAGGGTTGAAGGAGCAACTTGATCGCCAGTGGCACCGGCTTTCTCCCCATTTCCCGGTGGTGGCGCGCCTCGTGGTCTTGCGCACGGTGGATGAGAACTGGCGCCAGCATCTTTTGGAGCTCGATGATTTGCGGGAGGGCATTGGGCTGCGGGCCTACGGGGGAACCGACCCTCTCGTGGAGTTCAAGCGCGAGGCGCACCGACTATTTCAGGAAATGCTGGTGCGCAGCGAAGAGCAGGTGATGCGGGTGCTCCTTTCTCCCCGGCTCGCAGTGCGGGTGGAGAACGCGCCACCCCCGGCTCCTGCTCCGGTTCCTGCCGCTGTGGCTTCGTCCTCCACCTCCGGACATGCGCCGATCTTGCCCACATCTCCGCAGGGAGCAGGCAAGTCGCCGGGCAAGATCGGACGGAACGACCCCTGCCCCTGTGGATCGGGCAAGAAGTACAAGCACTGTTGCGGGAAGAAGGCCTGACAGCCCTGCGGCGAGTTGGAGCGGTTCAGTACGAGGGGCACCGCAAGGTACGCAAATTTAGCCAGACGATCGCTGCTTAATTCCTGCTCGTCCGACCCGGATCTTTCCGTACACCCGATTAGCAAATCCAACATAGTGTCCCGTTCAGTGTGTCTGGTCAGCATGATAGCTTCCCATCTCGATTTCC
>JBBIVL010000095.1:0-4931 GCA_037439765.1 Candidatus Bipolaricaulota bacterium
GCGCGAGCTCGATCGGGCCGGGCTTTCGGCCATCGTGGCCGAGCCGGTCCCGGAGGAGGGCTTGGGCCTGGCCATCACGGACCGTTTGCGCCGGGCCTCCTCCGGCCGGGCCCACCTCGACGAAACCCACGTTTGGATCGTGCGGTAAAGGGGGTCAAGGTGAGGGAAATAAAGGTCGAAGAAGTTCGCGAGGAGACCGTGGAGGACCTTTGCTGGCTTTGTGTTCCCAGGGAGAGGCGGGAGGACCCGGCTTTCCTCAAGGGCGTGGAAGCGAAAATCGCTTGGGTCAAAGAGCGATTAGCAAGCGAGTTACCAGTGGCCAAGATTGCGTACGTGGGCAAGGAAGCCGCTGGTCTTCTCCATTATCAGGTGCACCCCAAGGAAAACGTAGTCCAAATTCTGTGTATTTTTGTGCCGGAAAGGCAATATTGGGGGCAAGGCGTAGGCACCAAACTCCTCGCCACTTTGGTGGAGGAGATGAAAAAACCGCAGCCCTGGAACGGAGGCCGCCGGCCCGAAGCCTTGCTCGTTCACACCTTTCCGGGAGAGATAGAGGGTCAGCTTTCAGCACGGGAATTTTTCCTGCGACGCGGGTTTCAACAGATCACAGACGACCCGGATCTACTGGTTCTTTCCCTGGTTCCAGGGTATCGCTATCCCCCGAGTTTTCGCGTCGAAACCTTTTCTCCCCCGCCTCCTTATTTACCCCAACCGGAGGATCGCGGTTGCGTCCTGATAATCTCTGGCCCCTCGTTTTGTCCCTGGGTTTTTTCCTGGTACCTAAAAGGGGAACACCTCCTACGCGAGGCCCTTCCGGAAGCCCCGATCCGTTGGATCGACGGAGTTAAAGACCCGGAGGAATTGAAAAAGCGGGGTGGGTTTACGGGCATCGTGGTGAACGGCCAGGCATTAAGGCACAGCGTTTTTGAGGAAGAGGAGTTCGTGAAAGAAGCTC
Organism: Candidatus Bipolaricaulota bacterium; assembly: GCA_037439765.1. Lineage (GTDB taxonomy): Bacteria > Bipolaricaulota > Bipolaricaulia > Bipolaricaulales > Bipolaricaulaceae > DTER01. The sequence goes on from JBBIVL010000095.1 coordinate 956, forward strand.
AGGAAGCGTGGCAGAAAGGAGGCATGCGGTGAGCCTTACGGGAAAGAGGGTGGCCATCTTGCTGGCCGACATGTACCAGGAGCTGGAGTTTTGGTACCCGTACCTGCGGCTTCAGGAGGAGGGACCGGAGGTGGTGGCCGTGGGGCCGGAGGCCAAGGAGTACAAGAGCAAATTGGGCTATCCGGCCAAGGCCGATTTGGGGGCGAAGGACGTGCGGGCTCAGGATTTTCACGCCGTGATCATCCCCGGCGGCTACGCGCCCGATTATCTTCGGCGAAGCCCGGAATTGGTGCGGTTCGTGCGGGAGATGGCGGAGGCCGGGAAACCCGTGGCCGCCATCTGCCATGGGCCGTGGATGCTGTGCTCGGCCCGGGTAGTGAAAGGGAAACGCGTCACCAGCTTCTTTGCTATCCGCGACGACCTTGAGAACGCCGGCGCGATTTGGGTGGATGAACCGGTGGTCGTGGACAAAAACCTCATCACCTCCCGCGTCCCCCAGGATCTTCCCGTGTTCGTCAAAGCCCTGCTCGCCGCGCTACAAAAGTAAAACCGTCGTACTCAACACCATGGTCAGTGGAGCGCACCTCCCACCCCATGTCATTGGATCGTCCACCTACCATTCTCAAGGCAAAGATTCACCGGCGACCTTGTTGTCAGTGGCTCCCGGGTGGCCCCGCTTTGGGCGGGGCCCCATTACTTCCGCTATTTCTACTCGAACAGCGCCCTAAGTGCCCGCTCAACTTCGGGAGTAAGGTCGACCACCACCGCCGGGGCTCGGGACATCACCACGTCCTTCGTGCGCAAAACCAGGTCGTACCCCTGTTCGGAGGCCACCTGCTGGGAAATCTTCAGAATCTTCGTGGCTGCCAGTTGGGTTAGGAGCTGGTCCACCTGTTGGAAAGCCGTCTGCAGCTGCTGGACTTGGCTCAGGAACGCGGTGTAGTCGAGGATTACCACCTGGGCCTGCTCAACGAGGCTTTCCACCTGGTCCGCCAGGGGCTTGGCCTGATCCCGCAAATTCTGCAATTCGGCGCGGATATTGGCAAAGCCCGAGGAGGCGATCATTTCATAGTGTTCCGTTTAGTGTTATGAAAGCGTGCGCCCTTTGGGCAGGATAACCTGCCCAAAGAGCGCGTGTTTTCATAACATCACTTGCCGTTACACTACCAGAAGATACCCTTTGAAGAGGCCTACATCTTCGGCTCCTTGACCAAGTCCTATCGATACTCCGAGGATTCTGACATTGACATCGGTTTTCGGGGACTCAAAGACGAAGATTTCTTTCGGGCGATGGCGTTCCTTTCTCGCAGGCTTGGGCCGGAGGTAGATGTGGTGCAGTTGGAGCGCCATCCCTTACGGGAGATCATTTTGCGGGAGGGCATCCGATGGAGGAGGAACGCCTGAGCCTCCTTAAGGCGGCTGTTGAAGCCCAGAAAAAGGAGATCGACCGGATTTTTGCCAAAATAGAGAAGCGACATCGCGGAGCGGGAGAGGCCTATGTGGAAAGTTTAGCGTATCAGCTTCATAACCTGTATTGCGCTTTTGAAGATCTTTTCAAAATAGTTGAGGATTTTTCGAAAATCGTATTGAGGAGAAGGCAAAATATCACGGAGAGCTCCTTTGGCGTATGAAGATTCTCATCGAAGGCGTTAGGCCGGCTTTACTTTCGGAAGAAAGTTTCCGGCTGCTTGGCGCATTTCAGGCCTTTCGACATTTTTTCAGGCACGCTTACTCTTATGAGCTCGATCCAAAGAAAGTGGCATTGTTTTTGGAAGACGCGCTTAAACTTAAGGAGATATACCCCAACGAACTCGACCGTTTTCTCAAAGAGCTTCAGCCAGACTGAGTCCATCGTGCATGGGTTTTTTACAATTTGGGTTGTCTCAGGGCTTTCTCCTGAGTGGGCTAAACTTCCACTGCGAGTCCTATGGTTCTAAGGGGAGGAGCTATGTTGGAAGCCTATGCGGTGATCATGGCCGGAGGGAAAGGCGAACGACTGTGGCCCTTTTCCACTTCAGCACGTCCTAAGCAGTTCCTGCGCATATTGGATGGAAAAAGCTTTCTTCAGGCCACAGTGGACCGGATAACCGACCTTATTCCGAAGGGAAAAGTACTCGTGGTTACACCTAGGGAGTTTGTTACTCTTGTCCAGAAGGACCTCGATGTTCCTGAAGAGAATGTGATTGTGGAGCCAATGGGAAAGGGCACGGCACCCTGCGCAGCTCTGGCCGCCTTCCTTTTGGCGCAAATAAATCCGAAGGCGGTGATGGTAGCTCTTCCCGCGGATCACGTGATCAAAAATGTGGAGCGGTTCTGCTTCATCTTGGCGAAAGCTATGGAAATCGCGGCGAAGGGGGAATACCTCATCACCTTGGGCATCGTGCCCGATTACCCGGCCACGGGCTACGGGTACATTCGGCGTGGGCATCCGTTTAGTGCGGATCCAGATTTAGCCGTATTCCATGCGGAGAAATTCAAAGAAAAGCCTGACCCCAAAATGGCAAAGGAATTTCTGGCCGAGGGTGGTTATTTCTGGAATAGCGGGATGTTCGTGTGGCGGGTGGACGTGTTTTTACATGCCCTCTCTCAACATTTGCCCGCACTTCATGCTGCCTTTGAAGAGGTCCGCGAATACCGAGGCCACTCGAATTGGTATAGAAAGCTTGAGGAGGTTTACCAAAGAATCCCCAGCATCTCCATCGATCACGGAGTGATGGAGAAGGCGGAAAACGTGTTGGTGATCCCGGCGGACATCGGCTGGAGCGATGTGGGCGATTGGACGGCGCTGGGCGCCCTTCTTCCTCAGGATGCGGACGGAAATTCCGTTCATGCGCGACAGCTTGGCGTGGAGACGAAAGGATGTGTGATTTATGCCGAGGAGCCGCACCGGCTGGTGGCCACTTTAGGGGTGGAGGGCCTGGTGATTGTGGACACCAAGGAGGCCCTTCGCATTCTTCCTAAGGAAAGAGCTCAAGAGGTGCGCAAACTCCTGGAGAGGTTGCCCAAGGATTGAAGGTTTTCTGCGATTGGCCGCCCTGCGCGTGCCCGATGTAACATGATTTGGTCATGGTAGGAATTGTGGCGGCTGTGGCGGCCTTGGCTTCTTTGGGGTCCTCATGGGCTCTTATTCCCAAGCTTCGCGCGGCCGGGATCGTCGGAAAAGATGTGCATAAACCTGGGCAGCCGGAAATCCCCGAAATGGGGGGCTTCGCCATCCTTGCCGGCTTCACGGCAGGCGTGCTGTTGGCCATCGCCTTGGAGGCCTTCTTTCCCCCGGCTTTGAGTGTGGATTTCACCTCGCTCCTTGCCGTGTTGGGCACGGTCCTTCTTACCGGCCTTGTAGGGATTCTGGACGATCTTTTGGGAATGCGTCAAGGGGTGAAGGCGTTTCTTCCGGTGATCGCTGCTCTGCCTTTGGTGGCCATTCGGGCCGGGCACTCCACGATGACCATCCCTTTCCTGGGCCGCGTGAATTTTGGGGTTTTCTATCCTCTTGTCCTTGTGCCCTTGGGGATCACCGGGGCGGCCAATGCCGTGAACATGCTGGCCGGGTTCAATGGGCTGGAACTGGGGATGGGCCTTGTGGCCATGAGCGCTTTGGCCGCCATTGCCGCAAAGCTTGGCACCACCACCGCCTTGGTCATCCTTTTGGCCGGGATCGGCGCGGCCTTGGCTATGCTTCCTCTAAACTGGTATCCCGCCAAAATTTTTGTGGGCGATGTGGGTACGCTTTCCCTAGGCGCCATTATCGCCGCAAGTTGTATTGTGGGGAACTTCGAAGCCGCCGGGATTTTGGTAATTATCCCTTATACCTTGGATTTCCTCATCAAGGCGTTGCACCGGTTTCCTTCCAAAGGTTGGGCGGGAGAGCTCGGGAAAGACGGGAAACTGCGTTGCCCGGCCCAAGGGCCGGTGGGGCTGGCTCAGCTCCTGCTCCGGGTGAGCGGGGGCCTTACCGAACGGGGCCTTGTGCTAG
>JBBIVL010000096.1:0-1549 GCA_037439765.1 Candidatus Bipolaricaulota bacterium
GGCATAATAGTGGATGCCGCCGGCCAGTTGATTCCCCATCCGGATGAAGCGGGCCGGGAAAACTCGGGGCGAGGGAAAAAGAAAAGGCCCCGGGAAAACTCCCGGGGCCGTCCAAGCTTCGCTATTTTGGCTAGAACGAGAACGTGATTCCGCCGCAGAGGCTCATCGTGCCAGCGCAGGTCGCAGCGGGCACGTAGCCGCTCACCGTGAGGGCGATGCCGCCGCTGAGCGGGATCGAGAAGTCAAAGGCGATGCGGGTCACGTCAAACAGGCCACCCAGGGTGCCGAAGTAGATGTCGATCCCCGCGGTCCACTGGCCGCCGCAGCAGCCGGCGCCGCAGAAGTTGAACCCGATGTACTCAAACTCGCCGCAGGCCGTGAGGAAATCGTAGCCGTAGTCAGCAGCATACTCCGGAGCGAGGAAGGTCACGAACTCCACGCCGCTGCAGTCGCCGAGCGTGCAGGCGATCTTGAATCCGTCGACCCTGATGCCCTCCCAGATATTGTCGCTGGTTTCAGCGGCGCCGTAGATCTCAAAGCAGCCCTCCACGGGCAGGCCCTCGAAGCCCCAGTCCACGCTGACCGTCTTTGCGTCGGTGGTGAACAGGATCCCAAGCTCGGCATACACGCCGCAGCAGAGCGGGATCTTGAGGCCGGAGAGTTCCAGGTAGTCAAAACCGGCCTTCGTGAAGGAGAACTCCGCGTCGAAGCTCAGGCCGCAGCAGAGCGGCACCGGGAACTTCACCAACAGGCTGCCGAACTCCGTGCCCGTGCAGCAGTCGAGGAAGATGATCGTCGCGCTGATGGGATCCACCTTGGCCGTGAGGGTGTACTTCAGCTGGCCTTCCTCGTTCGTCTGGCAGCCGGTGATCGACCCCGCGGCCGGGCCGTAGTGGTCCACCGTAAGGCCCAGCGCCATGCCAGCGAAGTCCAGGCTCGTCTTGAGCTGAGACTTTAGATACACAACATCTGCCGGATCGAAGGTCATGGACCCGCTGAGGCTGAACGGACCCAGCGCGCCCTTCAGGGTGAACTTCTGGGAAATCCAGCCCGTCTCGTCGAAGCTGCTCACGCTGGACACGGTGAGGCCAGACATGATCTCGTAGTTGATGGTGAGGTTGGAGCTGAGCGTCCCGTCCGTGCAGATCGAGAGATCCCAGGAACCGCTGTACTGGCTAAAGCCCGCAAACGCCACCGTACACAGAAACGCCAAAACCGCAAGAGCCCGCTTCATAACTTCAACCTCCTTTATTTCTTCTCAACTGTAGAACTACCGAAACCCAAAAAGCCCAAAGCTTTGGACTTCTCCGACAAACCTTGTACTGCCTGCCCCATCACCTCCTTTTTTGGGAAGTTTCGTGGCCCATTATAGGGAGACAGGCGTCCGCTGTCAATAGGCCAGCCAGCCCTTGACCGGATTTTTCCGAGCGGAACAGGAAAAACGGGCTTTAACCCGAAGGCTTCCCACCTTTTCCCGTCCCTTCTCCCCACGGGGAGAAGGCCACGATGGGGGGCCCCTCAACCCCCCCTCTCCCCCAAGGGGGAGAGG
>JBBIVL010000096.1:1595-2955 GCA_037439765.1 Candidatus Bipolaricaulota bacterium
CATTTCCTCGCTTTTCCCCTTCGAGGGAACGCCCGTACGCGGGGAATTTTCCTCCTGCCCCCAGCGTTTCCCATCCCCTGGGCGAAGAGGCGGCCGAGCGGACGAGGTATTCCCCCGGGTTGAGCTTGCCTCGCCTACGCCACGGCACAGCCCAATGAGGGGAAACCCTGGCCTCATGGGCCAGGGCAGCCAAGTCCCTCCTCCAGGCCTCAGCAAGCCCTGTCTCACCCGACTCCCAGGACGGCCACTTATATTGGTAAGAGGGCGAGGATGGCCAAGGTCTTGGCGTATAAGGTAGTCCTGGAACCGGCCGCGGAGGGAGGGTACACCGTTTACGTGCCAGCCCTTCCCGGTTGTATCAGCGAAGGCGATACCTATCAGGAAGCCCTCCAAAACATAAAGGACGCGATCTTGGGGTGGATCGCCGTGGCCCGCGAGTTCGGCGACGAGGTCCCACCGGGTGACGTGATCGTGGACGCCGTGGAAGTCACCGTGTAGGGGATGGCCCGGCTGCCCGCCCTCTCCGGCTAGGAAGTTGGACGCAGACCGCAAAGTTCGGTTTGGTCTTGTACGGCGCACCGGAAGCTGGATTGCCCCAAGTTGGGAGGCTCCGCCGAAGCTCATGGGACCCTATCTTCTGCTCACCAGGAGCTCAAGGGGCACAAGTTCGGGATAGTTTTGCGCCGGATCGACCTTACTTTTTCTATCTGCATCTCCTTGGCTAGGCGCTCCCGTCGTTCATGGTGGAAAGATATCTTCCGATGGGCCTGGGATGGCTAAAAAAGTCGAGAGCGCAGAGGCGTTAGCCCCGAAAATCCCCGATCAGAGAAATAGACGGATCCACCGTTCCCGGATTCTCTGCGCCGCCTCTCTGGCCTTCTCCTTGGATGGCACACGATAGGACCGCTTGAGGTCCTCGGCCGCACCACGGGCGCAGTTTTCCCGACTTTGTTCGGGGTCTCCCGAACTTCATGAAAAACGCGACGTTGTCCGTCGGCCTCGGGGAAGGCTTTCTAAGCGCTTCCGCTCCGCCGGATCCGGAAGCGATGAGTTGGCGGGGTCCATGAGCGCAGGGGGCAAAAACACCTCGCCCTGTGGAGACACGGAAAACCCCATAGCCCCGCACTGCCCTTTCCCCGCCTAGCCACCGATTCCCGTGAGCTTCTTCTCTGCTGGGCACAAGGAAAATCAGAAAAGGCATGTTCCCCATTCCTTCCCGTCCCACGTTGATGTAATGCCCAACACTTGACCCGGAAGTTCATCCGCTTATATTAGTAAAAACGGGAGGGTAGGAGGGAGCCATGAAGAGATGGGAAGCCGTAGGCTTGTTGTTCGTTGTGATGGGAACTACGGCCTGGGC
>JBBIVL010000096.1:3055-4890 GCA_037439765.1 Candidatus Bipolaricaulota bacterium
GTGGTGGACGAGGGCGACATTGTTGAGTTCAGAATTATGGTGTCCAACAATGGTCCATCGAACGCCACCGGAGTGAAGGTCTCAGACAAGTTGCCCTCCGGCCTCGCTTACGTCTCCCACAGGGCCAACCGCGGGACCTACAACCCCTCCACAGGCATCTGGGACCTTGGCAACTTCCCAACCACCATGGCAACAGCCGAACTCATCATCGAGGCGGAGGTGGAGGAAGGAACAGCCGGGGTAACCCTGACGAACCGGGCTTCGGTCAGCGCGGACCAACAGGACCCGAACTCCACCAATAACAGTGACACAGCTCAGGTCCGAGTCCGTACCGTTACGCCACCTCCGGGGAATCAAGCAGATCTTGGAGTGAGCAAGGTGGTAAACGTTCCTACAGCAAAAGAGGGGGATTTGGTGATGTTCACCGTAGCTGTGAGAAACTACGGTCCTGCGGAAGCCACAGGGGTTAGCGTGTCCGATGCTTTGCCCAACGGTTTGTCCTACGTTGCCCACAACACCACGGTGGGGGTCTACACCCCGGCCACGGGGTTGTGGACCATCGGCACTGTGGCCCCGAACACCCCCGTGGAGATCCGCCTGGTTCTTGTGGCGCAGGTGGGCTTGGGCACCCAAGGCCGTACCTTAACGAACGAGGCGCAGATCAGAGGCAATGAGCTGGACCCGGATTCGCGAAACAATTTGGCGCAGGCCAGCGTAACGGCGGTTGGGCCGGGTGGCCAAGATGACGATGGCGACGGGCTGCCCAACCCAGTTGATCCCTGCCCAACGGATCCCGACTGCGACGACGACGGAATCCCTGATGGAATGGATCCGTGCCCGCAAGTGCCCGGGGTATTCTGCGAAGGGGTAAAGCCATCGGTGGTTATTAACGAGCTGGGATGGTCTGGCACTACCGCATCTGTAACAGACCAGTGGTTGGAGCTTTTCAGCCTCGTTGACGAAGATGTCGTGTTGGATGGCTGGCGGATCGAGGTGATCACCAAGAATGAGGAGCGCACCTCGATTGAGCTGGCCGGGACAATCAAGGGGCGAGGGTTCTACGTGGCTGAGCGCGGCCACGACAAGGTCATCTCCGACATCCCTGCAGGGACCGTGTTTTCCGCGCTTATCCCCTTGGAAGGGGCCATCCTCTGGTTGGTCAATGCACGGGGGATGGTGGTGGACTTGGTGAACCCTAGCGGGGGGCCCTGGCCGGCCGGGATCAACCTCCCGCGGCTGGCGGTCTCTATGGAACGGATAAAAGCCGATGCTCCTGGTACGGAGGAGAACTGGAAAAACAACAACACGGTTCAGCGCCGCGGTCTTGATGCTCTCGGGCTCCCAATCAATGGAACACCTGGGGGGGAGAATTCCAAGTAAATTCTTCCTTCTTGTAAGGGAACAGTTGATCCGGGATGTGCGGTGGGCTTCAGGGGGCTTGAGGATGCGGTTGTTTCCTCAGGCCCCCAATCTTAGCACTTCTTCAGGTCCGGAGTGCGGGAAGCTCTTTGGACAGCGACTCAACGGAAAAAAGCAATTAGCTACAATCCATCTCGGACTACAATGACAGGGATAACCCGCGCGAACCTCGGTGGTAAGGGTTTGGCGCTACCCTCCGGCCACAATTTAAGTTGCCACACCAGCTTGTGCACGGCCACCATATCGGGAAGGAAGCGAGCCGTTTAGCCAGATTCGCCTCAGGCCTCCCACACCTAAAGGAGACCAATTTTGGAGCGGGCCTTGGCGAGATAGGGATACCAAGCCGGTCCTTGTTTCCTGGTCCCGTACTCTTCCGAAAAGGGGAACAATAGGGACTACGGCCGGGTGAGCCCGAC
>JBBIVL010000097.1:0-4700 GCA_037439765.1 Candidatus Bipolaricaulota bacterium
GGCACAGCGATGATCAGGGTCACCCCAATCTTTTGCCCAATGGGAAGAAGGTTGAGGTAGTCGTCGGTGTAGGTCACGGAGGCGCCCACCCAAAGGGGCGCGAGGAAACTGGCGGTGAGGCCATAGATGTGGTACCAGGGCACGATGGTCAGGGCCCGATCCTCCGGGCCCACGCGGATCACCTTGAGGATGCCCTCGATGTTGGCCGTGATGTTGCGGTGGCAGAGCATGACTCCTTTGGAATCCCCGGTGGTGCCGGAGGTGTACATGAGCACAGCCAGATCCTCAGGATCCGGTTGGGCTTCCTTGAAGGAGGGCTCGCCGGGCAGAACTTCCCACAGGGAAAGGGCCCCCACAGCCTCCTCCAGGGCCACCACTTCCTTCAGCACCGGCACTGCCTGCATCAACGGCGCAAACTCCCCATAGCGATCAGGAGCGCAGAAGAGCACGGAGGCTTCCGCATCCTCGAGGATCCGGCGCACTTCCGGAACCTGCAGGCCAGCGTCCAGGGGCACGGCCACGGCCCCCAGGCGTTGAGCAGCCACAAAAGCCACGGCCCAGCCCAACGAGGGTTTAGACACAATGGCCACCCGATCCCCTTCCCGCACACCCCGGGCATACAGCCAAGTCGCCAGTTTTCCTCCCAGCTCCCAAAGCTCGTTATAGGTGGTTTCCTGGATGGTCAGTCGTCCCTCTTTGCTCACGGGGAGCCGCAAGGCCACCCGTTCCCCGTAGGTGCGCACCGCCCGCGCCAGAAACGCGGGAATTGTGGGATACCGACGCGCACCCCGAACGGGGGTGGTGATGTACCGCTTATTCGTGCTCATGCCATCCCTCCCCAAGTTTCAGGAAGCGCTCGGCAGCCAGGGCGGCCAACGCTCCCTCGGCCGCAGCCACTGCGGCCTGGGCCACGCGCCCGTCGGGCGCGCGCACATCGCCCGCGGCCAAAACCCCGGGCACCGCCGTGCGCATCCATGGGTCCGTCCTAATGTACCCGGCCGCCGTCAACTCCACCACTCCTCGCACCCACGCCGTGGCCGGCTCGTACCCGATCTTCACAAAAACCCCATCCACCGGAAAAGGCCGCCTTTCCCCGGTGGCCAGGTCACGCAACACCACGCCCTCCACCTTCCCCGCCCCCACCACTTCTTCAACCACCACGTTCCACAGGAACGCGATGCCGGGATGGGCCTGGGCTCGCTCCCGAAGAATGGCCGCAGCGCGGATGGCCTTGGGATCACTGATCGGGTGGCGCACCGCGATGTACACCTTTTTACAAATATCCGCAAGAAATAGGGCCTCAACGAGAGCGGTATCGCCTGCGCCCACCATGAGCACCTCTTTGTCCCGGAAGAAGAACCCGTCGCAGGTGGCGCAGTAGGAGAGGCCGCGGCCCACGAACTCCTTGGCCCCTTTGGCCGGGAGCTCCCGGGGATGGGCGCCAGTGGCGATCAATACCGCCCTTCCCAGGAAATCCCCAGACTTCGTGTGCACCACCCAGCCCTTCTCGTCTCGGCTTAGGCCTGTTGCCTCCGCGAGAACGATTTCCGCCCCCAAGCGTCGAGCCTGCCTCTCCATCCGCTCCATAAGCTCCATCCCGGAGAGGGGCTCAGGAAAGCCCGGGAAGTTTTCAATCATCGGGGTCTCGAGGAGCTGGCCTCCGGGCGCGGTTTTTTCCAAGACCAGGGTTTCCAGGGCCGCGCGCCGGGCATAGATAGCGGCGGTGAGCCCAGCCGGGCCCGCTCCGACCACCACAAAATCCCAGCTTTTTCCCATCTTGCGCCGGCCATTATAGCCCGGTACGTTATCCTCGGGTCATGCGTAGGGTGGAACGTGCCGGGGATTACCTGTTGGTCCAGTTCGAGTACGACGACCGCCTGGTGCAATTGGTTCGCGCCCTCCCGGAACGGCGCTTCGATCGAGAAAGGAAGCTTTGGATTGTTCCCAAGGACCACGTGGTCCCGGTGGTGGAACTTCTGGAGAGGGAGGGCTTCTCCTTCGATGAGGAGACACAAAAGCTCTACGCCGAGCGCCGCCAGGAAGGAGCCCAGCACCTCACCGTGTCTGCCCTCAACGCCCGCGTGCAGGCCGTTCTCAGTCAGGCCTTCCCCACCCCGATCTGGGTGGTGGGCGAGATCCTCGGCTACGACAAGAACGCTCACAAGGATTTTTTGGAATTTAGCCTCGTGGAACGAAGGGAAGGCACGATCATCGCCCAGGTGGAGGCCATCCTTTTCCCAAAGGAACGGGCCTGGATCGAGATGAAGCTGGATCAAGCCGGCAGGCCCTTCTCCCTCACCGATGAGCTTACCGTGCGGGTTTTGGCTCAGGTGGACCTCTGGGTGCGGGAAGGGGTCTACCGCTTGGTGATCCGCGATTTGGACGTGAACTACACCCTGGGCGAGGCCGCCCGTCGAAGGGAAGAGATCATCAGAAAGCTCGCCAAGGAAGGGATCCTCGAGCGCAACCGTTCTCTCCCATTTCCCATCCTTCCCCTGCGAGTCGGCCTCATCACCAGCCTTGGCTCCGATGCCCAAAACGACGTGCTCAACACCCTCAGGGCCTCAGGGTTCGCGTTCCAGGTGACCGTACACGGGGCTCGCGTGCAAGGCCACCACACCGAGGCGTCTGTCCTCAACGCCTTGGATTGGTTCAGGGAGCATGTGGATGAGTTCGACGTGATCCTCATTTGCCGCGGGGGAGGATCCAGAGCGGATCTGGCCTGGTTTGATTCCGAGGTCCTGGCCCGGGCCGTGGCCCTCTTCCCCATCCCCGTGGTGGTGGGGATCGGCCACGAGGAGGACCGCTGCGTCCTTGACGAAGTGGGCTGGCGGCCGAAGCCGGCCACACCCTCCGGCACCGCGAAACTCCTCGTGAAGACCGTGGAGGACACCCTAAACCGGGTGGAGCAGAACTTCTCAAGGATTCTGGAGGAGTCCCGAAGGCTTCTCGAGGCAGAGCAGAAAGGTCTTTCGGAGCGGGAGCGGCGGCTCATCCAGGGCGTAAAAGGCCGAGTGGCCTGGGAAAAACAAAGGTTGGAGTACGGGGAGAAACGTCTGGTGCGGGGAGCGCAGGGCCGGTTGGCCCTGGCCCGGGAAAGGATCCGGCGGGCGGAGCGGAGCCTCGTTCAAGGAACCCTACGCCTTTTGGGCGGGAAACTCGCCTGGCTTTCCGAGGCGGAGCGACGACTCATGCGCGGAAGTTTTCGCGAGCTTTCCCGGGCCAAGGAAGAGCTCGGCATGAAGGCCCGGCGGGTGGGAGAGCTCTCCCAACGCAAGCTCGCCCAAGAACGGGAGCGGCTTTCCGGGCGAGAGCAGCGTCTGCGCGCCCTGGACCCCAGGCAGGTAGTGGCCCGGGGATTCGCCATCCTCCGCCTTCCTTCCGGAAAGGTCGTCACCGATCCGGATCAGGCTCCACCAGGAACAACACTCGCCGCTGAGCTCCGCGCCGGGATCCTGCGCCTCATTTCCCAAGGAGGTGAACGTGGAGGAGCGAGCTGAATTGAAATATGCCCAAGCCGTAGCCAGGCTCGATGAGATCCTGGAGAAGATCGAGCGGGGAGAGGTGGACATTGACGAGCTCTCCCAGCTTGTGGCTGAGGCCGCGGATTTGGTGACCCTTCTGCGCAAGAAGATCACCGCCGCGGAAATGCAGATAAAGACCATCACCGAGCGCCTGGAACGGGAGGAGGCTTTCCCCGAAGAGGGGGGCCCAAAAGAGGAGGAAGTTCCATTTTAACTGGAGGGGAGGATGCAGGCTTTCGGCACGTTTTCCATTGTCGCTGTGGATCGGAAAACCGGGGAGATTGGGGTGGCGGTGCAATCGAAATTCATCGCCGTGGGCGCGGTGGTTCCCGGGGCCAAGGCCGGGGTGGGCGCCATCGCCACCCAGTCCTACGCCAACACCTCGTACGGTCCTCTCGGCCTGGAGCTCCTTGCGCAAGGTCTTTCTCCTGAAGAGGCTTTAGAGCGCCTGATCTCGACGGATCCGGAGCGGGAGCTGCGCCAAGTGGGGATCGTTGACGCCCAAGGTCGAGCCGCCGCGTTCACCGGAGAAAAATGTTTCCCTTGGGCTGGCCACATTGTGGGAGAGAATTTCGCGTGCCAAGGAAATATTCTCGCCGGAAAAGACGTGGTGGAGGCCATGGCTGAGGCTTTTGTGGGAAGCTCAGACACCCTCGCAGAGCGGCTCCTTTCCGCCCTTTTTGCCGGACAGAAAGCCGGTGGCGACCGACGCGGGCAGCAATCCGCGGCTCTCCTTGTGGTGAAGGAGAAAGGTGGCTACGGGGGGTTCAACGACCGCTACATCGATCTGCGCGTGGATGAGCATCCTTATCCCATCGATGAGCTCAAGCGTCTTTATGATCTTCACCAGCTTTATTTTGCTCCGCCCAAGCCCGAGGACATCGTGCCCCTCACGAACGACCTCCGCCGCCAGCTTCAGGAGCTCCTGAAAAAGCTCGGGTATTACAAGGGTTCCGTGGATGGCCGGCCCTCCCCGGAGTTTGACGCAGCGCTTTTCAATTTCTGCGGCGTGGAAAACCTGGAAGAATTTCTCCGGACCGACGGAACCTTTGACCTCCGAATCCTCCGGCACCTGAAAAACCTCGCGCGTCGCGCCAGTTAGTGCCCATAAACGGCTGTTAACTCGGAACCGACGAACAACGTGAAGATGACACGCTTCAGTAGGCAACTAACAAC
>JBBIVL010000098.1:0-4600 GCA_037439765.1 Candidatus Bipolaricaulota bacterium
ATTTCCCCTCTTCCCGCAGGGCGGCCACCACCACCGGCTCGGGAAGCTCCAAAAACTCCGGGGGAATTCGGCCCACCACCGGTTTGGGCCACTCCGTCTGGCCGAGGATCAACGCCCACAGCTCCTCGGAAAGCGCGGCTTGGGCCTGATGTTCCCTTTCTACCGCCTGGATGGCCCGGCGCAATACCTCCGCCCGTTCTCCAGGGTCCACTAACACCCGCACGGCCCGAAGCTCCTCCCGGTACGCCTCGGGGGAGGAAAGCTCCCGCGCCTTCCCGAAAAAGCGGTGGCCTTGGGTTTTTCGGCCTGCGGAAAGCCCAACCACCTCCAACGGCACCACTTTCTCCCCGAACAGGGCCACGATCCAGCGGATCGGCCGGAGAAAAGCCCCGCCGTCCCAGCGCATGGTCTTCGAACACGGGATATTCCGCACCGCCTGGGCCACGAGTTCCGCTAGGATAGCTTGGACAGGCTGGCCCGGCCGTTCCACCCGTAAGAAAAGATATTCCTTTTCCCCCAGGCGGCGGCGCACCAACTGCTCGGAAGACGCTCCGTAGCGGCGGAGAAAACCCAACGCCGCAGGAGTCAAATTCCCGTGCTCATCCAATCCTGCAGCCACCGCCGGGCCCCGGATCTCCTCCACTGCGTCGGCCTGGCGGTCAGCCATGTCCTCCACCAGGAGGGCAAACCGCCGCAACGTCCAAAAGAGGCGGGCTTCCCCGTGGACGAGGCGGGCCTCCTGCAACCCTGCCAAAAAATTTTCCCGGAAGCTTTGGGCGACCGCTTCCGCTTCCTCCGCAGGCAGGTCCTCTACCCCGATCTCAAGAAGAAGCGTAGGCACGCACAACCTCCGCGAGGTAGACCTCCGCGCAGGCCCGGGCTAGGGCCCGCACCCGGGCGACGTAGCTTTCCCGCTCGGCGGTGGCCAAGGCCCCCCGGGCATCCAGGGTGTTGAAGAGATGCGAGCACCTCAGGGTGTGATCGTAGGCCGGGAACACTAGCCCCCGGGCGAGACACTCCTTGGCCTCAGCCTCGTGAAAATCGAACATTGTCTTGGCCCGTTCCACGGAAGCTTGCTCAAAGTGGTACACGCTGAACTGGCGCTCCCGTTCCCGGAAGATCTCCCCGTAGGTGAGCCCATCGGCCCAGCGCAGCTCGAACGCCGAGTCCAATCCCTGGAGGAAAAGGGCGATCCGCTCAAGCCCGTAGGTGAGCTCCACAGACACTGGGTCCAGGTCCACCCCGCCCATCTGCTGGAAATAGGTGAACTGGGTGATCTCCATGCCATCGAGCCAGATCTGCCAGCCCACGCCCCAGGCTCCCAGGGTGGGAGACTCCCAGTCGTCGTGGGCGAATTTCACATCGTGGCGGTGGAGCTCAATGCCCACTGCGGCCAGGGAGCGCAGATAAAGGTCCTGGATATCCGCGGGCGGGGGCTTCAGGATGACCTGATACTGGTGGTGGAGGCCAAAGCGGATGGGGTTTTCCCCGTAGCGGCCATCCGCAGGCCGGCGAGAGGGCTCCACGTACGCCACCCGCCAAGGCCGCGGGCCCAGCACCCCAAAAAACGTGGCCGGGTTGAACGTCCCTGCACCCTTCTCCAGGTCGTAGGGCTCCACGAGGGCACAGCCCTGGTCCCGCCAGAAGGTGTGCAAGGCCAGGATCAGATCCTGAAAGGTCTTCATGACTCCCGGGCGACCTCCACCACCTTCGCGAAGGCCTGGGGATCGCGGATGCTCAATTCCGCCAGAACTTTGCGGTTCAAGCCCACCCTGGCCTTACGCAAGGCTCCCATGAACCGCGAGTAGCTGAGACCATAGGGCCGCACAGCCGCGCCAATCCGCACGATCCAAAGCCTGCGAAAATCCCGCTTGCGCAGCTTACGGGAGACGAAATGGTGCCGCAGGGCCTTGAACAGGGACTGCTTGGCAATGCGGTAGCAACTCTTCCTTTTCCCCTTGTAGCCCTTGGCCATATCCAGAACTTTTCGCCTGCGCCGCGGGTGTTTCACCCCTCCGGGAACACGCATGGCTTCCTCCTTACACGTCGAGGAGGCGGCGCATGATTTTCTTGTTGGCGCCGGTGACCTCCACGGGCCGGCGGGCCGCACGTTTGTATTGCGGCCTCTTTTTAGCGAGCTTGTGCACATAGCCGGCCTTACGATGGAAAATGCGTCCTGTAGCCGTCACTTTGAACCGCTTCGCCGAGGCTTTGTGGGTCTTCCCAGGTTTCATCAACTACCTCCTTTGCGGGAGAGGGGGGCGAGAAGGATCTCCAAGGTGCGGCCGCGCTCCACCGGGTTCACCTCGACCTTGGCCAGGTCCTGGGTGAGCTCGGCCACCCGGCTCAGGAGGTCCCGGCCTCGCTCGATATGGATGATCTGGCGGCCTTTAAAGAACACCACGGCCCGCACCTTCATCCCCTCCTCCAGAAATTCCCGGATCCGCTGAAGTTTGGTCTGGAAGTCGTGTTCACCCGTCTGGATGGTGAACTTGACCTCCTTAACTTTACCCGCTTTGGGCTGTTTCTTCTCCCGTTTTTGCAGCTGATACCGGTACTTCCCGAAATCCACGATTTTGCAGACCACGGGATTAGCCTCCGGAGCTACCTCCACCAGGTCCAAGCCCCGTTCCCGCGCCAAGGCCAGAGCCCGCTCCAAGGGGGTCACCCCCATATTTCGGCCATCGCTATCGATGAGTAAAACCTCGCGTGCCCGGATCTCTTCGTTTACCCGAAACGACCGCTTAATGGATCAACCCTCCTTTTCTCGCCTATTCTAGGGGCGAGGTCCTGCGCGCGCCATAGAGGCCGCGTTCCCGAATGAACCGATCCACCGCCTCCGGGACCAATCCGGCAGCGGACAGTCCCAACCGATACCGTCGCCGCACCTCCGAGGAGGAAAGGGCGATGGGGGTCATGTTCAAAAAGTGGATCTCGGCGCGATCAAACGGGGGGCGATAAAAAACCTGGAGATCCACGCCGGGTCGGGGAGCCACGATGAACGGACAAAGGGCAAGAAGTCTGGGCCAATCGTGCCAGATTTCAATCTGGGAGAAGATGTCGGCGCCCACAATGTACGCCACTCCTTCGGGATACTCCCGCGTCAGAAGCGCGATGGTGTCCACGGTGTAGGCTGGACCGGGCCGATCCAATTCCGCCCGGGATACGCACAGCCCCGGCCGGCCGGCGATGGCCAGCTCCACCATGGCGTACCGGACTTCCCCAGGAACCCCATTCTCCACCTGCCGATGGGGAGGCTGGCCGGTGGGGATGAACACCACCCGGGCCAAGCCAAACTGGCGCAGGGCCTCCTCGGCCACCCGCAGGTGCCCCATGTGCACGGGATTGAACGTGCCGCCGAAGAGGCCGGTCTTACCCGCCAAACGCAAGGACTTTTCCCCCCACCTTCACGAGATTCCCGGTTTGCAGGCCTCGCCGGCGCAGGGCCCGCACCACCCCCAGACGTTCCAGTTCCTCCCAGAAGTAAGCCTGGGCATCTGGGGTGGACAGATCCAGTCGTGCCAGGCGTTCCACCGCCGGGCCGCGCACCTCCAGGAGCTCTCCCCCCGCCACCACCTCGTAGGGAGGCGGGCCCGGCGTGAGCTCCCAAACTTTCCGCCGGGGCCGCTCCGCCCCCTTCCCCGCCGGAAGCGCTTGTAACTTCTGCCAGAGAACCTCCACGAGCTCCTTCACCCCTTGCCCCGTGCGGGCAGAGATGGGATGCAAGACCAGCCCTTCCTGGGCAAAGCGGGCGCGCTCCCGCTCCACTTCCTCCGGGGAAAGGAGGTCCATTTTGTTCCCCGCCAGCACCTCGGGCTTCTCCCGCAAGTCTCCCCAAGCCGCGAGCTCCTTGCGCAGGGCGAAATAGTCCGCAAGCGGATCCCGACCCTCGGTACGAGCCAGGTCCACCATGTGCAAAAGGAGTTTAGCCCGCGTGGCGTGGCGCAGGAATTTATCCCCCAGTCCCTTGCCCGCGTGGGCGCCCTCGATGAGACCGGGAAGATCCGCCATGACGAAGGTCTGGGTGGTACCCACCTGCACGACTCCGAGATTGGGGACGAGGGTGGTGAAGGGGTAGGCCGCGGCCTTGGGCTTTTTATCGGAGACACGGGCCAGGAGCGAGGATTTTCCCACGTTGGGGAACCCCAGGAGGCCCACATCCGCCAGGAGCCGGAGCTCCAACTGCAGCCAGCGTTCCTCCCCGGGCTCGCCCAGTTCCCGAATGCGGGGAGCTTGGCGGGTGGCGTTGGCGAAGGCGCGGTTGCCCCGGCCGCCCTGCCCACCCGCAACCACCACCGCTTCCTGCCCCTCTTCCACAAGATCGGCCAGCATTTCCCCGGAACGCAAATCCCGCACCATCGTGCCCACAGGGACGAGGATGACCAGATCCTCCCCGCGTCTCCCTTGCCGCTGGTTCGGGCCACCGGGGCGGCCGTCCTCAGCGCGAAAGTGCACCTCCCGCTGAAAATGGAGAAACGTGTTGACCGAGCGGCTGGCGCGCAGGATCACGGAGCCTCCGTCGCCGCCGCGTCCACCGTCGGGAGTGCCCTTGGGATTTTGACGGGTTCGGTGGAAACTGATGAGACCGTCGCCGCCTTTG
>JBBIVL010000099.1:0-1081 GCA_037439765.1 Candidatus Bipolaricaulota bacterium
CGTCCAGCAGAAGGATTTAACACCACGGGTATCCGACGCATAATGGCCGAATCCTACCTCTCGGGGAGTTAAAGGACCACCCGCAGGGCCCCAGGATGCACCCGCACGGAGAGCTCTGCGGTGCGGGGGGGAAGTTCCCCGTCCACGTAGACGCGCAGGGGGCGATCCGTGCGGACCTCGGCCCACCGTACCCCCGCGGTGCACACGCCCTTGAGTCCAAGATGCTGCCCCTTGCGCACCTTGAGGAGGATGGACACGCGGAAAAGGCGCGGATAATGGCGGATGGCGATGAGGTTCAGGGCACCATCGGTGAGACTTGCCCCAGGGGCGATGTGGAACCCACCGGCCGTATGGGACCCGTTCATCACGGACACCATAAGTCCAGGAAAGGAGAACTCGCCGGCGTCGCTTTTCACGGAAAGGGCGAACGGGCCGAACCGGGCCACCTCGTAGAGGGCCGCCCAAAGGTACCCAAGCTCGCCGCGCAGGAACTTCCAGCGCTGGAAATCCTCGGCGATTTGTCCGTCGATCCCCATGCCCAGGGAGTTGAGGTAGAAGCGGCCATTGGCTTCGCCCACATCCACCGGCTTCGGCTTTCCCTGAGCTAGCCTCCGCAGGGCATCCTCAAGGTCTACAGATCCCACGAGGGAGCGGAGGAAATCGTTTCCCGAACCCAAGGGGATGATGCCCAAGGCGGTGTTCGTGCCCACCAGGGCCTGGGCCACCTCGTTCAACGTTCCATCTCCGCCCGCCGCGGCCACCACGGGGACGTTTTTCACCATCAAATCGCGGGCGATCTCCATGGCCTCGCCGGGCTTGGTGGTGCGGAAAAGGAGGGGGCTAAACCCAAACCTCTTCAGCCGCGAAAGGATTGCCTCGGCGCGGGCCTGGGCCCGGCCGCGATCGGCCGCTGGGTTGAAAATAACCGGAAGCTCCCGCATGGCCCCATTTTACTCGGCCCGGGGTTGGACAAACTTTTGGGCAAGCATGCCCACAGTGTGCCTTCCCCAGGTGAACCCCACTAAGGCCATGAACACGTTGGCAGCGATGATCCCCCACCACACGCCTCGCTCGCCCAGGC
>JBBIVL010000099.1:1112-4561 GCA_037439765.1 Candidatus Bipolaricaulota bacterium
GTGCTTGGAGAACCACGGTGCGCAAGACCGTGAGGAGAAGGGCCCTTGCTCCCATCTTCACTCCGTTGAACATGGCGGAGGTGAGCATCCCCAAGGGCACGGTAGGAAGAAAAAGACACATCCAGCGCAGGAAGGCGACCAAGTCCGGCCGAAGATTCCGGCTTTCCGGGGCATAGGTGAAAAGGAGGGCGAGCACGGGTGCAACCAGGGCCACAAAGGACGCGATCCCCAGCTGGATCAGGACGCCGAGGGAGGCGGCGTAGAGGTAAGCGGTGCGGAGTTTCCCTCCGTCGCGGGCGCCGAAGGCCGCGGCGGTCACGGCCGTGACTCCGGTGGCCATCCCAGCCAAGGGGATGGTGCCCAAGGTCACCACTCGCCAACCTGTACTGAACACGGCCACGGCCCTCTCCCCGCCCACGCGAAGGAGAATCCCGTTCACGGCGAGCATCGCCAGCGACATGGAAAGCTGGGCCAACGAGGCCGGGATCCCTACGGCCAGGATCTCCCAAACGGTCGAAAAATCCCAGCGAAGCTTCCGCCAAGAAAGGCGAAGATAAGTGGTGGGTCGGAGGAAGAGCCAGAAACTTTGGAGGAGGGCGGAGGCGAAGAGGGAGACCAGGGTGGCCCAGGCTGCGCCGGCCACGCCCAGACGAAACGTGTAGATGAAAAGGGGGTCGAGTCCGATGTTGAGGCCTGCGCCGAGAATGATGGCATACATGGCCCGGCGGGCGTCGCCTTCCCCGCGGAGAAGGGCCGTAGCCAAATTGGCGAAGAAGAGAACGGCAGCTCCGCCGAAGAGGACCCGGGCGTAGGCCGCCGCCCCGGCGGCCGTTTTCCCCGTAGCCCCCATGAGGACAAAGATTCTTCCGGCCCAGGGGACGCCGAGAAGGAAAAGGAGGGAGACCCCAAGCCCGAGGCCCAAGGTGAGGAGGGCGGCGCGCTCCGCACCAGTTTTATCCCGGGCGCCGATGCGCCGGGACACCGCAGAGCTTCCGCCCACCCCAAGCCCGGTGGCCAGGGCCATCATCCCCATCATGAACGGGAAAAACAGGCCCACCGCGGCCAGGGCCTCGCTCCCAAGCCCCGAGACCCAAATGGCGTCCACCACGTTGTACAGGGACTGCACGAACATCGCAGCCATCATGGGCAAAGAAAGGCGCAGGATGGCGCGTTTGGGATCGCCAAGCAGGGTCTTAACTCCGGAAGTTACGTGTTCCATTTATTCCACGGTGGCGCGGAGGAAGCTTCGGCCAGCCAGGAACATCATCCCCAGGGCCAAGCCCCCAATCACCAAGAAGGAAACCCACATTGAACTCCAGTTCCAGCCGAAGAGGAGGACCTGGCGGATGGGGGTCACGGCATGGGTCACGGGGTTGATGTGGGCAATGGTGGCAAGCCAGGCGGGCATGGCCTCCCGCGGGAAAAGGGCGTTGCTCGTGAACATAAGGGGCATGGTAAAAAAGTTTACCACGGCCATCAGGGTCTCTTGGGATTTAATGCGGGAGGCGATAGTCAGGGAAAAACCGCTCAGGATGAGGCTGAAGACCATGGCCACAACGAGGGCAAAGAGGGCGCCTGGAAAGCCGCTGGCAAACCGCACGCCAAGAGCTCTGGCGATGAGGAGGATGAGGAGGCCCTGGAACCCACCTTGGATCGCAGCAGCGAACATTTTTCCAAGCGGTATGGCCGCGCGGGAAACGGGTGCAGCCAAAAGTTTCTCCAGGTAGCCGATGCGTCGATCCCACACGATGGACATGCCCGAGAAAACTCCGCCGAAGAGAACATTCATGAGGATGATTCCGGGTGTCATGAACGCAAGATAGCTTTCGGTTCCAAGGAGGTTGGCCACGAAGGGGTTTTGGGTGAAACCCTGCATCATGTTCCCCATGAGGCCAAGCCAAATGAGGGGCTGGATCACGGTGACGAGAATACGCGTTTTGGCCCGAAAGAATTTGAGCAATTCCCGCCGTGCTACGTAAATCGCGTCCGCAAAGATCATCGCCGCACTCTCCTTTGGAGGATCCGGGCGCGGTAGTGCTCCTCACGGCTGGCCTCCGCCTCGCGGATCTCCCGCCCCGTGTAGTGGAGATACACGTCATCCAAGGTTGGCCTTTTCAGGCGCACGGAATCGATGACCACCCCATGCTCCAGGGCCAGCTGCACAAGCTCGGGAATGAAACGATCCCCGCGCTGATCCACCCAAATCCAATGGATGCCGTCAGGCGAGGAGCGAAGGTCCCGCACCCCAGGCCAGGCCCGGATGGCCGAGAGAAGGGCCGCCACGCGCTCTTCCCCGGAGGCGAATTTCAGGGTGATGAGGTCCCCGCCCAATGTGGCCTTGAGGGCACCGGGTTTATCCAGGGCGAGGATTTTCCCGCGGTCGATGATGGCCACCCGGTCCGAAAGCTCGTCGGCCTCCTCCATGTAGTGGGTGGTGAGGAAAATGGTCATTTCGTGTTCCTTGCGCAGGGCGCGGATGTAGTCCCAGATGGCTTTGCGCGTCTGGACGTCCAGACCCAGGGTTGGCTCGTCCAAGAACAGGATTTTCGGGCGGTGGATGAGGGCACAGGCGATGTCGAGCCTCTTTAGCATCCCACCGGAATAGGTTTGGGCGGGGTCCTTCCGCCGCTCCCAAAGGCCGAAGAGGCGGAGGACCTCCTCGCCGCGGTGGCGGATCTCCTCCCGCGGAAGATGGTAAAAGCGGCCTTGAAGATAAAGGTTCTCCCAACCTGTGAGCTGATCGTCCACGGCCGTCTCCTGGGCGGCGTAGCCGATGTGGCGTTTTGTCACGCCTGGGTCCTTCTCCACATCCACCCCAAGGATTCGAATGTTTCCCGCGGTGGGCCGGAGGAGGCCGATGATGCATTTGATGGTCGTGGATTTCCCAGCCCCGTTTGGGCCAAGAAATCCAAAAATCTCCCGCTCGATTATGGCGAACGAAATGCCGTCCACGGCGCGAATTCCGCCCCGGTAGAGCTTTATGAGATTTTCAACGGATACCGCTTCCATCACCTTTACCTCCGACGAGAGCTTCCCGTTCCTGGGTGAGCTTTGGCAAAAGCCCGAAGGTTCGGAGAGATTTCCTGCTGCTGCGGCCTGGGTCAAGAAGCGCAATATCCAGGAGAAATCGGGAAGATTTCTTGCAGCCAGCGTGGCAAGGATCACGAAGGTTCTCCATTCCTCTTTTCCCTTTCCCAATCGGGCCAATTCCTCCTAACCGGAGGAGGTAAGGCGCCGGTGGTTTTTTTCCTCTCGGGCGATCAAAACTTGTTCGGCGAAAGTCCCCAACAGGGGGTCGAGGGACCCCGGCGAAGGACGCCAACCCAGCCGGCGCTCGAGTTTCTTGACCAAGGCATAGCCCATGTGCGGCTCCTCCGCAAGGAGCCGCAACACCCGGCACCGCAGGACCCACATCCCACCATGTATCCAATCCGATCGAGTCCGAAAGT
>JBBIVL010000100.1:0-4407 GCA_037439765.1 Candidatus Bipolaricaulota bacterium
GGGGGGCAAAAAGTGGAGCAGGGGGACCAAGGGAAAAAGATTTCCAGCGAGGGCCAGGAAGAAAGCTGCCCACGGGGAAAAGCCCAGGGCCAACGCCAGGGGGATCCCGCCCCGGAGCTCGCTCACCGGCGCGGCGGAAATCCCCAACACCCAAAGCACCTCCCGCCAGGGCACACCGGATTCTACTTGGTGGGCATCCCTACCCCCGGTACTATCGTGGCCGATGCGCCTGTATAACACGCTGAGCAAAGCGGTGGAGGATTTGGCGGTCCAAGAGGGCACCGTACGCATGTACGTGTGCGGGCCCACGGTTTACGACCTCATCCATATCGGCAACGCCCGGCCTTTCATTGTGTTCGATACCCTGCGGCGCGTGCTGGAGGAGCGAGGCCTGCGCGTGATCCATGTGCAGAATGTGACGGACGTGGACGACAAAATCATCCGCCGGGCCCAAGAGGAGGGCCGCGATCCCGCCGAGCTGGCCCTGCACTACACCCAGGAATATTTTGCGGATTTGGCTCAACTGGGCGTGCAGCCGCCCACCTACTCCCCCCCGGCCACGGCGTTTGTTCCCAAAATGGTGGCGTTCATCGGAGATCTTGTGGAGAAGGGTCATGCCTACGTGGCCGACGGCGACGTTTATTTCTCCGTCCGCACCTATCCCGGCTATGGCGAGCTTTCCGGACGCAGCGCCGAGGAACAATGGGCCGGGGCCCGGGTGGAGGTGGACGAGCGGAAGCGCGATCCCCTGGATTTTGCCCTGTGGAAGCGGGCCAAACCGGGGGAACCGAGCTGGCCTTCCCCCTGGGGCCCGGGCCGGCCTGGCTGGCACACGGAATGCGTGGTCATGTCCCTCCACCTCCTCGGCGAAACCCTGGATATCCACGCGGGCGGAAACGACCTCGTCTTCCCCCATCACGAGAACGAACGAGCCCAGGCCGAATCCCTCACAGGAAAAACGTTCGTAAAGATTTGGCTCCACAACGGGATGCTCACCGTGCGGGGAGAAAAAATGGCCAAATCCCTGGGGAACTTCTACTACGCCCGCGACGTGGTGAGGCTCTTTGGCACCGAAGCCGTCCGCTATTTTTACCTTTCCCGGCACTGGCGAAAACCCCTGGATTTCTCATTTGAGGCCCTGGAGGAGGCGAAGGCCGCGGTGGCCCGGGTCTATAACTTCCTGGCGGAGGCAGCGCGCGTCCCCCCAGAGGTTCAACCGCAAGATCCTGGTTTTCTTCCGTTGCTGAAAAACGGGGAAGAAAAATTCTGGGCGGAGTTGGAGGAGGATTTCAACACGCCGGGAGCCCTGGCCGCGCTTCAGGAGATCATCGGCGAGACCTACCGACGGGGGGATCCGGGGGCCCTGCGGGAAGCTGCCGCTACCGTGCGGCGCCTCGCCCGCCCCCTGGGTCTGTTCCAAGGGGAGGCCAGTTCCCCGGAGTTGGGCCGGCTCTCCGAGGAGCTTCTGAACTTGGTGGTGGAGCTCCGCACCACCCTGCGCCAGGAGAAAAATTTCGGCTTAGCTGATAAGATCCGCGACAAGCTCTCTCAGCTGGGGGTGGAGCTGAGGGATGGGCCCGCGGGCACCCGCTGGGTCCTGCGAAGCTAGCGTCCCAGTTTCTCCCGGATCTCCGGGAAGGTGAGCTTCACGGCAATGGGCCGGCCGTGGGGACAGCGCGCCGGCTCTTTCGTTTGTTTCCAGGCCAAGATGAGGGCTTCCTGCTCTGTAGATGAAAGTTCTTCACCTGCCCGGATGGCCGCAGCACAGGCCACCTCCCGCCAAAGCTCCAGAAGCTCGCGGTTCCCCGCCCGCCACAGGGAAGCCACCGCCCGCAGGGGCTCGACAAAACCCAGCTTGGCCTGGCGCTCGGCCAGGCTCAAGGGCCACCCTCGCACGAGGAACGCGTTCCCTCCAAACGGCTCCAGCTCCACTCCCACCGTCCGCAACGCGGGGAGCGCCTCCCGCAGGGCCTCCGCTTGGTCGAACGGAAACTCCACCTGAACGGGGATGAGAAACTTCTGCACCTCGATCTCCGCACCGTCCTGAAACTTTTCGAATAGCACGCGCTCGTGGGCCACGTGCTGGTCCACGATTTCCAAGCCGTCAGCGCTTTCCACCACGATGAAAGTGTGTTGGACCTGCCCGAGAACTCGCCAGGTCCTTTCCGGAACTTCACTAAACCTGATCAGCTCCGCCTGGGCCGGGGGCTGAGATGAGGCGGGCGGGGGAGTGGGAACAGCCGGGACGGCGGTGCCGGTCCAGGTGGGGGTGAACGCTCCCAGCGCCCGCAGCGCCGCGCGCCGCAGAAGGTCCAATACCGCGTCCTCGTTTTGAAAACGCACCTCCTCCTTTTTCGGGTGCACGTTCACGTCCACAATCTCAGGATCCACCTCCAGATACAGGAAAAAGAGGGGGTGCTGGCCGCGGCCGAGGAAGCGGGCATAGGCCTGGTAAAGGGGTACGGCCAAGGTTCCGGGCTTCACGGGGCGACGGTTGAGGAAGAGATGCTGGTCGGCCCGGGAGGCCTGGGCCATCTCGGGCGGGGAGAAGAAGGCTTGAAGACGATAGCCCGGCTCCTCCAGGGTCACGGGGATGAGGCGCCGAGCCAGGGCTTCTCCGTAAATTGGGCCAATGCGGGAAAGAAGGGCGCGAGCTGGCGGGATCTCCAACACCTTCCGCCCCTCCGAAAACACCTGAAAACCTTGCTCGGGGTGGGCCAGGGCCAGGTGCCGCAGAGTCTCCAGGCTTCGGCGGGCTTCTCCGGCAGGCGCCGAGAGGAATTTGCGGCGCGCCGGCACGTTGAAGAAGAGATCCCGTACTTCCACGGTGGTGCCTACCGGGTGGGCCGCGGGTTTTTCCGTCAGGATCTTCCCTCCCTCCACGAGGAGCTCGTGCCCCGCAGGAGCCTCGGCTGTGCGGGAAACCAGCCGCACTTTGGAAACCGCGCAGATGGCCGCCAAGGCCTCGCCCCGGAAGCCCAGGGTCTTGATGTGCCGCAGGTCCTCTTCGCTGGCAATTTTGCTGGTGGTGTGCCGCTCTACCGCCAGCCGCATGTCCTCAGGGGGCATGCCCAGGCCATCGTCGGCGACGAGGAGTCGTGCGATTCCCCCTTGTGCCAACTCCACCCGGATTTTTCGGGCTCCGGCGTCGATGCTGTTCTCCACGAGCTCTTTCAGCACGGAAGCCGGGCGATCCACCACCTCGCCCGCGGCGATCTTCTGAATGACCTCCTCGGAAAGCCGGTGCACACGCCCCATGGCTCCCTAACTTTAGGCCAGGTTGTTCCTGCGCGCGACTTCTTCGCCGCGCTTTTGACCTCGGGGTGAAGAACAACGCCGTAGTTGGCCCCGCTGCTGCATGCTCTGGCCTTGGAAAGAAATCTCTTGACGCATCGACCAGATCAGGCCGACGACTGCCGCAACACGGTCACGTACGCGTTCGCTAACCGCCGGGTGATCCAGCCCCGAATCACGCTGACGATCTACGACTACAACGGCGGTCTTGTGATTGACCGCATGGAAGTTGTAAAGTAGCACGAGAGGAAAGTGAGGAAGGAAGAGGGGCCTGGGCAAGCCAAGGCCCTTTGTGCTAGAGATGAGAAAATCCAGGCCGATTCGAATCGGCGAGCGTGCAACTGGCGTAGCTTAGGCTACCTAAAGGGTCTCCCCTTGATCCGATCCTTTCCCTGGGATGTTCCCTCCCTGGATATGGCTAGTGGGGACCTGGTCAGCCTCTCGCTAGGCCCACGCGGGACCCGAGGTTGAAGGCGCGGATGCAAGCTATTCCCCAGGCTTAAAGTTCGCTCTTCTCCTTCTTCCGCAGGGCGGCAAGCATCGCCTCCACCATCCGCGCCAAGTCGTAGTCGGGCTTCCAGTCCCAATCCTTGCGGGCCGCGGAATCGTCGATGGTGCGGGGCCAGCTGTCGGCAATGCCCTGCCGAAAATCCGGCTTGTACTCCACGCGAAAGCCGGGAGCCCTCCTTTGGATCTCCCGGGCCAGCTCCTCCGCCGAGAAACTCATCCCCGTCACGTTGTAGATGCGATAACGCAGCCTTTTCGGATCGGCTTCCATGAGCTGCAGGGTGGCCTTGAGACAATCCGGCATGTACATCATGGGAAGGACGGTATCCGGCCGGACAAAACACGTGTAGGGCTCGCCTCGCACCGCGTGATAGAAAATCTCCACGGCATAATCGGTGGTCCCTCCCCCAGGCAGGGTTTCGCTGGAAATGATCCCGGGAAAGCGGAGTCCCCGCACATCCAGGCCATACCGCCGGTGGTAGTAGGCGCAGAGAAGCTCGCCGGCCACTTTGGTGATTCCATACATGGTGGTGGGGGAAAGGATCGTCTCTTGTGGTGTGTTTTCCCGCGGAGTGGTTGGACCAAAGACGGCGATGGAGCTGGGCC
>JBBIVL010000101.1:0-4309 GCA_037439765.1 Candidatus Bipolaricaulota bacterium
GCCTCCGCCGCGGCCCGGTAGAGCTCGCCCATCACTTTGGAACGATCGGGAATGATTTCTGCCGCCACCTTTTCTTTGCCGCGAGGAAAACGGATGGTGGTGGAGAAAGCCAGGAAGAAATCGCCGCTTCCCGTGTCTGCAGGGGCGCCGGTCCGGGCCGCGCCCAGCGCTGCCCGACGACATGGCCGCGATAGCTGAGCAGGAAGAAGCGGCGCATCCGTGGCCAAGACCACGATCAAGGAACCCTCTGCCCCCTCACCCCGACCCTCTCCCCTTTTAGGGGAGAGGGGGTTTCCTACCCCAAAAGGAAAGAGGAAATCGCCGCGGGGCTTTTCCTCACCTCCCCCATTCCCTGCGGCGGATGGAGGATAACGAGCTTCTTTTTCCCGTGAGTGCGAAGGGTAAGGGTGAGCGAAGGGAAAAGGAGGCCGAAAATCCTCGGGGCGGCCCATGTTGGGAAGAGCTAAAACTCCGAGGGTATACGGTCCAACAACACGGGAGGCCGTGCCGATCCCGGATTTGTAGCCGAACGCGATCATCCCCGTTCCCGCGCCCACGCACCCTTCCTCCACCTCTTCCCCGGCGTTCTCCAGCGCTAAAAGGGCATGTTCTTCCCGCACCGGCCGCAATTCGATCGCCGAAAGTTTTCCATCGTTGCATTCCAGGACCACGGGATTGATGGAACGTGCCTCGGGATGCCGTCGCAGGGTCCAAGTGAGGAGAGCTTCCGCGCAGGCGAAAACGGCGAAAGTATTGGTGAGGAGGATTGGGCTTACCAGTTCTCCCACGTCCCGGACTTGCCAGAGCCCCACGGCCTTTCCGTGGCCGTGGAGGACGAAAACCCCAGCCGCCAGCGGTTCCGCATAAGGGTCCCCTGGCGGGACGATGGCCGTGACCCCGGTTCGCACGGCCTGCTCGCCCTTGCCTTCGATCAGGGTGCAGTGCCCCACCAAAACGCCGGGGACGTCGGTGATAGCCCCTTTCGGCCCAGGAGGAAGCCTTCCCAAACTGAGCCCGGCTTTCCTAAATGCGTTCATGCGTAGAGCCGGAATTCGTAGGGATGCGGCCTTGCCGCCACCTCCTCCGCCTCTTTCCTCTTCCCCTCTATCCAAAGCTCCAAAAGCTCGGGCGGGAAAACCCCGGCCACAGTGAGGAAGTCGTGATCCCGCGCGAGGGCATCCAGGGCCTCCTCAAGGGAGCGGGGGAGCACTTGGACCCGGCGTTTTCGGCCCGGACCCCAGCCACGGGCCACAGGATCGATCCCTTGGCGGATCCCGTCGATCCCGGCCATGAGGCAGGCAGCCATGGCCAGATACGGATTGCACGTGGGATCTGGCGGGCGGTATTCGATCCGCACTTTCTCCGGCTTTGTGATGTATCCGGGGATGCGCACGGCGGCGGTGCGGTCCGCGGTGCCGAAGAACAGCTCCACCGGAGCTTCAAATCCCGGCCGCAGCCGCCGGTAGGAATTGGTGGAGGGCGAAACCAAGGCCGAAAGGGCTCGGCCGTGCAAAAGAAGCCCGCCGACATAGGCGAGCCCCGCCTCGGAAAGGCCTTCCTCTCCGGAAAATACGTTCCCGTCTGGTCCAAGCAAAAGTTGGTGTAAATGAAGGCCGTTTCCCGGTTGATCGTAGAGAGGTTTGGGAAGAAAACAAGTCACAAGACCCTCCTCCGCGGCAACTCGGCTGATCAGATCCTTGGCCAGCACCGTCCAATCCGCCGCGGCCTTGAGACTTCCTAGCCCAAGCTCGATCTCCATCTGCCCAAGCCCCCCGGCCTCATGGTGGTGATAGCGCACGGGAATGCCCCAGCGGGTGAGGATTTCCACAACGCGGTCACGCACAGTTTTTCCGGCATCCGCAACGCCGGCGGCGTGATAGCCAGAACGCACTCCGGGAAGAACGTCGCCCCATAGGTCCGGCTGGCCCTCCAAGGGGAGGATCTCCACTCCCTGACCCAGGGGACCATCGGCCACGTGGATTTCCGCGAAAAGGTAGAACTCGAGTTCCACGGCGAAGCGGGCCTCTTGGGCGATGCCGGCGTCGTGCAGGAACCGCTCGGCCGCGGCGGCCACGGTGCGTGGACTCAACGGGCTTGGTCCTTCTCCAGGCCGGCCTAAATCGCAGAAGATCAGGGCCGCCGGAGGATCGCTCAAGGGATCCAAATAAACAGCGTTCAGATCGGGAAGAAGGACCCAATCGCTTTCCTCCGCCTCGGCGAGACCATAGTGGGCACCGTCCACGCCCACTCCTTCCTCCACCATTTCCTCGCTCAGAGCCTCTGCGGGGATCGTCAGCCCCCGCAACCTTCCCCAGAGGTCCACGGCCCTGAGTTCCACGTTGCGGATGCCCTCCTCTTGAAGGAGGGCCACAAGCTCGGCAAAGGTCATGGAAGGCTCCTTTCTTACGGCTTGGGAATGGCCAGATCCGCCGGGCCCCAATCCGAAAGGATCGCGGAAGGGAGCGTTTCGGAAACGAGCTCGCGGATGATCTCCGCGTGCTTCACCTTTTCCCGGCCCCAGTCGGCGAGCATTTTTCCGGAGACCCAGGGTTTGTAGAGGGCGCCTGGGCCCACCACGCAGGCTGGCCCCGGCTCAAGCTTGAAGTAACACGGCGCGCAGACCCGCACCATCTCCGGTGCGTCGTAAAAGCGCTGGAACCCGCCGAAGGAATCGGTGAGGGTCACATGAAGATCCATGGGGATCTTCACGGCGGCGCGGATGGCCGCAAGCTCCGGAAGGTCCAGATCCGCCACGGGGTTGAACGTGTTCGCGTCCAGCATCTCCAAAACTTTCGCGCCCGCGGGGTTTCCGTGGCCGGCAAAAATGGAGACCTTGAACACCGTGTCTTTCGGAAGATCGCCCTTTTCCCGCATCTGGGCAAGAAGCCAAAGGAGGCCCTCGTCGAGGACGAGGAAGCCCCGGAAGCCCAATTCCACGGCACGTAGGATGTCCGCTACCACGTACCGAATCTGATCGGCTCCGCGGAACCGCAGCCCGGAAAGGGAGCCTTCCGGGGTGAGGAGCTGACGGCCAGTGTCCCAGCCGGAGCGGGGACCAGGGGTGAGGATCACCTCCACCTTCGCTTCCGCCGCAATTTTTGCGAAATCTTTGAGCTCGCTGCGGGTAAGAAGCGTGGCACCCATGACCACGGAAATCGCCCGATGCACCGGGACTTTTCGCTTTTTCGCTTCGTCAACCACGCCCTCGAGGACTTCCGGCCGTTCCACACCGGAGATCTCCATGCGGTAGTGGGCGCCGTCGGGGAAACGCAGAGGGCTATCGGGAAGATCGTAGGAATCGCGTCCGGGAATCCCGTACTTCTCGATGAGCTTTTGCACCTTCCGCTGATCCATGCCCGCCTCCTTTTTCCACCAACACCGTTTGATCCATGGTACCCGAAAGGCGGGGGTGGGGAGAAAGGATCAGGGCCGGACCATGCGCCGGACCAGAAAGACTGCGGCACCAAGCCCAAGGAACGCGTCGCCCAAACTGAACGCGGAGCTCAAAGGAAGCCAGGCAGGGAAGAAAAGCCAATCGCCGAGGAAATTGAGGCGGGTTTGAGCGCACATGAGCACCGTGTTCCCCTGGCGGGTACCGGCTTCCAACGCCTGAGCTATGGATTCGAGGCCCGCTTTGCGCAAGGCCTCCGCGGAGGCCGGCATGTATCCGCCGTTCGCCACAATGACCAAGAAATTGAGAAACAAACCAAATCCCATAAGAAGAAGCTCGGGATAGCGCCGGTTCCAAACCACAAAGGCCAGGAGGAAAAGGTAGGAGAAAATGTGCCAAAAGGGCGTGCCCCAGGCGAGGATGGGGCCGCGGCTTCCCAGGGGAAAAATGAGGAGCTGGAGGACAAGGGGTGGTAAGAGGAGCCAAAGGCCACGAACGTGCAATTTCCCAAGATTGCCAATGCGGCCACGCCGCAGATAACCCAGAATGAGGCCGATAATCACTGCCCAAAGGAGGGGCATTACTCCACGATTTTAAGGAAAAGCTCCACGAGGTTGGGGTCCAGGACTTTTCCGGCCATGTCCTGTATAAGTTTCGTGGCTTCTTCCTTGGCGTAGGCCTTGCGGTAGGGACGGTCGGAGAGGAGGGCGTGCCACACGTCGGCCACGGCGATGATCCGGGCGCCAAGCGGGATTTTCTCGCCTTTGAGACCGTCAGGATACCCTGTTCCGTCCCAATGTTCATGTTCGTGGCGGATAATTTCGATACAGCCTTTATAGATCTCGAGGTCCTCGAGGATCTCGGCGCTCACCACCGGGTGCTTTTTCATGATTTCCCATTCTTTCTCGTCGAGGGGAC
>JBBIVL010000102.1:0-4295 GCA_037439765.1 Candidatus Bipolaricaulota bacterium
AGATCTACACCGCGGGAAGCGTGCGCATCCAGGGCGTAACCATTTGGGTTCCCGTGATTGCCGCGGCTTGCCTCTTGGGCCTCATTTTCCTTGTGTACAAAACGAAGGTAGGACGGGCCATGCGGGCCATCGCCACAGATATCGAGACCACCGCCCTCATGGGAGCGGACATCAACCGCATCATCTCCTACACCTTCCTTGTGGGTTCGGCCTTGGCCGCGGTGGGCGGGATCCTTTGGGGTTGCCGTTATCCCCGGCTCCAGTGGGATTTGGGGATCATGCCGGGCTGGCGGGCCTTCACTGCCGCGGTAATTGGAGGGATCGGCAACATCGGGGGCGCCATGCTCGGCGGACTCTTCCTGGGATTGGCGGAGATCCTTGTCGTGGCTTTCCTTCCCAAACTTTCAGGGTTCCGCGATGCCTTCATCTTCGCCATCCTCATCTTCTTCCTCCTCTTCAAACCCACGGGGATCCTGGGCAAGCCCATGAAGGAAAAGGTATGAGGCCCAACCGAATCCTGACCTTCCTTTTTCTCGTGGGCTTGGCCGGGTTCATCGGGTGGGCGGATGGCCATTTGGATCGGTTCATTTGGCGCGTTCTCAATTTCGGGGCCATCTATGCCCTCGCGGCAGTGGGCTACACCATGATCAACGGGGTTACCGGCCAATTCTCCTTGGGTCCCCATGGATTTATGCTCTTGGGAGGTTATCTCACCACCCTCTTCATGCTCCCCCTCCACCAAAAAAAGGTGGTGTGGCTATTCACTCCGCTTTCCTGGCCGTTCAATCAGTTCACCCTTCCCTATTCGGGGTTCATTTTGGCCCTCATTGCCGGCGGGGTCCTGGCGGTTTTGGCCTCCTTAGTGGTGGGCATTCCGGCCCTGCGGGCCCTGCGCGGAGATTATTTGGCCATCGCCACATTTGGATTCGGCGAGATCCTTTACGTTTTGGCCTGCAATTTCATGGGCCTCACCAATGGGCCCATGGGCGTGAAGGGCATTCCCCAATATACGGACCTCAAATGGTCGGTGGGGGCGCTGGTGGTTCTGACCTACGCGGCGGTGCGCCTGAAGAACTCCAGCTTCGGCCGAGCCCTGCGGGCCATTCGCGAAGACGAATTAGCCGCGGAGTCCATGGGCATCAACGTGTTTTGGCACAAACTCCTGGCGTTCATGTTTAGCGCGTTCTGTGCGGCCGTGGCCGGAGGCCTGATGGCCACCTTGATCGGCACCATCACCCCGGATCTCTTCCGATTCTTCATGACCTTCTACCTTCTTATGATCATCGTGCTTGGAGGCTTGGGGAGCATCAGCGGGGCGGTGGTGGCCGGGTTCATTTTTGCCGCTATTTTCGAGGCCCTGCGATTCGTGGACACCGCGGTGGTGCCGGGAATGCGCATGGTGGTGTTCGCCGTGCTCCTCATCTTGGTGATGCTCTTCTTCCGGCGGGGATTGTTCGGCCGGGAGGAGTTCACCTGGGAATGGATCATGCGCTCGCTCCGGCGCGCCTGGAGGTGGGCATGGGCGAAAACAAGCTGATCCTTTCCTTGCAGAGCCTCACTATGAAATTCGGGGGCCTCGTGGCCGTGCGGGATTTTTCCTTGGACATTGGGTACGGGGAGCTCGTGGGCCTGATTGGCCCAAACGGCGCGGGCAAAACCACGATTTTCAACATGATCACCGGCCACTATCCGCCTACCGCCGGGAAAGTGGTGTTCGAAGGCCGGGACATCACCGGACTTCCTCCCCACAAAGTGGCGCTCTTCGGGATTTCCCGAACTTTTCAGAACATTCGCCTCTGTCGGGAGATGACAGCCCTGGAAAACGTGCTCATCTCCTTCCATTCCCGCATTCGCTCCACGGTTTTCGACGCGATCCTCCCCACTCCCCGCTATGTTCGGGAGGAGTGGAAGATGCGGGAGCGGGGGCTGGAGCTTCTTTCCGCGGTGGGGCTGGAGAAGTGGGCCAATTTCCGGGCCGGCGCTCTTCCCTACGGGCTTCAGCGGCGGGTGGAGATTGCCCGAGCCCTGGCCACCTCCCCGAAACTTCTCCTGTTGGACGAGCCTGCCGCGGGGATGAACCCTGCAGAAGCTGCGGACCTCATGAACTTCATCCGCCGAATTCGGGAAACCTTCAACCTCACGATCTTCCTCATCGAGCACGTGATGCAGGTGGTGATGGGGATTTGCCCGCGGATCCGCGTGATTGACTTTGGCGTGTCCATTGCCGAGGGAACCCCGGACGAGATCAAAAACAATCCCAAGGTGATCGAGGCCTACTTGGGCGAGGAGGCTTTGCGTGCTTGAGGTACAGAACCTTCATGTCTATTACGGGGGAATCCACGCCCTGCAGGGCATTTCTTTTTCTGTGGCGGAGGGGCAGGTGGTGACCCTCCTTGGGGCCAACGGCGCGGGAAAAACCACGACCCTGCGGGCCATCATGGGGCTCGTGCGGCCCAGGGAAGGGAGGATCACGCTGAATAGCTTTTCCCTTGTGGGGAAAAGACCCTACGAGATCGTGCGCCTGGGGCTCTCCATGGCTCCCGAAGGCCGGCGCATCTTCCCCGATCTCACGGTCCTGGAAAATCTTCTCCTTGGCGCTTACGCCCGTACAGACGCCGCTGCAGTTCAAAAGGACTTGGAGTTCGTGTTCTCCCTCTTTCCGCGCCTGGAAGAGCGACAACATCAGCGGGGTGGAACGCTCTCCGGTGGGGAGCAGCAGATGCTTTCCGTGGGCCGGGCCCTCATGGCCGGACCAACCCTCCTCCTTCTGGATGAGCCCTCGTTGGGCCTGGCGCCGGTGCTCATCACCGAGATGTACCGGGCCTTCGCCCGTCTCAAGGAGGAGGGTCGCACCCTTCTCTTGGTGGAGCAGAACGCCCGCGCTGCTCTCTCCGTGGCGGATTACGGCTACGTTTTGGAGACCGGCCGGCTTGTGGCCCAAGGCGCCAGCGAGGAAATACGGGCCTCGGATCTCGTGCGCAAAGCCTACTTGGGCATTTGAGCAAGGTTTCGGTGAACCGCAATGCTTCCTTCTCCTCCCGTGGCTTTTTCCCGTGATTCCGAATTCATCCTTGTCATCCTGGCCCTCTCCCCCTTGGGGAGAGGGGAAGCGGGTGTTCCCGATCCCTTCCCCTAGGGTGAGGGACCCTATTTCCTCCTTTTTGGATGGGGTGAAGGAACGAAAACGAGAAAAAGGGATGACAAGCTAGAAGACCACGGGTGCGCAGGGCAAGAAAAAACCTTCTCCCCCTAGGGAGAAGGTTTCCTGCGTTTAGGCAAAAGCTCAGAAGCTTAGGCCGAACCCGAAGCGGTGGGATGGCGAAAGAAGGGGGTGGGTGAGGAGGGCGTAGTCCACGCGGTAGTTTCCGAATTGAACTCCCAGCCCAAAGGCCACGCGGAATACGCCGCCCTCTTGGCGCAGGCCGGCCCGCACCTCCATCAAGCCTAGGAGTCCCCAGCCCGCTCCGAGGCCCACATATTCCGAGGTGAGGTCCAAAGAGGCGAAGAGGCCAAATGGGCTACGCCAGGCCCCAGCGAGGACGAACTCCGTGGAAAGTCCGCCGAACGCGAGTTCCCGGATGACCAGGGCCGCCCGCACCTCGCCCAAGGGAAGGGCGAACGAGCCGAGGACGCCCACGTCCACGCCGAATCCGGTTTCGCCTTCACCGGCGATGTTCGTGCTTTGGTAGCGGAGGGCGATTCCGCCCAGGACAGGGAAGCCGAAGCCTCGGAGGTCCAGGCCGAATCCGAGGAGGAGCCCAAGTTGCGAAAAGCCGAGATCTTCCCCGGCGGAGGTGCCAAGGTAGCCGATTCCGGCGCCGAGGCTGGGCATGGCCGCGCCCACGTAGCCTGCGCCCACCCAGCCCGTGAGGACCGTGGAGTCCAAAGCGATCCTGCGAATTTGGGCGAGGCCCGCGGGGTTATAAAGGAGGCCTTCTGGCCCCTCGGCAAGTGCGGCGTAGGCTCCGCCCAACCCCATGGCCCTTGTTCCCAAGCCCATGTCGAACAGGGAGACCTGGGCCCAGGCCATGGTGCTCACAGCCAACACGCTTAGAATCAAAAGTTTTTTGGTCATGGCTTACCTCCGCACGAGGATCCGGCCAATCTCCGTCCGCTCGGTCTTCCCACCGATCTTGGCCGTGACGTGGAACAGGTATAGACCGTTGGGAACAGCCCGGCCACCCTGAGCCTTGAGGTCCCAGGTGAAAACGCCCACGGTCACTGATTTGCCGTGGACTACAACACGGCCGGCCTGGTCTAGAATAGTGATTTTGAGATCTGTGGCTCCTGCGGGT
>JBBIVL010000103.1:0-4280 GCA_037439765.1 Candidatus Bipolaricaulota bacterium
ACTCCCTCCACAAAGCGGGAGATGTTCCTCGTGCTCACCCCTACCGCGTAGAGGGTGAGGATGGCTTCCGAGAGGTCGACCGAAGCGCGCTTCCGGTAGGGGAGGATCCTCGGATGAAAATCCCCTTCCCGCACGCGGGGCACCTTGAGGTCCTCGATGGGGCCAGCGAGGGTGAGGAGGTCACGGGTATAGTAACCGTTGGCCTTGGTAGGATGTTGCTCAAGATAAAGCTCCCGCTCCTCCCGCATAAGGCTCTCCAAAAGGTTCTGGACCATCGCCTTGAGCTCCTCCGCGAACCCCTTTACGATTTCGTCACGTGTTTCCTTCTGCATGGTAGCTTTCCCTCCTTTCGAAAGGCTCTTCCAATGGGAAGGCTACCATGCTGCCCCACGGACACACTTCCCGAGACACTACCGAGCCTGGCCATCAAGATAAAGGATTGCCTCATAATTCTTGTGCGGGACGCGGCCTGCCGCTACGATAGTTTTAGAGGTGATCTATGCCGGAACGAGAAATGCAAGTGGGCGCAGATTTGGAAACGAGGAAAGGCGTGTACGCCAACCTCGCCATCATCAGCCATCAGCCCGATGAGTTCTTCATCGACTTCCTTCTTGTGGACCCTCAGGCCCAGACCCCGGAGCGGGGCCAGGCCCTCCTCGCGGCACGGGTGATCCTCTCCCCGCGGCATATGAAAAGGCTCTACGAGGCCATTGGCGAGAACATCGAGAAATACGAGCGGAACTTCGGAAAGATCGTGATTCCTCCAAAACTCTA
The DNA here is from genome assembly GCA_037439765.1 of Candidatus Bipolaricaulota bacterium. Classification (GTDB taxonomy): domain Bacteria; phylum Bipolaricaulota; class Bipolaricaulia; order Bipolaricaulales; family Bipolaricaulaceae; genus DTER01. Next base: position 775 of record JBBIVL010000103.1, read on the forward strand.
AAGTGCGCGGGTGATGATCCCCCCGCCCAGAATTTCCTCACCGTGGTAGAACACGGCGGCCTGGCCGGGGGTCACGGCCCGCACAGGTCTGGCGAACGCGACCCAGGCCTCTTCCCCAAGCAGCTCAACCTCCGCCGGAACCGGGGAAGCGCGATGCCGCACTTGTACCTCGGCGGGGAATTTCTCGCTCGGGGGCTCATCAAGCCAATGGAGTTCCCGAGCCACAAGGCCTCGGGCGTAGAGCGCCTCCTCCGGGCCGACAATCACAGCGTTCCGCTCGGGATCCAGGGCCACCACATAAAGAGGACGCGCGGCGGAAAGGCCAAGGCCGTGGCGTTGGCCCACGGTGTAATGAGGAAGGCCTTTGTGTGTTCCCCAAAGCCTTCCCTCGAGGTCGTAGATCGGACCAGGCGCAGCATCGGGAATGAGGGCGGGAATCCCCTCCGGAGCAAAACAGAGATCTTGGCTTTCCCGAAGCCGGGCAGCGGTAAGCCCGAGTTTTTCGGCGATGCCGCGGATTTCCGCCTTCGTATATGCGCCCACCGGAAAAAGAGCCCGGGAAAGCTCCTCTTGGGCAAGAGCGAAAAGAAAGTAGGACTGATCCTTTTCTCGATCGCGGCCGCGCAAAAGTTTTGTTTTTCCATTCCGAAAGATCCGGGCATGGTGTCCCGTGGCCACCCAGTGGATTTCCCGTTTCTTCGCCTCCCGCACGAGCAGGGCAAACCGCACCTCTCGGTTGCAAAAGGCGCAAGGATTAGGGGTGATCCCCCGCCGGTATGCGGCCAAAGTGGGTTCCACCACAAGTTTTCGAAAATCCTCCTGGGCTTGGATCACTTCGTGGGGAATCCCCAATTCCTTGGCGGCAATGGCCGCAGCGTCCACCGAGCAGCAGGGATTTTCCCAAGGGCCATGGGGATCCCAGAGCCAAAGGGTGAGCCCGTGGACTTCATAGCCGGCCTGGCGCAAAAGATACCCGGCCACCGTGGAATCCACGCCCCCTGACATCCCCAAAAGGACCTTCTCTGCCACGCCCAAAGCCTACCCAATCCCCAACCTTGCCCGCACCTCTTCTGTGTGTTCGCCCAGGCGGGGCGGAGGTAAGGGATTCCCCGGCCAGGCCAGGGAAATGGGGCACGCCAAGGTTTGGTAACGCCCCACCGCAGGATGCTCCACCTCCATGAGGATCCGGCCCACAAGGTCGGCATCCCCAAAAAGATCGGAAAGGGAATGCACCGGTCCCGCGGGAACGCCAGCCTTCTTGAGCTCCGCGATCCACTGGGCCCGCGGTTTGGTGCGAAGGATCTCGGTAATGAGGGGAAGGAGGATTTCCCGATTTTGCACTCGGGCCGGGTTCGTGGAGAAGCGGGGATCCTCAGCGAGCTCGGGCCGGCCTAAAACCTTGCACAGGGCGCGGAACTGGGCGTCCGTACCCACGGCGATCATGAGGAGCCGGTCCGCAGAGGGAAAGGCTTGATAAGGAACGATCTGGGGATGGGCCGTGCCCAAACGCTTTGGCTCCTTTTGGGTAAGAAGGAAAGCCTGGGCCACGTTCACTAGGGCTGCGGCGGAATTCTCGATGAGGGTGGCCTCCACCGCCATCCCCCGACCGGTTTTCTCGCGGAGGAGGAGGGCGCCAAGCACACCGCAAAGCCCAGCCCAGGCCGTGAGCACATCCACGATGGCCACCCCCACCTTGGCCGGCCGCTCATTCTCGCCGGTGACGGCCATAAGCCCGCCCAACGCTTGGATCAGGGCATCGAATCCCGGTTCCTTCCGATATGGTCCGGGTGGAAAACCAAGAATCGCAAGATACACGGCTTTGGGACTGACTTCCCGCACCTGTTCGTAGGAGACCCCGAGTTTCTCCGCAGTCTGAGGAAGGAAGTTATGCACGACCACATCGCTTTGTTCGAGGAGCTTCCGGAGGACTCCTTGGCCCTCGGGCGCGGAAAGGTCCAGGGCAATCCCGTATTTTCCGCGGTTCACGGCCAAAAAGTATGCGGATTCCCCGGCCACAAACGGCGGACCCCAGCGGCGGGTCTCGTCACCCACGCCAGGCCGCTCCACCTTGATCACCTCGGCTCCGAGATCCGCCATCCACATGGTACAAAGGGGGCCGGCCAAAATCCGGGAAAGATCCAAAACCCTGATCCCTTCCAGCGGCTTCATCGCTAAAAGAGGGAAAGCTCCCGAGGTTCCTCCGCAAGCTCAATCTTGATCTCGCCGTATACGCCATCGTAGCCCGGCCGAATCTTGAGCTCTCCGTCGCGCACCTTCTCCAGGGCTCGCCCGAGCTTGGGAAATTCCCGCTCCACCTCCGTGGAGGGAATATCCAAAAGCACGGAGAACTCCGAGCCGAAATGCCCCACTACTTTGAGATATTGGGAGAGAACGGCGCGGGTCTCGGGCTCCTGGCCCAGTACTTGGGCGATGATCTCCAAGAGGGGCACGAGGGATCGGTACGGAATGGCTCCCTCAGGTTTTCCCCCGGGAGGCCGATCCGCGACTTCCTCCACCCGATGCATCACTCCCACCGTGAGGGGTTTTCCGCACACCGGGCACTTTCCCCCGTGCTTTTTCGTCTCCGCCGGGGAAAACACGACGCCGCAGGCCCGGTGCCCATCGTAGTGGTACTTCCCCTCCTCGGGGAAGAACTCCACGGTGAACAAAAACCTCCGCGGGTCGCGGTTGCGCAGGGCTTCCACCAAAACCGAATAAGAGAGCTCGGGAAGCTCGAACACGCAGGCTTCCCGGCCGAGCCTTGTGGGTGAATGGGCGTCGGAAAAGGAGACGAGAGCCACCCCATCGAGGGCGGAGATCCGCCAGTTCATGGCCGGATCGGAGGAAAGCCCGGTCTCGATGGCGAATACCTCGGACCGAGCTTTTCCCAGGGCTTCCTCCAAAGAATCGAATCCGGAATTGGCGCCAAAGATGGACCACCATGGGGTCCAAGCGTGGGCAGGAATGATCGCAGCGTTGGGGCTTGCTGCCCGCACCACCTCCAAAAGTTTCTCCCCGCTTATTCCCAAAGTGGGGCGGCCATCGGCGGAGAGATTCCCAAACGCCGAAAGTCCTCGAGAAATCCGGGCCGCATCCTCCGCGCTTGGAGCAAGCAGGAGGAAATGCACGCGCCGCGGACGCCCGTTGTAACTCCAAACCGCCGCCACCTCCGCGGTGAAAAGGAAGCGCGTTCCCTCATATTCGTACACGCCATCCCCAGCGGGACGCAAGGAGGTCACAAGCTCCTTAAACCACGTGGAATGGGTGAAATCGCCCGTGCCCAGAAGGTTTATTCCTTTAAGCCTCGCCCAGCGAGCTAGCCCGGAAAGATCCATGTCCCGGCTGGTGGCCCGGGAATAGTGGGAGTGGAGGTGGAGGTCGGCGATCACCCGCATGGTAAAATAATTCTGCTATGGCCAGGAAAGTTTATGTGTTGTACGCGTCTCTTACGGGAAACACGCGGAAGATCGCGAAGGCAATAGCCGAGGCGGTGGGCGCCACTCTGG
>JBBIVL010000104.1:0-4232 GCA_037439765.1 Candidatus Bipolaricaulota bacterium
GTCAAGCGTGTGCTCTACCGAACTGAGCTAACCACCCACATCGCTCCAATACAAGAGGCGGCGCCCGGATTTGAACCGGGGAATAAGGGATTTGCAGTCCCTCGCCTTAACCGCTTGGCTACGCCGCCCAACAAAGAATTATAGTCCTCCCCTGACCTCAAAACCACTCCCCCAAGCAAGACCGGGGCCAGGACCTTCGCTATACTCCCTCCCCAGCGCCTCCTGTTCGGCCGGCGAGAGGTCACCCTCGCGACGAAGTCTCTGGCGCCGGGCCGTGGCCACAAGATAGAGGGTGATCCCAGCGGCCACCGAGACGTTGAGGGATTGGGAAAAACCCCACATGGGGATGCGAAAGGTGCCATCGCACTGGGCAAGGATTTCTGGGCCCACGCCTTCCGCCTCGTTTCCAAAGACCAGGGCCAGCGCAGCCTCCACAGGGAGCTCTTGCACGTCCAGATCTCCTGCGGGTGTGGCGGCAAAGATGCGGAAGTCTCGACAGCGCAGCTCGTGCAGGGCCGGCTCGCATCGACGAAACCGCCGGATCCTCACCCATTTCTCCGCTCCTTGGGTCACCCGCGGCGAGAGCACAAAAGGATGCTCTTCCTCTACCACCCATACTTCCAGAATCCCCAGGGCTTCGCAGGTACGCACGACCGCTGCCGCGTTCTGTGGATCTTGGAAATTGGCGCAGATCACCACCACGCCCCCTAGCCGCGCGGCTGCCACTTGCCGGGCCCTCTCCCCACGTCCCATGGAAGAGAAAAAGGGGCGACCTTTGTCGCCCCCTAGAACTCCTCCTCATCGAGCTCTTCCCCAAAATCGAAAACTTCTTCGAGCTCGAGCGGATCCTCCTCCACCACTTCCAGGACGGTTCCGCACTCCGGGCAAGTAACACGCCTCCCGAAGACTGCCTCCGCCTTGCTTAAGTGGAGCTCTGCCTCGCAAATCGGACACGTTGTCCGAGGCATGGGTTCTCCCTCACTTGGAGGGCTTCCCCGGCTGGCTCGGCTGCTTCGGTTTTTTCTCCTTAAGCAGCATCTGGAACCACCCCCTTCGCGCCATCCTACTTGGGATGGCTGGGCGAAGTGTAGGTAGCCCTTTCCCGGCTGTCAAATTTTCCGGGGTTTCCAAGCCGAAGGTTTGCATGCGTGGACTTCGGTTACAATGGCCCTCCTATGCTCTACGCTGTCCTTGTGCTGGCGGGAATTGGCATTGGCTGGGTGAGCTCGCTGCTTGGGGTCGGCGGGGGGATCTTCATGGTGCCCCTCCTGCTTCTCACGGGACTTGTGGGCACGGCCCAAGAGGCCACGGGAACAAGCATCGTCGGTGTTCTGGCCACGGGGATCTCCGGATCGGTGGGATATTTCCTGCGGCGCCGTACACCGTGGCAAGTGAGCCTATCCCTCGTGCCTGGCGCCCTCGGGGGCAGCTACCTCGGCGCGTTTTTGGCGGGACGGATCTCCTCAGGCATTCTTTCCCTGGCTTTTGGGCTGTTCCTGCTTTATCCGGCGGCGGTGTTGGTGCTGGGCAAGGAGCCCAAGGAATTGGTACGCGCCGAGCGCAGGGAGAATTTTTCTCTGGGGTTGGGATTGGCGGTGGGGCTCGTGGCCGGCACCGCGAGTAGCCTGTTTGGCATCGGCGGCGGGGTGATCATGGTGCCTGTGCTTCTTTGGCTCGGGCTTTCCATAGTCCAGGCTGTGGCGGGAAGCCTTCTTGTGATGGTGCCCACCGCAGCCTTGTCCACGGCCCTGCATGCGCTTGCGGGCCGGACGCATTGGGAGCTGGCCCTTCCCCTAGCCGCCGGGATTTTGTTGGGAGGACAATTGGGCCCGGCCCTGGCCGTGCGATTGCCCCAACGCACACTGCGGCGGCTTTTCTCCCTTGTTCTTTTCTATGCCGCAGCGAACATGATCCGTCGCGGGCTCGGTCACTGAATTCCCAAGGCCAAAAGCACGATGCGCGCGACCATAAGAACCCAGCCAATCCCCACCAGGACCCAGATCACTTTTCGCGCCGCCGCGATGAGATTGAAAAGGAAAAGCACCAGGGTGAGAAGCCCCAAGTACCCTAGGGGAACGACTAACTCCTCACCAAGCGCCCGGCTTTGCGGAAGGATCAGGTTGATCAGACGTACCAAACCCTGCCCTAGCAGGACGGCTGTGGACTGAATGAATGTCCAAAGTGCTTCCCACGCGGATTCCGAATTTCCTGAGCTCGCTTGGGCCAAGAATTCCATGGTTGCCCCCTTTCCTCTCACCTTACTCCCCGAGGCAAAATAAAAAGGCGCCGCGTGGGCGGCGCCCGGCGGACAAAAGTTTCCCCCTAATCCTTGTCCTCCGCCTCGTCGACAGCATCCTCGATCTTCTCCAGGAGGTCGGAGACCCGCTCGAACGCGGACTCCAGCTCCTCCCGAACCGCGGCCAACTCCGAGAGGAGCGGCTTGATCTTGTCGATCAGCTCTTTCTTTGTCACGTAGGCCATAAACCACCTCCTGGCCCAATTTTAAATGATCCGGTCGAGGATGAGGAGCGAAGGCGTGGGAGGGAGAGGCCCGATGAGGAAAGCTGATTCCACGAGTTTTGTGGCCTCAGGGAGCCGATCGGGCCGGCCCACATGCAAGCGGGCCAGAACCTGGCCTTTTTCTACTTGATCCCCAACCTTAGCCAAGAGTTCCACGCCCGCGACCGGATCCACGGGCTGGCCCTTCACTTCCCGGCCGGCGCCTAAAAGCCCGGCGGCCAGGCCGATGGCCCGGGCCCGCACCGCTTGGATATGCCCGGATTCCCCGGCCCGGACCTCTACCACCTGGGCGGCTTTGGGCAGACGCTCCGGATCCTCCACGGCGCGAACATCACCGCCCTGGGCGGCCACAAGCTCCTGGAACTTTTGGAACGCCTTTCCGCTCTCCAAAAGCCTGGCCAGCTTTTCTTTCCCGTCCACCGGGAAGGCGGCTTCCCCGGCCATGACGAGGAGCTCCGCTCCCAGGGCCAACACGACCTCCCGTAAATCCTCCGGGCCTTCGCCCCGCAGGACCTCGATGGCTTGTCGCACCTCCAGGGCGTTCCCGGCCATGCGACCCAGGGGCTGGTCCATGGCGGTGATCAGGGCCGCGAATTTCTTGCCGAGTTTGTTCCCCACCCGCACCAGGATCTCCGCAAGTTTCTTGGCCTCGAGGAAGGTGCGCATGAACGCGCCATCCCCGCATTTCACATCCAAAACGATGAGGTCGGCCCCGCCCGCGATCTTTTTGGAAAGCACGGAGGCGGCAATGAGGGGGAGGGAAGGCACCGTGCCCGTTACGTCCCTAAGCTCATAGATCAGGCGGTCGGCGGGGACGAGTTCCGCGGTGTGGTCGGCGATGACGGCGCCGATCCTCTTGGCCTGCTCCACGATCTCCCGCATGGAAAGTTCTGTGCGCACGCCGGGGATCGCCTCGAATTTGTCGATGGTCCCGCCGGTGTGGCCCAGGGCCCTTCCGGAGAGCTTGGCCATGACGAGACCAGCTGAAGCCATGAGGGGGACAAGGACGAGGGTCACCGTATCGCCCACCCCGCCCGTGGAGTGCTTGTCCACTTTGATCCCGGGAATCTCGGAGAGGTCGATCTTTTCCCCGCTTTCCACCATGGCCTGGGTGAGGGCCACCGTCTCCTCCTCGCTCATCCCCCGGAAGTACACGGCCATGAGGAACGCGGCCATTTGGTAATCCGGGATCTTTCCGGCCACGTACCCCTGCACCAGCCAACGAATCTCCTCCGGGGTCAATTCCCCGCCGTCCCGCTTTTTCTCGATGAGATCCACAGCGCGCATGGTTTTCCAATTTTAGCCGGTTGCCAAAGATGCGCCCTTTTTGGATACCATCGGGTTCGATGGAAAAGCTCGTTGGCGTTGACATCGGCGGGACGCGGACGAGGGTGGGCGCGGTTTTCGAAGGTCAGATTCTGGCCCGCCGATCTTTTCCCACCCAGGGCTTGGCGGAGGTGGCGGAGGCCATCAAGGAAGTGCTGACGGAGGCCGGCTGGAAAAAACCCGATGCCATCGGGGTTGGGGCCCCCGGCCCTATCGACATGCGACGCGGCCTCATCCTCCTCGCCCCGAACCTTCCCCCGCAATGGAAAGGATTGGACGTGGCTGGCGGCTTAAAGGAAGTCGTCGGCTGTCCTGTTTTCCTTGGGAACGACGCGAACTGTGCGGCCGTGGGCGAACTTGTCTACGGCTGGAAAGCAAAAGATTTT
>JBBIVL010000105.1:0-4219 GCA_037439765.1 Candidatus Bipolaricaulota bacterium
AACGGTTGGCTAAGGAGGTGAAACGACGGACGAAGGTGGTGGAGGCATTCTGTGGGGAAGAGGCAGTGGAAAAGCTTTTGTACCTGGTTTTGCGTCATCTGGACGAGGCCTGGGGAGCCCGAAGACTCAGAGGATTTGCGGAAATCAAGATGGGAAGCTATCATGCTGACCAGACACACTAAACGGGACACTATGCCTTTGTCAAAGGATGGTGCTGATTATTAGAAGTGGCCTTTGACGGCCTGTTCGACCTGGAGCGCTGGATATCACTGGTGCGCGAGAAGCCAGGACGCCGGATTTCTCCCCTCCTTGAGGAATTAGGGCTTGATTCTAAGACGAATTCGAAGGGTTAAGCCCCCTATACCAAGGTACTGGGGCCTTCGGGCCCTGGGAAAGTAGGTCGCCGCCTGGATTTTTATTTTGCCGCCTGCGAGGGTCGGCGGAAGCGGGCCGCCCCTTGTGCTACTCCAAGATCTGGGCCCCGAGCGGTCACAGCGTCTCCCGCACTTTTTGCTCAAGCACGCTCTCGGAAAGATCTGCTTCGCTTTTCGCCCGCGCCCGGATCTCCACCTCCAACTCCTCTGCTGCTTCCTTGGGGGGCCAAATAACTCAGGGCTAACTCGGCCTGCGAAACGCGGAACCCCTGCAGCCCACGCCTTCCTTGGGCACACTTTGACAGTCCCTGCCCGGATGGACTAAGCTTCTCCAACGGAGAGCTCTTTGCTGGTGGTTCGCTGCGCGCCGGGCGAGGTACTGGCCTCCAGGGCGCAATGTGCGTTTTGCCTAAGGCTTTTCCAAACACGCGGGGAGGTGCCATGAACCCTAGGGTTCGCTGTTTCTGGCTGATCGCGTGGGTGTTGGTAGGAGGCTGTTTCTTCGTTTCGACCAGCCTTCCGGCGCAAGAACTGGGAGCCCCGGGGGGGTCTTCTTTTCCCGTTCTCCTTTTTGGCATTGGCATGCACGTTGAGCCCGTGGGCCAAACCATGCAGGGCTACGGCGCTGCCGGCCCGGATTATCGCCAGGGACCGTTGTTTGATCGGCATGTGCAGGACATTCTGGCCGTGGCGCGCATGGTGGAAAGACATGGCGGCCGCTTGACCATTCAGATACAAAGCCCATTCACGCAGGCCGTCATCGCCTCGGGAAGCACCCTTTTGCGGGACCTCGAAGCGCGTGGGCACGAGATTGCTCTGCACTTCCATGAGGACGCGCACCTTGGGGGGAATGCCGAAGCGCTACCCATGGAAACATGGTGTTCGGTCATGAATGAGGAAATCGCCTATATCCGAGAAGCAGGCGTGCAGAAACCTATTCGGTACTGGAGCGGTGGGAACCTCTACCTTCACATCCTTCAAGCTGCCGCCTGTGCGGGGCTTGACGTGTACAGCGACTGGAAAAACCCCCACACGCAGACCACGGACCCTTTGGTTTTGGGGGTGCACCCCTGGCGGCCAGCGGCCGGGCCCTCCGAAACCGATCTCACCAACTTTGCCGTGCACGATCCTCACGGCAGGATCATTTTCCTCCCCGAGGGCGCCTACGACCCCGAGAAGTTCGCGCGTAAACGCCAGATCATCACCCAAGGCGGCGATCAGGCATGGTTCGAGGTGCTCCGTGAAGCTTTGGAGAACTCTCTCGCTTCAGCAAGAGCAGACCGGGTGAATGTTTTCCATTTCACCCTTCATCCCGGAGAATTCCGCGGCGATCCCGCGCGCCCCTTCGGCGTCCTCGAAGATTTCCTCACCCACGTCGTAGATCCGCTGGTTCAGGCAGGAAAGATCCGCTGGGCTACCTTCTCCCAAATGGCCGACGAGTTCATCGCCTGGGAAAAGGCCAATCCCGGGGTGGACCCGCGCGGCATGGTCTCCGTTCTCCGGGGGCCGGTGCGCCCTACCGACCCCGACGTCACTTACTGCGTTGCGGACGGCGTCGCGCTGAAAATGGACATCTATCGGCCCCAGGGCCGTACCGTGCCCACACCGGCGCTGCTCTACGTACACGGCGGAGCTTGGACCCGTGGGGACAAACGCTCCGGCGCAGCAGAGCCAGAAATCTCTGAACTCGTGGCCCGCGGGTATCTCGTGGCGGCTGTCAACTACCGGCTGGCGCCCCGGTACAAGTTCCCGGCCATGATCGAGGACGTCAAGTGCGCCGTGCGTTTTCTCCGTGCCAATGCACAACGTTACAACATCAACCCCGACAAGATCGGCGCCTGGGGAAGCAGCGCCGGCGGGCACCTGGTGGCGCTCCTGGGCCTAAGCGACGCCAGCGCGGGCTGGGATGTTGGCCCTTATTCCGAATACCCAAGCCGCGTGCAAGCCGTCGTGGATATGTTTGGCCCCACGGATCTGACGGTCCTCTTTGCGGGAGCCAATCTCACACATATGGAACAGGTGTTTGGCACCTCCGACCGAAGCTCCGAGATCCTAAAGCGTGCGAGCCCCATTAACTGGGTCTCCGCGGATGATCCGCCGTTTTTGATCTTGCACGGGGACCGCGACTCGCTCGTCCCCCTCAGTCAATCCCAAATGTTGTACGAGAAGCTGCAAGCGGCCAACGTTCCGGTAACCCTTGTAGTCGTGGAGAACGCTGGGCACGGGTTTGTCCCAAGCGGTGGACCGATTCGTCCTACCCGCGAAGAGATCACCACGCTGGTCGCCGACTTCTTCGACCGATTCTTAAAGTGGCCGTGAAAATCCAACCGCTCGGGCCAGCCATCGTCCCCATGAGTTCTGTCTCGACCGGAGTTGGAGGCTTGAGAATGCCGTGGAGAAAGCCTCCGGAAAATCTCATGCCCTGGAAGGGGCGAAGGCGCATATCCCGGTCTCTTCGGGCAAATTGGGAACGAAACCAAAAGGGACAAAACCAGGGAGTACAAGCCGCAGCTTTCAGGAAAAGCTGGCGTAGTGGATTTGTGGCGTTATTCTTCGCGTTCCTCCAAGATTTGGGCGCGCAGCTGTCGCAACGTTTCCTGCACTTTCTGTGCGATCACATCCTCGGGCAGGCCTGAATCATTTTTGGCTCGTACGCGGATCTCCACCTCCAACTCCTCTGCCGCTCCTTTGAGCGGGGCAATGACCCCGCGGTAGAAGTCGCTGACCCGCTCCGGCGGGATTTTTGCGGCAACCTCATACCGCGTTTTCATCCGCGGTTTGGTTTTCTCGATTTTCTCTGCTATCGGCTCGGGGGGTTCTTCGGTTTTTGTGGGTGTTTCACGCTGTTTTTCGGTCTTAAGCGCTTCGCTTGCAACCTCTGCTGGGATGAGGACGGCGTCTTCAAGAAATGCGTCGGGAAAATCGCGCCGGAAAAAGATTTCGTCATCAACGCGGAGGCCAATGACCCCAGCTCGCACGCCTTCTTTCACCGCCTCGCGCACGGTGCGCTCCGAGACGATGGGCATCCCGGGATTGCGCAAGAAAGCTTCCCAGACCTCTTTATAGGACCGGCCCTCGCCAATAGGTACGTATTTGAGGAGGACCTCCGGGGCAAGTTTTTCGCTGAGCCGGTTGGCGCTCTTTAAATGTTCCACCACCATGGAGGCCAAGGTGAGACCGGGTCTGGCATATACCGAAAGGGGGATTGCCTCTGGCTCCTCCGCACCACGCCAGAGGAAAAGATGCCGCCAAGTCCGCACCACATGGTCCCCGAGATCGGCCTCAGCCCGGCGCAGTTCCTCCTCGAGTTTCCGTTGATCTTCGGGGCCGAGTTCCGCAAATTTAGCCCGTTTGACTTCCTGCAGGGCCAGGGCCCGCCGCACCACCGCGCGCAGGCTCACAAGCTCCTCAGGATCGGGCGCAAGCGCAAGCAAAGCCCCGGGATACGTGCGAAAGCCCGAGCCGAACCGGGAAAACATGGTCTCCACAAACTTCTCGGTATCGGCACTCCCGTTAGGGAATTCCGGGGAAAGCACCACCAAAACGTGGCGGTCGCGGCGCTCCGGGACCTGTTCAGGAGCGGTAGGCCAGATCTCCTTTTCTAGAAACGGAGACTCCGTGCCCACGCGTTTCTCCAGATATTTCCTGATCTCCGCATGAATTCGATCTTCGCCCACGACCTCCTGAGCCTCGGCCACGGCCCGCGCGAGGTTGAGTTCGGTGGAGAAAAGGTAGCGGTTATCGCGTTTGTGCAGGTAGTGGAGGGTGTCCTCGAGTTTTCCCAAAACGTCGCCGATGGCGGCCGTGGGGATCCCCGGGGCCAAGCTGGCCAGGCGCAGGCGGCT
>JBBIVL010000106.1:0-3984 GCA_037439765.1 Candidatus Bipolaricaulota bacterium
AACGGGATCTACCTGGTCCTGGCCAAGGTCCAGCTGGATGGCGAGTGGTTCGCCTCCGACCTCCAGAAGATCCTGATCCTCCGCTAAACCCGGCTCAAAGGAACTCGACGGCCCGGGGCTTTCCCCGGGCCGTTTCTTTTTCGTGCGCGGATGCGCCCAGCGGCGATAATTCTTGGCTGAGCTTTCCGAAAGGAGACGACAATGAAGAGAAGAACCTTTGTGTTGGCTGTTTTCCTTGGTTTGGCCTTGGCCGGGTGCCAGCGGGAGGTTGGAAATCTCGCCCCCGTGGCGCAATTCCGAATCAGCGCCGAGGAGGTCACCGTCTTCGAGGAGGTCGTGTTCGATGGCTCGGAATCGCAGGATCCGGACGGCGAAATCGTGGAATTCGCCTGGGATTTCGGCGATGGGAACACCGGGACAGGCGCGATCGCAATACATATCTATGCCAAATCGGGGCAATACCCCGTGTCCCTTACAGTGCGCGACGACCAAGGAGCCACAGCTACAGCCCAAAAGACGCTAACCGTGGTGGAAGGAGAAGAACCAAATCCGCCACTCGTTGCTTCCTTCACCGCTTCTGCGGAAGAGGTAGAACCTTTTGAGGACATCATCTTTGACGCCTCCTCTTCGCGGAGTTTTGGCGGTGAAATCATGCAGTACCTCTGGGATTTCGGCGATGAAGGCGAGGACGAGGGCAGGGTAGTGGAATATAGCTATGCCGAGCCGGGGGTATATCGAGTAACCCTCACGGTCCGCGACAACCGGGGCTTTGTGGCCTCGGCCTGGAAGGATATCCGGGTACGAGAGACTTCCGAAGAAGAGGAGTGATCGGAAGAAGAGAGATTTAGCGCTCGCTTGGCTTTCCCTGGCCATGGCGTATGCGCTGGCTCCGGGTCCTGAGAGTCACGGGTGCTATTGGGGGTGTTACTGTTTGGAGAACCGTTTGCGGAGGAACAGCCGGTGACGTTTCGGCAAAGAAATAAGGTCACCAACCGCTTTTTGGGGGCTGGGAAACCAGCCCCCACTTTTTTCCTCCCCCTCACCCAAGCCCTCTCCCCCACAGGGGGAGAGGGATCGAGGGGGAGGGGTTCGCTTCGCTCATCCCATGCCTCCCCCCGTTTTCCCTCATCCTTCCCCCCACTGGGGGGAAGGTGGGGATGAGGGGGCGGTTCACTCTTTCCTCTACGGTTTTTTCTTCCCTCGGCTCCCCTTCGAGGAGAAGGAAAGCAGGTGAGGGAGCGTTTGTTCCTCCCCTAAGGTTTCTCTCCTTGTCCCCCTGTGGTTCCCCTCCCTTCCAATCTTTTTCCTTCCCCTCCCCCCAAAGGGGGAGAAGGATCGAGGGTAAGGGGGCCGTTCCCTCCTCCCTTTGCGTGCTTGTCTAAGGTTTCCGTCAAGAGCTTTCCGAAAAACGAAAAACTTTCGGGGCTTTGGGAGAAATTCCGCCTAGTGTTCAGCTCCGGAGTCCTCCGGGCCTTGCGCTCCCTGGAGGAGAGCGGTGGCGCAATCGGCGAGTGGGGGCAAAGTTTATCTGCGCTTCCGCGAGGCAAAGCTTGACGAAAAGACCCTGGTGGGCGCCGTCTTTTCCCGCCGAAAAGGGTCGGCCAGGAACATGGCGTATGGGTGGTTTTCCGCCTCGACGAGTTCCAGGAGGTGGCGGCGTTCAATAGCTACGTTTTTTCCACCCTGAAAAAGGAGCTCGATAGGCCAGGGTCGGTGGGGTTCGCGTCTTCCGGGTCCTCTTTGGGACTTCTGCGCGAGGTTTTCCTCGGGAGGATTCGCCCCTTTTCCTCCTGAGTTCCCATTAAGAAATCGTTCCCCTTGCTTCCAAGGAGGCGGGGGCGACGACGCGAATCTATGAGCTCACCGAGGCATTCCCTTTTAGCTATAAAAACGTGGGCTGGTTTGGGTAAAACGCCTTTCCCTTTTGGGGAAGAAAAGCGCGGGGAAGAGGGATGAGGACGTGGCGTTTGAGGAGAAGGTTTCCAAACTGGACGAAAAGTTCGAGGTCCGCTGGCTTTCGGAGTTCATCCCCCTTCAGCGGCGAATCCTGCAGGCGAAGAGGATCTTCCGCCGCACGGAAGAGGGTCACATCCACACCGACGTGGTCTTTGCGCACTGGTTTTCCCGGGATTAGTCAAGAGTGGCAAGAGCCAGAATTTACAAAAATTACCCAGTCCGCGGGGGAGCGCCTCGGTTCCCGGTTTGCTCCTCCTTTTTTCTCTCCCCCGCGTTCTCCCAAGGGGTGGTGGTCTTGACACGCGCCCCCCAAACTCCCTACTATACGCCATCCGCGCCGGGAAGGGGGTGATGCATAGGTCTTGCAAGCAGAGCGCGCGGAACTGGTTTTGTCAGTTTCGGAAGGGGGTGAAACATGAGGAGAAAAGCGTTATTGCTGTTGGTTATCGGCATTGGGCTGTTCGCTTTTGCGCAGGAGCCCATAAAGATTGGGGGTCTTTTGGAGTTCACTGGCGCCTGCGCCGCGTATGGGCAGATGGCCCGTGACGCCATCGAATTTGCCCGCACGGTGGGCTTGGTGCCCACGGAGGTTTTGGGCAGGCCCATTGAGCTTGTGTACTTCGATGCCCGCACCGATCCCGTGGAGGCTGCCAACGGCGCCACCCGTCTCATCCAGGTGGAGAAAGTGGTGGCCATCATCGGGACCATGTGTTCTGGCGTGTTCCTGGGCGCGGCGGAAATCGTGCAGGCCGCGGGTGTGCCCATGATTGGCCCCACCACCACGAACCCCCTCACCACCCAGGTAGGCGATTACTGCTTCCGCGCCTGCTTTACCGACAACGATCAAGGTCCGTTGGCGGCCTGGATCGCTCGGGAGAGGTATGGAGCCAAGACCGCGGCGGTAGTTATTGACGTGGCGCAAGCCTACTGCGTAGGTCTGGCCCAGTTTTTCATGCAAGCATTCAAAGCCCTCGGCGGCGAGATCGTGGCCGAGCTCTATTGTCGTTCCGGTGACGTGGACTACACCGCCCAGCTCACGGAGATCCAGCGGGTCAACCCGGACATCATCTACACTCCCAACTACTACACGGAGGTGGCCCTGATGGCCCGCCAGGCCCGGGACCTCGGGCTCACCCAGCCCATTCTCGGTGCTGACGGGCTCTACGCCCCCGAGCTCATTGAGATCGGCGGCGCCGCCGTGGAGGGCATTCACTTCCTCACTTTCTGGGGCGCAGAAGCGGCGACAACGGAGATCGGTGCGAAATATGTCGAGGCCTATCGCGCGGAGAAGGGCAAGGATCCCGATGCCTTCGGCGCTTTGGCTGTGGACTGCTACCTCCTCATTGTGGACGCCATCCAGCGCGCTGGCTCGGCGGACCCCAAGTTGATCAAAGAAGCGCTGCAAACCGCTGATTTAGAGGTGGTCACGGGACGGACGATCATGACCCCGCAGGGAGACCCCAAAAAGGACTTCGTGTTCCTCACCGTCCAGGGAGGAAAGTTCGTTTTCGTTGAGGGTTTCCCCGTGGAGAAGGCCTGGGAGGTTAGGGCCTTGATCGGTCAATGATGTTCCCTGCTAGGGCAGGCCGGATTATCCCCGGCCTGCCCTAGTGGTTACCGGAGGTCCGATGACCACCTATTTGCAACAATTCTTCAACGGGATCTCCTTGGGAAGTCTTTATGCTCTCATCGCCATTGGCTACACCATGGTTTACGGTATCCTGCGGCTCATCAATTTTGCCCACGGAGATGTATTCATGTGGGCTGGGTATTGGGTGTTTTTCCTGGTCGTCCTGTTCAAGCTTCCTTGGTGGGCGGGAGCAGTTTGTGCCGTGGTCATCGTGGCCTTGATGGGCATGGCCATCGAGCGGGTGGCCTATCGGCCGCTTCGGGAAGCTCCGCGCATCTCCCTCCTCATCACCGCCATCGGCGTCTCCTTCCTCTTGGAGAACCTGATCATCGTCCTGCCCTGGGCTGGCGGGCGACAGAAGCCCTACCCTACCCCTGGCCTCATGACCCAGATCTACA
>JBBIVL010000107.1:0-3837 GCA_037439765.1 Candidatus Bipolaricaulota bacterium
GCCCGAGGTGGCCGTGGTGGACGTGGCTTTGCCTGGGATCTCCGGGCTTGAGCTTTGTCGCCGGCTCAAGCGGCGCTTTCCGGAGATGCGGGTGATGCTTCTTTCCATGTTCGACGAACCGGAGTGGCGGGCGGAGGCGGCCCGCGCCGGCGCTTCCGCGTACGTCCTGAAAGACGCCTCGGCGGAGGAGCTCCTTTCGACCTTGCGGCGCGTGGCCCAGGGAGAAAACCTCCTCCCCAAGGTCGAGCCAGCTCTGCCTCTTACCGCCCGCGAACGGGAGGTCGTGCGCCTTTTGGCCCAGGGGAAGAAAACCCCGGAGATCGCGGAGCTTCTTTCCCGCTCGGTGACAACGATCCGGGCCCACAAGGTGTCAGCCATGCGCAAGCTCGGGGTCCACTCCACACGGGAGCTCCTCCAGGCCGCACTGCGCCTAGGGCTTGTTCCAAACCTCAATCAACCGGAGTCATGATCCTTGAGCGCTATCGAACGCCGATTGTGGAGGGCCTGACCAAGGTGGCGGGCTTAGATGGCCCCCTTGGCCCTCTTGTTCGTTATCCCCTGGGAATTTCCGAGGCCGATGGGGCACCGGGCCCAGGGATCGGCGGAAAGCTCCTCCGTCCCTCGTTGGTTCTCTTTTCCTGCGAGGCCCTGGGCGGGGAACTTGGGAAGGCCTTGCCTTTGGCCTGCGCCTTGGAGCTCGTCCACAACTTTTCCCTCGTTCACGACGACATCCAGGATGGGGACGAGTTTAGGCGGGGAAGGCCCACGGCCTGGAAGGTTTTCGGGGTGGGCCAGGCCATAAACGCGGGCGACGCTCTTTTGGCCTTGGCCCTGCGGGTGGCCCTCACCGCGGAGCTTCCAAGCTCGCTGAAAGTCACGGCTCAGGAAGCCCTCGTTTCCGCGACGTTGCGAATGATCGAAGGCCAAGTTCTTGACATTGAGGGCGAGGGCAAAACTTTGGGGGTCAAGGAGTATTTGGAGATGGCCCGCCGGAAGACCGGGGCCCTTTTGGGCTGTGCCTTCGCTTTGGGAGCCCTCGCCGCCGGCCGGCCGGAGCTTCGGGAAATTTCCCAAGAGCTTGGAGAGGAGCTGGGCTTGGCTTTCCAAATCCAGGACGACATCCTGGGGATCTGGGGCGATCCGGAAAGGACGGGAAAGCCGGTGGGTAGCGATCTTCTCCGCAAAAAGTGTTCTTTCCCCGTCAGTTTTGCACTAGAACAGGATCCGGCACTTCTCCCTCTTCTTTTCGCGCCGGAGGGGAACATGGAGGAGATCCTTCGGAGACTTAGGAAGCTCGGGGCCAAGGAGGCCGCGGAGAAAAAGATGGAGAAACATCTTTCGGCTGCGGAGATGATCGCAAGAGAGCTTCCTTGGTCTGCCTGGGCCCGCACGGAGTTCCAGGAGCTTCTTAGGTTTTTGGCAAAAAGGGAGGCGTAATGGGGCGGCCCCTCTCCCTCACGGTAGAACTGGCGCGCTACCTTCTTCCCCGCCGGAAATGGCCCAGCCGAGGAAAGCTCTTCCCGATCGTGCTCATGCTCGAGCCCTTGGAAGCCTGCAATTTGCGGTGTGTTGGGTGTGGCCGGGTGCGGGAATATGCCCAGGTCATGAATCGTCGCATGTCTGTGGACGAAGCTCTGGCCGCGGCGGAGCGGGCCGGAGCTCCCGTGGTCTCCGTCTCCGGCGGCGAACCTCTTTTGCACCCGCAAATTGCGGAGATCGTGCGTGGCCTCATCGAACAAGGGCGCTGGGTGTACCTTTGCACCAATGGTCTCCTTCTTCGGGAGAAACTCGCGGAATTCCCGCGCCACAAAAAGCTCTGCTTTGTGGTGCACCTCGACGGAACGGAGAAAATTCACGACGCTATCACTCAGCGGCCCGGAACTTTTCTGGAAGCAATTTCCGCGATCAAAGAGGCGTTGCGGCGGGGCTTCCGGGTAGCCACGAACACCACGGTGTTCCACGGCTCGGACGTGGCCGATCTCAAAACACTTTTTCGGCTCCTTACTGACCTCGGCGTGGAGGGTCTCATGATCTCCCCAGGCTATGCGTACGAATCCGTGTCGGAACGCGAGCTCTTCTTGCAGAAGGAGGAGGCGATCAGGGTCTTTCGCGCTCTGCTCGATGGGAGAAATGGCTTTCGCTTCTACGACAATCCCTTGTTCCTCGCGTTTTTGCGGGGGGAACGGGAGTATCGGGAATGTGCGGCCTGGGCCATTCCCACCTACACCGTTTTGGGCTGGCGCCTTCCCTGTTATCTCATCGCCGACCGGCACACCCAGGACCTTGCGGAGATCCTCGATCCGGCGATTTGGCAGAGCTATGGGCCGGGGCGAGACCCGCGGTGTGCGGGGTGCATGCTCCATTCGGGCTTTGAGCCAAGAAGCGTGTTGGAGGCGGTGAACCGGCCATGGGCGCTCCTTGGGAGGTGATGGTGGTGGGAGCCCTGCGCACGGAGCTCCTCTTTGTTTTCGGCCCTAAGGCCGCGTTGGGAGTGGGAGCCAAGGCCCGCGCCCGTCTTCGCATGGTATTGGAACGCTTCCGCTCGAAGGCCGTGGCGATCGTGGGCTATGCCGGAGGCCTGCGCGCCGATCTCTGTCCAGGAACCTTAGTCCTGGCCGATTCTGTGCTCGACAAAGAGGGCAAAGTAAGGGTGGATGAACAGCTCCTTTCCCGAGCCAAAGAATTTCTTCCCCATGCCCAAGTGGGTCCAATCTTTACTGACGAAAAACTCACCCCCTTCGCGGAAAAAACGGAGCTAGAGAAAAAGGCCCTGGCTGTGGATATGGAGACGAGCCATCTCGCGCGAGAGCTTTTCTCCCGAGGGACCCCATTCCTTGTGGGGCGGGTGGTTTTGGATGCCCGCTGGGAGGAGGCGCCGCAGGGCGCCCGCGCGCTTCTTTGGGCTGGCCGGGCCTTGCGGTGCTCCTGGGTTTTGGGGCGGGCAGCCCGCGTTCTGCGGAACGTCTTGGCGGAGGCCATATGACCGAAAGACGCCGGAGCCGGGTGGTGCGGGTCGGTGACGTTCCCCTGGGCGGGAGCCATCCCGTGGTGGTTCAGACCATGACGAACACGGATACCCGGGATGTGGCGGCGACCATCGCCCAGATTCGGGAGGCGGTGCGGGCCGGGGCGGAGATCGTGCGCGTGGCTGTTCCCGATTTGGCCGCGGCCCAGGCCATCCGGGAGATCAAAAAAGAGGTGACTGTGCCCATCGTCGCTGACATCCACTACGACCACCGACTGGCTTTGGCCGCCCTCGAAGCGGGCGCGGACAAGCTTCGCCTGAACCCTGGGAACGTCCGGGATCCGCAAAAGATCCGGGAAGTGGCCCAGGCCGCGAAAGAAAAAGGCGTTCCCATTAGGGTTGGGGTGAACGCCGGCTCCCTCGACCCCCGCTTCCTTGGGGAGAAAAAAGAAGTCACCCCCGAGGCCATGGTGAAGGCCGCCCTCTGGGAGATCGAGCTTTTGGAAAACGCGGGCTTTCGGGACATCGTGGTCTCCCTTAAGGCCCATGACGTTCCCCTCACGGTGGAGGCGAACCTTCTTTTAGCGAAGGAAGGCGATTGGCCCATTCACCTGGGGATCACCGAGCCCGGGCCGGACCTGGAGGGCATTGTCAAATCTGCCGCGGGTATTGGGATCCTCCTTCACGCGGGAATCGGCGACACCTTGCGCGTTTCCTTGCCGGGCGATCCGGTACGGGAGGCGGAGGTTGCCTGGGAAATCCTCAAGGCCTTGGGCATAAGGAAGCGCGGCCCAATCTTTGTCGTGTGTCCCACGTGCGGAAGGACGGGAATCGACATTCCCAGGATTGCCGCGGAAGTGAAGCGCCGTCTT
>JBBIVL010000108.1:0-3676 GCA_037439765.1 Candidatus Bipolaricaulota bacterium
GCATGCATGGAACGGCCGAACTCTTATCGACTCCGTGGGACAAGTGATCGACGTGAATCGCCCTTTCATGGTGGGCTACGACTTCACAGGCTGTAAGAGTCCTGTGGAGATGTTCGAGAAAGCTCTACGTTTGGAGGCCGAGGGGATCCTTTCGTCCATTCTTACTGCCAAGGAGGGCTTCCTTAAAGCCCTGGAGGCAATTAATGAGCGTCTGAACAAAGGCGGGAAGGTCGTGACCACCGGCGCTGGGGCCTCGGCCTTGGTGGCGGAAGAGATCGCCGGCCAGTGTTATGAGACCGGCGTCCCCTGCCTTTGCCTCACCAACAACATGGCCCAGGCCCTCCCTGTGTCCTTTGCCAAGGGAACAGGCGAGGAGGAAGGGGGACTTGCCCGGTTTATTGCCGCGTGTGTCGAGCCTAAAGACGTCCTTATCGGGATATCCGCCTCTGGAGGCACAGGTTTTGTTTACGAAGCGGTGCGGCTTTGCCGCGAGAAAGGAGCCCTGACCGTGGCCATAACCGAAAACAAAGATACCCCTCTTGGAAAGTATGCAGACATCGTCATTAAAAGCAACGCCAAGCCTGAAGGACCATCCAGCACGCGCATCCAAACCGCACATTTGGCCCTCGGACATGCATTGGTTTGTATCCTTGCCGCTCTTCGCGGGATTACAGCTGAGGAATCTATAAGCTACATGCTTCCTGAGAAAATCGCCACAAAGAAGATGGGGATCAAATGATCCGTGCGGTCCTTCTGGATCTGGGTGGGCCGGTCTTCAACGAGGATGCGGAATATGCGGCCTGGACGGACTTCCTGGTGGCCGAACTTCAGCGGACCGGGATTCCCGTGGTTGCTAGAGAATTCGTAGCCACGGTGGAGGAGGAAATTGTTCGGTGCGAGCCCAATCCCTGGTCTTCGGCCCTTTGGCGGTGGGTACGGCCGGATCTGGTCAGATTCCACGCAATCCTGGAGACGTTCCGCGCTCGCAACGAAGCTTTCCAGCAGGGGCTGCCTGGAGTAGCGGTGCGACCAGAAGCAATTGAGGTTATCCCCAAATTGGCCAAACGGTACCTTTTGGCTTTGGCCGCCAATCAACCTCCCCGCGCTCTGGAGATTTTGCGGCAAGCTGGTCTTCTCGAGCACTTTCAGTGGCGGGAAGTTTCCGCCACCCTGGGGGTAGCCAAACCACGTCCTCTCTTTTTCCGCATTATCTTGGATAGCCTTGGGATCCAACCCGCGGAGGCGGTGATGGTGGGCGATCGACTGGACCACGATATTTTCCCGGCACGCCTTTTGGGCATGCACACGATTCGCATCCTTGTTGGCCCTTATTCTCACCAACGCCCGCCTTCGGTGCTCCATCACCCGGATCTCACTATTCCTGACCTGTCCACACTTGAGATGGCTCTTTGGACATGGGAGGAGAAGCGGAGGCTCGACCCCCCAGGTTGCTGAGCCCATGGGGAAAAGGAAACCTAGTCCTTTACGGGCAGATCTGGGGAATTTGAACAGATTGGACTCCGCGTGTAGCATGAAATAGCTATGTCGACGCTTTATGGGGTGCTGAGGAATACGGCAGAAAGATTTGGGACGAGACCAGCAGTGTTCTTTGCAGGCAAGACCATTACCTTTGGGGAGCTCCTGCGGGAGGTAGACCAGCTCGCAGCGGGCCTGGTGCAACTGGGAGTAAGACCGGGGGACAAGGTGGCCATCTGGATGCCCAATATCCCGGAGTGGATCGTCGCATATTTTGCCATCGCCAAGATTGGTGCGGTTGTGGTCCCCATGAATACCCGTTACCGCACCCATGAGGTGAGTTACATCCTCAATCACGCGGAAGCGGTCGCCGTGTTCATAAACCAGGGATTCCTTGGAATTGATTTTGCCGGGATTCTTGGGGAAGTGCGGCCCAACCTCCCTTCCCTGCGGGAAGTCATCGCTGTCGGGGATACGCCACCCGCGGCCCGGGCCTACGCCGAGGTTCTGGCCTTGGGGGAGAAGGGAAGTCAAGCAGAAGCGGAACGCCGTGCCCAGAGCGTTGACCTCAGGGATTGCGCGTTCATCCTCTACACCTCCGGTACGACGGGCGAGCCCAAAGGTGCCATGCTCTCCCACCTGAACATGACGATCAATGCCCGCCAGATCACGGAGATCATGAAAATCACGGAGAACGATGTGTTTCTACTGGCTGTTCCCTTCTTCCACTGTTTCGGGTGCGTGATGGGGATTCTGGGGGCCATCACCTGGGGAGCGGCCATTGTCCCCATGCCCGTGTTCAAAGCCGAGGAAGCCCTGCGCTTGGTGGAAAAGCACCGCGTGAGCGTGCTCTATGGTGTTCCCACCATGTTCATTCTGGAGTTGGAAGAGGCGCGGCGGGCCAAGCGGGAGGGGCAGCCCTACGACCTGAGTTCCTTGCGCACCGGGATCATGGCCGGCGCCCCCTGTCCCGTGGAGGTGATGCGGGGCACGATGGAGGAGCTCGGCTGCAACGTGTGCATCTGCTATGGGCTCACCGAGGCTTCGCCCGTCATCACCATGACCCGGTTTGAGGACCCCCTGGAGGCCAGGGTGGAGACGGTGGGGCGCCCGTTGCCTGGTGTGGAGGTGAAAGTCGTGGACGAGGCGCGGCGGACCCTACCCACTGGAGAAACTGGAGAGCTTGCCTGCCGCGGGTACAACGTGATGCTCGGATATTGGAAGAAGCCGGAGGCCACCCAGGAGACTATTGACGAGGAGGGCTGGCTTTACACGGGCGATCTTGCCACCATCGATGAGCAGGGTTACGTCCGGATCGTGGGCCGCAAGAAGGACATGTACATCGTGGGCGGGTTCAATGTCTACCCCGCGGAGGTGGAGGAGGTTTTGTACCAGCACCCCGCGGTACAAAATGTGGCCGTGGTGGGGGTGCCGGATTCGGTGATGGGGGAGGTGGGAATGGCCTTCGTCATCCCCCGACCCGGCCACAACCCCGATCCCCAAGAGATCGTGAACTTTTGTGCCGAGCGGATCGCCGCCTTCAAAGTCCCCCGCTACGTTTTGATGCGCTCGGAGTTCCCCATGACCGCATCGGGAAAGGTGCAGAAATACAAGCTCGCGGAGCTTGGCCGCGAGCTCATCGCCGCGGGGAAGGTCAAGAAACTGGAGCCTGCCAAGGGCGTGCGGTAGGGGGGTTCCCCTAGCTGCGCTTGGCACGCGTGAGGACTTCGTCGATGGTGCCGGCCATGTAGAACGCTGGCTCGGGAACGTCGTCGAGCTCACCTTCCACAATCATCTTGAACCCGCGCACCGTCTCCTCCAGCGGCACATACACGCCTTTTCGCCCTGTGAAATGCTCGGCTACATGGAACGGCTGGGCCATGAACCGCTGAATTTTTCTAGCTCGATAAACCGTGATCTGGTCCTCTTCGGACAGCTCCTCCATGCCCATGATGGCAATGATGTCCTGGAGGTCTTGGTAGCGTTGGAGGATAGCCCGCGTCTTTTGGGCCACCTCGTAGTGTTCGCGGGAGAGGATGCGGGGATCCATGAGGCGGGAGTCGGACTGCAACGGATCCACCGCCGGATAAATGCCTTTTTCCGCAAGCTCTCGGGTGAGGACGATGGTGGCATCGAGATGCGCAAACACCGTGGCTGGCGCGGGATCGGTGAAGTCGTCGGCGGGCACATAGATGGCCTG
>JBBIVL010000109.1:0-3656 GCA_037439765.1 Candidatus Bipolaricaulota bacterium
TGTTTGTCCAGGGGTACCCTGCGCCACAAAATGTGACACAGAAATCTTGACGCGATCCCTACTTCATGAAGCATCATTTGATTTCGGGCGCATGTCGGGATTTGGCGGGGGCGGGCGCGTTGCGCTAGGATGATGCGGGATGCGGGAAGCTAGGTTATGGGAGGGGATGGGCGAGGGGCGCGTGCGCTGTGGCCTTTGCGCCCACCGCTGCGTGATTGCTCCTGGCGGCCGGGGCGCGTGCGCCGTGCGGGAAAATCGAAGCGGAAAACTCTACTCCCTTGTGTACGGCCGCATCGTGTCCCAGGCCCTCGATCCGGTGGAGAAAAAACCGCTCTTCCATTTCCTCCCCGGCACAGGGACCCTTTCCATCGCCAGCGTAGGCTGCAATTTCCGCTGCGATTTCTGCCAGAATTTCGAAATTTCCCAGTACCCCCGGGAGCACGGGGGAAGGATCGTGGGAGAGGCCGTGGAGCCGCAGGAAATCGTGGAGGCCGCGAAAAGCACAGGAGCCCGCTCCATTTCCTATACCTACACCGAGCCCACCGTGTTCTTTGAGTTTTGCGAGGATGTGGGAAAGCTTGCGGTCCAAGAAGAATTGAGGAACATCTTTGTCACCAACGGGTACATGAGCGCCGAGGCTCTAGAGGAGGCCAGGGGCTGGCTCCACGCGGCTAACGTAGATCTCAAGAGTTTCTCGGAGGAGTTTTACCGCCGCTATTGTGGGGCTTCGCTCCAGCCCGTTTTGGACACGATCGCCCGCCTGTGGGAGGCGGGAATTTGGGTGGAGGTGACCACCTTGGTTATCCCCGGCCGGAATGATTCCGAAGAAGAATTCCGTTGGATCGCCCAGTTTTTGGTGGGGATCTCCCCGGACATTCCGTGGCACGTTTCTCGGTTTGTCCCGGCCTACAAAGTCTGGGATCTTCCACCCACTCCCCTTGCTGTCCTTCGGCAGGCTCGAGAAGTCGGGCTTTCCGAAGGCCTTCATTTTGTGTACCTGGGAAATGTTCCGGGCGAAGGCGAGGACACAGCATGCCCCGCGTGTGGACGGATTTTGGTGCGCCGCCACGGGTTCTTCCTGGTGAACAACGAGATTCTGGAGGGGCGCTGTCCTCACTGCGGAGCGTTGATCCCAGGGATTTGGACTTGAACCCGTGCGGGATCCCCTCGATTGAGCGGGGCTTTGCTGCGGGCTAAAATGCACAAGATGGAGAAAAAACCCACGGGCATGCCCTGGAATTTCCGGCTTGTCGCCTTCCTTGTGGTGGCCGGGCTGGTGGTGTTTTTGCTCATTCAGCTATTTCAGGCGGGCACTCCCGGTCGGGCCAATTCCTTCAGCTACTCCCATTTCCTCGATCAGATCCGGGCCGGCCGTGTGGCGGAAGTCGTGATTCAGGGAGCCCAAATTGAAGGGATCCTGCGCACAGGGGAGCGCTTCTCCACTCAGGGCCCGCCCGAGGGCTCCACGGCTTACAATGACCTCATCCAGCTTCTGGAAACTTCTGGAGTTTCCATCCAGTTCCAGTCCTCTTCGGGAGCGGGTTGGTTTTTGACCCTCCTTGGATATGTGCTCCCCGTGGTCCTGATCATCGTTTTCTGGAGCTGGATGATGCGAAGAATGCAGGGCACGAGCGCTTTCACCTTCACCCAATCCCGGGCCCGCTTGGTGACCAAGGAGTACACCAAGGTGACTTTCAAGGATGTGGCCGGGATCGAGGAGGTGCTGGAGGAAGTCCGGGAAATCGTGGATTACCTGAAGGACCCGGGTCGGTTTGTGCGCCTGGGCGCGAAGATCCCGAAAGGGATTCTCCTGGTGGGACCTCCGGGTACGGGAAAAACTCTCCTGGCCCGGGCGATTGCGGGTGAGGCGGGGGTGCCGTTCTTCTCCATTTCCGGGTCGGATTTCGTGGAGATGTTCGTGGGCGTGGGAGCGGCACGGGTGCGCGACATGTTCCAGAAGGCCAAGGCCAACGCTCCCTGCATTGTGTTCATCGACGAGCTCGATGCGGTGGGACGCAAGCGCGGGGCGGGGATCGGCGGTGGTCACGATGAACGCGAGCAGACCCTGAACCAGCTTCTCGCGGAGATGGACGGGTTTGAGGGCGACACCGGGGTAATTGTGCTGGCGGCTACCAACCGGCCCGATGTGCTCGACCCTGCCCTTCTTCGGCCAGGACGATTCGACCGCAAGATCGTGGTGCCTCCGCCCGATCTCCACGGCCGGGAGGCCATCCTGCGCGTGCACACCCGCACCAAGAAGGTGGCTTCCGAGGTGGATTTGGCGGTGTTAGCGCGGCGCACCCCCGGTTTCGTGGGCGCGGATTTGGAAAACCTGTGCAATGAGGCCGCGCTTTTGGCCGCGCGTAAGAACAAACCCGCCATCGAAATGGACGATTTTGAAGAGGCGCTGGAACGGGTCATCACGGGCCTTGCCCGCAAGGGAATGTACATCCAAGAGGAGGAGCGCAAACGCATTGCCTACCACGAGGCTGGGCATGCCCTGGTGAGCAAGCTCGTGCCCCATGCGGATCCTCTCCTCAAGGTGACCATTGTGCCCCGGGGGATCGGGGCGTTGGGGTATGCCCTGCAGCTTCCGGCCGAGGATCGCTACCTTCTCACCCGAGCCGAGCTCCTGGACCGGCTCACGGTGCTCCTGAGCGGCCGGGCTGCAGAGGAAGTGGTGTTCGGTGACCAGAGCACGGGCGCCGCGGAGGACCTCAAACACGCCACGGAACTGGCTAAGCGTATGGTGGTGGAATACGGCATGAGCGAGGAGCTTGGCCCCTTAAGCCTGGGCAAAGAGCGCACCAACGTGTTCTTGGGCGAGGAAATCGTGAAAAGCGACGAGCATTCTGAGGAACTTACGGCGGCCATCGATCGGGAGATCCGGCGCATTGTGGTGGATGCCTACGCGCGGGCCAAGGATCTCGTCAACCGCTACCGCAAAGCCCTGGATCGTCTGGCCCAGGAGCTTCTCAAGCGGGAGACCCTGGACAAAGAGGAAGTGGAAGAGCTTTTGGCCGGACTCGTGCCCCAACCGGTGGGATGAACGTTGCCATCCTCGGCTCCACCGGTTCCATCGGTCTTCAGGCCCTCGAGGAAATTCGTCGTTTTCCTGAACGTTTCCGCGTTGTAGCCCTAGCGGCTGGGAAAAATGCGGAGCTCTTGGCCAGCCAAGCCCGGGAATTCGGGGTTTTCGACCTCGCCGTGGCCGACGCAACGGCCGCGGAAAGGTTGAAAAAATTGTGCCCGGAAGCGCGGGTGCGCTGCGGTGCTGAAGGGTTGGAGGAGCTCGCCGCACTGCCCGATGCCGATCTCGTCCTGAACGCAGTGGTGGGGGCAGTTGGGATTTTCCCCACGTTGAGCGCCTTGCGCGCCGGGAAACGGCTGGCCTTGGCCAATAAGGAGTCCCTCGTGGTGGGCGGGGAGCTGGTCCTGGCTGCTCGGAAATTCCCCGACCAGATCATCCCCGTGGATTCCGAGCACGCCGCCCTTTGGCAGCTCCTTTCCGGACAGCGGCAGGAGGAGGTGGAGCGCATCTGGATCACCGCTTCCGGAGGGCCGTTCCGCGACCATCTTCCCGCCGAGCTTTCCCGGGTCACCCCGGAGGAGGCCCTGCGGCACCCCACCTGGAGAATGGGGCCCCGCATTACTGT
>JBBIVL010000110.1:0-3638 GCA_037439765.1 Candidatus Bipolaricaulota bacterium
GTGCGGTTGGCCTCGTAGTCCTCCAGCCAAGCCTCGGCCACCGTGTCGTCGAGACGAATTTCCACATCCTCGATCCCTAACACCCGGCAGATGAGCCGGGCCTCCTCTTCCACATCCTCGTCGTGCACGCGAAAGAGGAACCTGGGAAGCCGCATGGGCCACCTCCGGGGAAAAGTTTACGGGCTGGGAAAAGGCGGGGAAAGGTTCGGGTACACTTGAAACTTGATGCCACACGAGGATTTAGCGGTGAAAACGGAGGAGCTCACCCGCGTCTTCCGCCTGCGCAAAAGGGAAGCCCGGGACGGGAAGCGGGAGGTCCTGGCCCTGGACCGGGTGAACCTTACCGTGGCACGGGGGGAGCTTTTCGGGCTCCTTGGGCCCAACGGGGCGGGAAAGACCACGCTCATCAAAATCCTGGCCACCTTACTTTCCCCCACCTCCGGCCGGGCCTGGGTGGCCGGAGCCGACGTGGCGCAAAACCCCCGGGAGGTGCGGCGGCACATCAACATGGTCTGCGGGGGAGAAACCTCGGGCTACGGCCTCCTCACCGTGGAGGAGAACCTCTGGATGTTCGCCCAGTTCTACGGGATCCCCTCCCGGGAGGCCCGCCGCCGCATCCGCGAGCTCCTTGCCCTCGTGGACATGGCTGACCGGGCCAAGACCAAGGTCTACCACCTCTCCTCCGGGATGCGCCAAAAAATGAACATCGTGCGGGGTTTTCTTACTGATCCGGAGATCCTTTTCCTCGATGAGCCCACGCTGGGGTTGGATGTGCAGGTGGCCCGCACCATCCGCGACTTCATCCGACAATGGCTTTCGGAGCACCCGGACCACACCATTCTCCTCACCACCCATTACATGCACGAAGCCGACGAGCTTTGCGGCCGCGTGGCCATCATCGACCGCGGAAAAATCTTGGCCTGCGCACCCCCAGCGGAGCTCAAGAAGACGCTCCAGCGGGAGGCCGTGTTTCGGCTCTACGTGGAGGGGCTTCCGGGTGCGAAGAACGTGTTGGACGGTCTTCCTGGGGTGCGGGCCTTGGCCCAAACTGAGGAAAACGGCCGCCTGAGCCTGGACCTCATCCTGGAGCGGGAGGAGGTGCTGGTGGCCGTGCTGGCCCGGCTCCACCAGGCCGGCGGGGAACTTTCGGAGCTGCGCAAGGAGGAGCCCACCCTGGAGGATGTCTTTCTTGCCCTCGTGGGGCGAAAACTCAGCGAGGAGGCCCGCGAATGAGGGCCACCTGGAAAATTTTTCTCCGCACGATGAAGGGCCGAGCCTACCCCCGCCTCATCGGGGTCTGGCGCGAGAAGAGCTGGCTCTTCTTCGACGTTTTCTTCCCGATCCTCCAGGTCTCCGCCTACGTTTACATCTACCGGGCCATCGGTGCGCCCCCGGAGTTCGCGGGATTCGTGGTCCTGGGCGGGGCCACCATCGCCTACTGGATGAACGTGCTTTGGAGCATGGCAAGCCAACTCTATTGGGAGAAGGAGACGGGAAATCTTCAGCTCTACCTGATTGCGCCCACTTCGCGCATGGCCATTCTCCTGGGGATGGCCCTGGGCGGGCTCACGGCCACCACGGTGCGGGCCGCGGGCGTGATCCTCGTGGGCACCCTCCTCTTCCGGATTCCGCTTCAGGTAAGCCAAGGGGCCCTGTTCTTCGGGGTTTTTCTCCTCACCTTGATCGCCCTCTATGGGCTGGGAATGCTCCTGAGTTCAGTGTTTCTCCTCTGGGGCCGGGAGGCCTGGCACCTTTCCAATCTCTTCATGGAGCCGGTGTACCTGTTCTCCGGGTTCTACTTTCCCGTGCGGGCCCTGGGGTTCTGGGTGGCCGCCGCGGCCTCCCTCATCCCCGTGACCTTGGGCCTCGATGCCCTGCGCCAGCTCCTTTATCCAAAACTTATGGAGCACTTTCGCTTCCTCAGCGTAAAGGCGGAGCTGGGGATCCTGGCCGGGCTGGCCGCGCTGTTCATCTTTCTCGCCCACCGGGGGCTCGGGTTTTTTGAGGCCCTGGCCCGGCGGGAAGGCCGGCTCACGTTGCGGGGGCAATGATGCGGCGGGCCCGGGAAATGCTTCAGGGATTCAAGGCCGGAGCCTGGCTGGGCTGGCAGATCGAGTCCAACTGGACGGAACCCTTCCTTTTTGCCATCTACTCCGTGATCAAGCCCGTGGCTGGAGTGCTCATCCTCGTGTTCATGTACCTCGTAGTGGCCCAAGGGGGCCTCCGAAACCCCCTCTTCCCCCAGGTTTTCCTGGGCACCACGTTTTATCTCTACGTGCTGAACGTCCTTTCCGGCATAAGCTGGACGGTCACCGACGACCGCGAGCACTACGGGATGCTGAAGTACGTGTACATGGCGCCCATGCATCTTTACGGGTACCTCCTGGGACGGGGAGTGGCCAAAACCCTGGTGGCCACGGTCTCCGTGCTCATCACCCTTGCCTTCGGCGTGGCGTTCCTTGGGGTGCGACCTTCTTTGGTGAACCCCGGGCCCCTCGTGGCCGCCCTCTTCTTGGGGTTAGGGGCGTTGGCCTTCTACGGGATCCTTTTGGCCGGGGTATCCCTGCTCATCGCCCGGCACGGCTGGATGGTGGGCGACGTGGTGGCCGGTGGGCTCTACCTTCTGTGTGGGGCAGCGTTTCCCCTCTCCGTGCTCCCGGGGCCCTTTCGGGCCGTGGGGCTGGGGCTCCCGCCCACCTACTGGTTCGAGGCCCTGCGGCGGGCCCTCCTGGGGACAGGACTCCACGCGGAGCTGGCCCACGTTTCCGATGCCATGTTACTTGCGATCCTGGCCGGGGCCACGCTCCTGGGGATGGTTCTTTCCGTGGGAGTTTTTCGCGTGGCCGAACGGATCGCCGTGCGCCGGGGGCTTTTGGACATGCAGACCATGTACTGAAGCCCATTCCTCGCATTTGCCCGGCGGGGCGGGTTCGTGGCACCCTCGGGGAGGGAAAAGGAGCGCTGGCGATGGAAAACCTGGAGGGGCAAAGCATTGGAGATTTGCTCAAGGCTCTGGGGTCCACGGAGCCCGTGCCCGGCGGGGGGACCGCCGCGACCCTGGCCGGGGCCCTGGCCGCAGCCCTGGTGCGGAAAGTCGCGGCGTTGGCGGAAAAACGCGGCCGGGAAGTGGGCGAGTCCGTAGAGCGGGCCGAGAATTTTGAGCAACAGTTCTTGAAACTTGGCGTGGCCGATGCCACCGCCTACGCCCAAGTGGTGGCCGCCCAGAAGAAAGGCAAGGAAGAGCTGGAGAAAGCCTTGGTGCGCGCGGCCGGAGTACCCCTGGAGACGGCGCAAAAGGCCATGGCCCTCCTGGACCTGGCCGAGCGTCTCCTCACAGTGTGCCCCAAAAGCGCCCGCAGTGACCTGGCCTGCGCGGCGAGGCTGGCCTGGGCGGCGTGCACGGCGGCTCTGTACACCGTGGACGCCAACGCCCATGCGCTCCGGGACGAGAAATTCCGCGCGGAACTGGGGCAGGCGCGCTCGGAGCTAGCGGATTTGGCCGAGGAAAAAGCGGCGTTTGTGCTGGCACCGCTCGAGGAAGAGCTGGCGACGTGGCTGGGAGAGAGGGATTCGAACCCCCACTAGCGGGTCCAGAGCCCGCCGGCCTACCATTAGCCGATCTCCCAGGGGCGGAGAAG
>JBBIVL010000111.1:0-3615 GCA_037439765.1 Candidatus Bipolaricaulota bacterium
ACAAAACCGTGGCCTTCGAGATCTGGGAGGAGTTGGGGGAGAGCCCGGACGCGGTGGTGGTGGCCGTGGGCGACGGCGCCGTGATCGCCGGGGTTTGCAAAGGTTTTTTGGAGCTGGCCTGGTCGGGGATGACCTCGCGAATTCCCAAAGTTTTTGGGGTCCAAGCCACGGGGGCTGCTCCCGTGGCCCATGCATTCGCGCGCTTCCAGCGGGGTGAGCCCATCCTTCCCGCGGAAGAACTGGCGGAGACCATCGCCGACTCCATCCGGGTGGGAAAGCCGGCGGATGTGGTGAAGGCCGTGAAATACGTGGCCCAAACGGGCGGCGATTACGTGACCGTGAGCGATGCCGAGCTTGTGGCGGCCTCCCTGGATCTAGCCCGCGAGGCCGGGGTTTTCGCCGAGCCCTCCGGCGCCGCTCCCTTAGCCGGCCTTCGAAAACTTCTGAAGGAAGGCCTGATCGGCCCCAATTACCGGGTGGTCCTCATCATCACCGGATCTGGCCTGAAAGATCCCCAAGGACTCTTGCGCGGCCTTTCCGAGCCGCCCATCATTCCTCCGGATCTTAGGGCCCTAAGCGAGGTGATGAGCCGGTGAAATTGCGGTTCCGCCTGAACGGAAGGCCGGTGGAGGTGGAAGTTCCTCCCGGCCGAAGGCTTCTGGATCTTCTGCGAGAGGATCTGGGCCTCATCGGCACAAAAGAAGGCTGCGGCGAGGGCGAATGCGGGGCTTGCACCGTCCTTGTGGATGGAAAACCGCGCCTTTCCTGCCTCACCTTGGCCATCCAGGTGGAGGGGAAAGAAGTCCTCACCGTGGAAGGCCTCAACCAAGGCGGGAAACTCCATCCTCTCCAAGAAGCGTTTGTGGAAACGGCCGGAGTGCAGTGCGGGTTCTGCACGCCCGGCTTCCTCATGGCCGCTTACGCCCTTCTTTTGGAGAACCCCAATCCCACCCGGCAGGAGGTGCGGGAGTGGCTTTCCGGAAACCTCTGCCGATGCACAGGCTATGAGCAGATCGTGGAGGCCGTGCTTTTGGCGGCACAGAAAATGCGGGAGGGAAGGGGTGCCTGAGGTAGCAGGGGTGGTGTTGGCCGCAGGCCCAGGAAAAAGAATGGCTCTTTCCACCCCAAAACTTCTTCTTCCCGTGCGCGGAAAACCTATGCTGGCCTGGGTGTTGGACCTGGTGGAGAGTCTTCCCCTTTCGGAACGCGTGCTTGTCGTAGGAGCCCACGCCGAAGCAATCCTTTCTGCCCTTTTCTCCGCGCCAGAAAAAGGCTTGCGCGAAGAAAAAATGTGGCGGGTCATTCATAACCCGGAATGGCCGGAGGGCATGGGCTCATCCCTACGCTGCGCCGCGGAGCTGGTGTCCACGGGAATGCTCGTGTTCTTGGGAGATATGCCCTTCGTCCCGTATGAGGCGGCGTTGGCCGTGCTTTCACGGGCTGGGGAGCGACCCGTGGCCCCTTCTTATCGCGGGCAGCGGGGTTTCCCCGTGTATCTCCCGTCTTCCCTGCGCTCCGCGCTCCTTGAGCTCAAAGGTGATGTGGGTGCTCGTTTCCTCCTTGAGGAGTGCGAGCTCATCCCTTGGGAGGACCCGGGCGTGGTGGTGGATATCGACCGGCCGGAGGATGTTGGAGGTGAAGCGCTGTGCGCCTGCGCCCAATTCCCACGGTGAAGCCAAAGGACATTGCCGAAGCTTTGCGTCATTTAGCAGAAGGGGGAAAGCCCCTTGCCGGCGGCACCGATCTCCTCGTGTCCATCCGCAAAGGTTCGGAAAAGCCTGAGCTTTTGGTGTACGTGGGCGAGCTTCCGGAACTTCGCGTGCTTAGGGAAACGAAGGAGGGGCTAGAGGTGGGCGCAGCCCTCACCCATGCGGAGCTTCTTTCCCACCCGGCTACTGAGCGTTTTCCCATCCTGCGGATGGTCCTGCGCACCATCGGTTCCCCGGCCATCCGGGCCATGGGAACCATGGGAGGGAACGTGGTCACCGCCTCGCCTGCCGGGGATAGCCTCGTCGCCCTCTATCTCCTGGAGGCCCGGATACGCACGGTGAGCAAAGAAGGGGAGCGGGAGTTCCCCATCCACGAATTCATCGTTGGTCCACGCAAGACGGCGCTGAAGAATGGGGAGTTGGTGAGCTCCTTTTTCCTCCCTTATCCAGAGGGCCAGCCCATGAGCTATTTCCGCAAGGTGGGCCGGCGACGGGCCTTGATCATCGCTGTCGCCTCCCTGGGAGCGCTGGTGTGGGTGAAAGATGGGCGGGTGGAGAAAGCCCGGCTGGCCCTGGGCTCCGTGGCCCCCACCGTTCTTCGGCCAAAGGAAGTGGAGGAAGCTCTGGTGGGAAGGCCTCTGGATCCAGGGGCATGGGAGGACCTCGTGCCGAGGCTGAGCGCGGCCACCCAGCCCATCACCGACCTTCGGGCCTCCGCCCCGTACAGGCGGAGAGTGGCGGGTCAGCTCCTCATAGATCTTGTTCAGAATCTGGCCGGGGGTGGAACACCGATCTCACCCCAGTCCTCTTGACAGGGTGGCCAGGATGTTGTATTTGAGGAACGTGCTTCGAGGGCTGAAGATCGCGCTTCCTCCGCTTGGCCCGGCCAACGCCCCGGCCGGGGCGTAACTTCAACTTTTCACTGCGTAAATCGTCCCGTTTGTGGGCTTGTTTTTCCTTTTTTCACTCATTCCCAAAGGAGGAAAGCGTGAAACGTGAGGCTTTGGCGTTGGAGGTTACGAGCGTTGTGCTTGGGGCGAGCCGGGAATTCCTGGCGAAGGAAGGGTTCATCGAACTCTTGCCGGTGATCCTTGCGCCGGTCACCGATCCCCTGCGCACCACCCCGGAATGGGCCACCCTCTCCGCCTACGGTTCCTCGTGGTACCTGACCCGCAGCATGATCTTCCACAAGCAGGCGGCCGTACGCGTCCATCCCAAAATTTTCTGTTTTTCGCCCAACGTGCGGCTGGAGCCGGCGGAGCGGGCCACCACCGGGCGCCATCTTTTCGAGTTCGTCCAGCTGGATCTGGAGATGCGGGACGCTTCCCGGGAGGAGGTTATGGATCTTGGGGAGCGCCTCTTCCTCCACGTCGTGCAGGAGGTCCGAGCCCAGTGCAGAAGGGCTCTTAAGGAGCTTGGCCGGGCGCTTCCCGAATATTCCCGGCCCTTCCCCCGCGTCTCTTGGCAGGAAGCCCACCAGGAGTTAGGGGATGATTTCGAGGTCGAGCTTTCCCGCAGGGCCAAGGAACCGATCTGGCTCGTGGACTTCCCCGTGGACCAGCGGGAGTTCTACGATCGGGAGGACCCAGAGCGCCCGGGGATCCTCCGGGATATGGACCTCCTTTACCCGGAGGGCTACGGCGAGGCTCTCTCCGGTGGCGAACGCGAGTACCAAGCGGAAAGGATCCAAGCTCGTATTCTTCGACAAGGTCTATCACTCCAAGGTTTTCGCCCTATTTTGACCCTGGCGCAGGATGGGCTTTTCCCTTCCGCGGGGTTTGGCATCGGCGTGGAGAGACTTGTCCGCTTTTTGTGTGGGTTTCCCCACGTGGGCGAGGTGCGCCTTTTTCCCCGCATCCCCGGGGAGAAGGCCTTTCTTTAACCTAAGCGCGCCTTCTTCGCCACG
>JBBIVL010000112.1:0-3264 GCA_037439765.1 Candidatus Bipolaricaulota bacterium
TGGGCTACCGCGTTCTCACCATCCGCCATGATGCGCCCTTCGAGGCCCAGGTCGCGCGGTACCCCGAGCTTTTCGGAGGCCACGAGAGCTAAGCCCTCATAGTTTTAGGATTTGCGGAAATCCAGAGAAGTGGGCACGATGCCGGCCAGATACAGTGGACGGGACGCTAGGGGATAATTCGAGGATGCCCAAGCACGTTCTTCTGGATCTTGCCTACGAGGAGCTAGCCCAGAAGCTGGGGGCCTGGGGCGAGCCGCCCTTCCGAGCCAAACAGATTTGGGAGTGGGTTTGGATCCATTTTGTCCCCGATTTTTCCCCCATGACCAATCTGCCTCTCTCCTTGCGCGAAAAGCTTGCCCGCCACTTTTTGATCAACCCGTTCACCATGCTCGCACGGGAAGCCGATGAGGAAGGAACGGAGAAAGTATTGCTTGGGCTCCTCGATGGTACCAGCGTGGAAACGGTCTTGATCCGCGAGGAGGACCGGCGCACGGTGTGTGTATCCACCCAGGTGGGTTGTCCCGTGGGTTGTGCGTTCTGTGCCACCGGCCGCATGGGTTTCGTGCGCAACCTCACCGCGGGAGAGATCGCGGGCCAAGTGTGGCACTTCGCCCGCGCCCTGCAGGCTCAGGGGGAACGGGTGACCCACGTGGTGGTCATGGGGATGGGAGAGCCCTTGTTGAACTACGAAGCCACCCTTAAAGCGCTCCTGATCCTCAACCACAAGGGGGGCTTGAATTTGGGGGCCCGGCGAGTAACGGTTTCGACGATCGGGGTTGTACCGGGAATTTTGCAATTAGCGAGTGAAGGGCATCAATTCAATTTGGCGATTTCCCTGCATGCTCCGGACGATGCCTTGCGCGCAAAGCTCGTGCCTTTGGCCGAGCGATGGCCGATTGCCGAAGTTCTTGCGGCCGCCGAAGCCTACACCCTGGCCACCGGCCGGCGCGTGACCTTCGAGTACGTGCTGTTGCGGGGTGTGAACGACGGCGTTTCCCAAGCCCGCGCCCTGGCCCTTCTTCTCCGAGGAAAACTGGTCCATGTGAATCTCATCCCGTTCAACCCCGCCCCAGGGCTTCCCTTTGCACCCCCCGATCCGGCGGGAATCGAGCGGTTTCGGCACGAGCTTTTGGCGCGCGGCATTGATGTGACCGTGCGCCGCTCGCGCGGGGTGAGCATTCAGGCCGGGTGCGGACAGCTCCGGTCCCGCACGCTGCACCTCCCTCAAACTCCGTGACCCCGGGCGACCAAGATTTGCGGAGCTCCCGAGGCAGAGGTTTGCCCTTTCTTTGAACAGATCGAGGTTTGTCATTTTTGACAGCCCAAACCGGCGCATGTTATTATTGTTCATCCTCAACGCATAAGGAGGAGGGATGCTGGTAGGAATTCGTTTAGGCAGCGGAATTCGCGCGCTTTACGAGCTTTCCCGTTTGCCCGAGCGCCGGAGCGCCGTACGCGAATTGGCCAAAGCCTGTGGGGTTGGTGAGCCTTTCCTTCGCCGCATTCTTCTGGATTTGCGGGCCAAAGGGTATTTGGAAGCACAGAAAGGCCGGGTTGGTGGATTCACCTTGGTCAAGGATCCTCGGGAGATCAAAATCGCCGACCTTGCAAAAACTTTGGAAAAGCAGCCCACGCTGGTTCTGGGCCGGGTGCGCCGGGATCTTTGGGCTCCCGATCCCAGCTGTCCAACCTACCCGTTCTGGGCTAACGTCGAGGATAAATTCCTGCGGGACCTGGAGAGCATGACCTTGGCCGATGTGATCGCCGTGGCCAAGGAACCCCCACCGGCCAAACGCACCCGTGCCCGCACGACCAAGGGGAGAAAAGGGGCCCGCCAACCGGCAAAACGGAAGACCACCCGCACCCGAAAGACCCGAAAAGCCCGGCGCTAAACGCCAAGAGCTCGCCGCAGCGCGCGCAAGGGCAAGAGCGCGCAGTTCAGGCGGGTGGGGATCACCCCGCCCAGGGCGGAAAGAAGCTCTTCGTCCTTCAGCGCGCGAAGTTCGTCCAGGGTCCGGCCCCGGATGATTTCCGTAAGAAGGGAAGCGGCAGCTTGGGAGATGGCGCAGCCTTGGCCATCGAAACGCACGTCCATCACTTTTCCGTCAGCAACCTTCAACTCCAGGCGCACCGCGTCCCCGCAAAGGGGGTTGACCTCCACCCCCACCAAATCGGGATTGGGCAGCCGCCCTTTGTTCCGCGGGTTCTTCCAGTGGTCCAGGATCACTTCTTCGTAAGGGCTCATCGGAAAGCCTCCCACACTCGGTCCAAAGCAGCCAAAAAACATCTCACCTCTTCCTCCGTGTTGTAAACGGAGAAAGAGACGCGGCAGGACGCGGGGATTCCCAGTTTGCGGTGCAGAGGTTGAGCGCAATGATGTCCTGCACGAATGCAAATCCCCTCCTGATCGAGAAGGGTGGCCACATCGTGCGGGTGAATCCCGCGAAGATTGAACGCCACGAGGGCCCCTCTTTCCCGCACCTTCTGAGGCCCGTACACCTCCACAAAGGTCCGGGCCAACAAACCCTCCATGGCTAGATGGGTGAGTTCCTCTTCGTGGGCCTGCACCTCATTCATGCCAATTTTCTCGAGATAATCCGCGGCGGCGCCGAGCCCGATGGCCTGGGCGATGGGCGGGGTTCCCGCCTCGAATTTGGCGGGCGGGTCGGCCCAGGTGGCCCGGTCAATCCAGACCTCGCGGATCATCTCTCCCCCGGTAAGAAACGGCGGCCATTCCTCAAGAAGCTCGGTTCTAGCCCAAAGGACGCCGATTCCTGTGGGGCCAAGCATTTTGTGGCCGGAGAAGACCAACACGTCGGCCCCCAGTTCCCGAACCTTCACGGGCATATGCGGTACGGATTGGGCAGCGTCCACCACCACTATTGCCCCGACTCGATGAGCCTCCTCTGCGATCTCCGCCACAGGATTGATCGTGCCCAACACGTTGGACACGTGGGTCACCGCCACCACCTTCGTCTTTCGCGTGAGCATCTTTCGGAAGGCGTCCAAATCCAAATGCCCTTCGGCATCGATGGGGATGGCCAAAAGTTCCGCATTCTTCCGGTGGGCCAAAACTTGCCAGGGAAGGAGATTGGCATGGTGCTCCATCTCCGTGACGAGAAGGCGATCGCCTGCGGAAACCCGAGTTTCACCCAGGCACCACGCGGCGAGGTTGAGGCCCTCGGTGGTTCCGCGGGTGAACACCACTTCCTCCGCCTGGGCGCCGATGAATGCCGCGATTTTTCTCCGCGCAGCCTCGTAAAG
>JBBIVL010000113.1:0-3233 GCA_037439765.1 Candidatus Bipolaricaulota bacterium
CGCCGCTGGTATTTCCTGGAGGGGATTAACAAACATGAGATTAGCACTGCATCTTCGCTTACCGGCCCAGCCGGGTAGCCTCCTGGACCAGGGAGATAACGAGGCGGAGCATATTGGACATAGCCCACCGCCTCATCGGAGACAAAAAGAAGTTTCCCGCAACAACCCCATTCTTCCCTCACCCGCCGGAGCCAGTTTCTCTTCTTTTCAAACATCTCCTGCTGTACTTCTGCCTTGGGATCAATGCTTGAGCTCCGGATGCTCCCAGTAGAGGCAATGCTTACAGCTATAGGGATGGCTGTCCCATTCAGGAGCCTGAACGAGGTTCTCCTCCGTAAGCTCGACAATCTGCACGTCCATGACTTCCTTCCCTAAGATGATGCTCGGGATTTCTCCAATTCCGCACGAATTGTAGCCCGCACCTGGTCCTCGGTGGCGGGGCCGAAGAAGGTACGCTTCCCGTTGATGAAGATCCCGTTGCCCACGCCATAGCGGGAAAGCGCTTCCGGACCGGCTGGGACCTCCTTCAGGGCCACTTGGTCTCCGAATTCAGCGACGACCCTGCGCAGATAAAGCACCGTCGCCGCACCCACGGGGCAGAAGAGGGAGCCGCTGATCACCAGAACCTCCACCGGTGCTGTCCCCTCGCGCCCCACCTTGGGGTTCAGGGGCTCCACCTCCACCGACTCCTGCGCAAGCGGGAGGTACATGAGCTTCCCGCCGTTCCCCTTCCCTAGTAGCCGGAAGCCGCGCTTCTGGAAGTGGGAGCGGTGCATGTAGCCCTCATAGTCGGTGGCCCCCACCAGCACCCCCTTGTAGCCTTGCTGCTTTAGGTGCTCCACAAAAGCCGAGAAGAGCTTCCGCATGTGGCCCCGCCCTTGGTGGAGCCGCTGGATCCATTCGCAGTAGAGCCAGGCCACGCCTGGCTCGGTGCGGTAGGGAACGAGGGCCCGCTCCGAGGGGGCCCAGTAGATGTGCCCGATCACCTTGCCGTCTTCCTCCAGGTGGAAGCCTTCCACATGCTTTCCAAGGTTCTCCCCGAACCACTTCCGCGAGAGCTCCAGGCCATCGGCCCAGAAGGGCCGGGGAGTCTCGGTGGCACAAGGGTAAGCCCGTGCCGCCTCCTCGGGTCTGCTCAGCGAAAAAAGCCACACGCCCTCACCTCCTCGCCATTGCATGATAACCCATGGTCCACACGGAACGCTCCCTTCCCGGCGAGGGAGCATAAGCGAAGGGCTTCCATACGCCGGAGAACCAGTTCCTTGGACCCTCAGCCCTTCAGCTTGTTTTGGCTCTCTCTTGCGAGTTTTGGTCCACAGGTTTGCCCCGAATTTGTTTCCCCGGTGTCGTAGTCCTGGGACGTCACGGCCTAGATGAGGATGGTGCCGTCGAGGGAGCCGGAGTAAAGGCGCGTCCCATCCGGCGAAAAGACGAGGGCAAGAACCTGAGCGGTGTGGCCCCGCAAAACCTTCTTTGCCCGGCTTGGCTCCGCGAGATCAAAGAGGAGGATTTCTCCCCGGTCCGTGGCCACGGCCAGCATCTTCTCGTCCGGGGAGAAGGCAAAGGAGGTGGCAAGAACGCCACCAATCCGGGCAAGACGCGCCTTCGCCGGTACATCCCATATCTCGACCCGCGGACATTCCTCGTTGGTTTTGTCGCCTGTCACCGCCAAAGCCAAAAAACCGCGCGATGGTCGACAACGCCAATGGGCCAAGCCGACATTGGTTAACATCAACTCCACCGCGCCGGGAGGAGGCCGGGAGCTCCCTCCGCCCGCGCCAAAAAGCCTAGGACGAAACCGCATAAAACCGCACCCGCTTGGGCCATAGCTACCCACTCCCTTTTCCCGCATGATAGCTGGCACTTGCGGAGAAATGGGCGACGGCCTACTTTTGGGGAAACCCGGTGAAAAGGAGGAAAAACCATGTACACCGTGCGGGAATTGGCATCCCTCCTGGGGATGACCACGGAAAACCAGGTGCGAAACCGAATCGAGGCCATCCGGGACCTCCTCCTCCCCTACCTGCGCCGCGGCCCCAACAACCAGCTCCTCCTCACTGAAGAAGGCCTCTCCCTCCTGCGGGACCTCCAGGCTTTGTGCGAAACTGGGCATACCTTGAAGGAGGCGGGCAACATTTTGCGGTTCCGCTCTGAACTGAACAGCGAAAAAATGCATAAAGCTCAGGCCAAAACCGAGCCAAACGCGGAAAAACGGAACGAAACCGAAGATGAGGGCTGGAAAACCCTGGTTGAACATCTCGCGGCGGAGGTGCGGGATTTGGCCGAGCGCGTGCGGGTCCTCGAGGCCAGGCTTCAGGCCCAGACGAGACAGGCGGCCTGGTGGGAAACCTGGCGCGACCTCAAAATCTCCTGATGCCCAACGAAAAGCTCACCCAACTTCGGCGGGCTATCGAGGGCTCCGCCCGCCTGCGCGCCCTTTGGGCCTGCTCCAACATCACGGCCATCAACCGGCTGGGGATCAACGATCACGGGCCCGTGCACGTGCGCATCGTAATGCGCTTGGCTCTGCGCGTGCTGCGCCTCCTCATGGAAGCCGGGGTGCGGCCGGGCGTGGTGGACCACGGGCTTTCCCCGGAGGATGCGGAGGTGGTGGTGCTCCTTTCGGCCGCCCTCCACGACATCGGCCACGCCATTCACCGGGACGAGCACGAAAGCCTGTCCCTCGTACTGGCGGCCCAACTTGCCGACGAACTTTTGACTGGGATCTATGAAGAGCCGGCGAAGACCCAGGTCTTGGCCGATGTGCTCCACGCCATCTATGCCCATCGGCGGGAGGCGCGGCCGTTGACCCTCGAGGCCGGGGTCCTCAAGGTGGCCGACGCCCTGGACATGGAGAAGGGCCGGGCGCGCATCCCCTTTCAGGTGGGCCGGCCCACCATCCACAGCGTGTCCGCCCTGGCCATCGACAAGGTGGAGATTGCCAAGGGCCAGGAAAAACCCGTGCGCATCCATGTGCGCATGACCAACTCCGCCGGGATCTTTCAGCTGGACAGCCTATTTCGGGAGAAGCTTCTCACCTCCGGGCTCAAGGACTACGTGGAGCTTTCCGCGGAGGTGGCGGGGGAGGAGAAAAAGATCATCGAGCGCTATGCCCTGGACTAGGGGAGTTAACAAAAGCGTCCTTTTGTCAAGTTTCCCTTCTCCGGAACCCCCGCCGGGACGCGCTTTTCCTCAACCTGGATCTTTGGTCAACTTTTGTGTATCTTCAGTCA
>JBBIVL010000114.1:0-3124 GCA_037439765.1 Candidatus Bipolaricaulota bacterium
CGCTCCAATGCGAGGCGCTCTGCCGCAGCCTTCTGCCCGGAGAGCCAATCCTGCACGGCCTGCTTGTTAAGCGTCCGGGGCATCGGCGTTTCCTCCCTGCTGGTTTTCCAAAAGCGCGGCTAGATCCTCCACAATAGCCAGGATCCCTCTTTCCCTCTCCATGAGCTCGGCCACGATCTCCGCAGGGGACGGGAGTTCCTCACCCTCGGGCCGGTTCGGATTGCGGGCGGTGAGGTCGTAGCCCCGGTTTTTGATCTCCTCCACCGGAACGATCCAAGAGCGCTCGGAAAGGCAGGCCTCTCGTGGGCCTTTCCCCTTGCGGTAAGCATCCCAGGCCTTCCATAGTTTCCGGGCTTCATCGAAGTGCTCGTCCCGGATAGGGTTCCCTTTGCTGAACTTCTTTAGGCCCTCGGGCAATGGGAGGTCATAGTACCAAGTCTCCTTTGTAGGCCCTGGACGCTCAAAGAAGATAAGTCCCGTCTTGACGGACGCATAGAAGATTCCCATCGGAAGACTTACCACCGTGTGCAGGTTGAATTCCGCAAGGAGATCTCGCTTAATCTTCGCAAACGCCCCACCGCGGAAAAGGAGTCCCTCGGGCACGACCATACCGCAGCGCGCACCGTCCCTGGGCTTTAGCTTCTTCATGATGTGCTGAAGGAAAAGAAGCTCCGTGGCTTGGGACCTTATGGGGAAGTTCTGCTGGATATGCTGACCTTCCGTTCCGCCGAACGGCGGATTGGTCATGATGGCGTCGTAGCGTTCCGTGACCTGGCGGATGTTTTCCTCCAGCGTGTTTTTCCGCAGGATGGGTGTCGCGTGTTCTAAGCCCGCGTCTGGAAATTTATATTCCGGTTCGGCCTCGACCACGGCGATGGGAAAACCCTCGGTGAGCCGAAGGAGGTAATCGGCTTTACGAGCTTGGCCACGGCGGGCCTGATCGCCGACCAAAATGATCTTCCCGGGTGTATAGCGCACGTCCCGTTGGTAGTAGACCTCGCGGGTGACCTGCTGGTCCGTCCAGCCCGCGGCCTTGAGTTTGGGCTCGACGAGCCTCGCCCGGGTGTCCGCTTCGTTCATCGCCATGAGCCCATTCGATTTTAAGCCCTCTGCGCACGGATGGGCACTTTCCCCGAAGGTAGTGAGCGCTGAAGATTCTCGTAGGAGGCGGGGCTCATGGCGGAGCGCGCCGGTCCCCTCGGCCTGAGCCCCCTCGAGAGTGCCTTGGGAAACCCGTTTCTTTGCAAGCCCCTTGATGGCAGGGCCTCTTTGAGCCGGAGGCCCTGCCCGTAAGCGGGTGATCCCGTACCATGGCTCCTGTGGGATTATGGTGCCGGGGGTTTTTCTGGCCAGGATCAACCGGTTCACCCTAATGGTGCAGGTGAACGGACGGGAGGAGCGGGCGCATCTTCCCAACCCCGGCCGACTTTCGGAGCTTCTCCAGCCCGGGCGAAACCTTCTTCTCCGGCCGGCGACCTCGGGACGCCGCACCGCCTGGACCGCAGTGGCCGTGGATCTCGGGGCATTCCTCGTCTCCCTGGATTCCACCCTGCCCAACCGTGCTTTCCCCCCATTTCTTGCCGCCGGAGTGTTGCCTGAACTTCGCGGCGCTCACCTCCTGGCCAAGGAACCGAAACTTGGGGCGGGCCGGGCCGATTTCCTCCTCGCCCATGGGGAGGAAAAGGTGTGGGTGGAAGTGAAATCCGTGACCTTGGTGGAGGAGGGGGTAGCGCTCTTTCCCGATGCGCCCACGGCCCGGGGGGCACGCCATCTGGGGGAGCTCGCAAGTCGCGTCCAGGCCGGGGAGAGGGCGTTCGTGGTGTTCGTGGTGCAGCGGCCCGACGCTTGGAGATTTGGCCCCAACGCCTCTGTGGATCCGCGGTTTGCGGAAGCCCTGGGCACGGCCGTGACCGCGGGGGTGCAAGTCCGCGCCATCGTGTGCTCCTTCGATGGGGAGGAACTGTATCCTTTGCGCGTGCTTGGCCCGGAATCCTTGGTCGTTTCGGTCCCTTGCCGCCCGTCCCCCTCGGCCTTACCATAAGCCCGGAGGGATTTTCTATGGCCAATCCGGAAAAGAAAGAGGCGTCCCCCAAGCGCCAGGAAGTTCTGGAGAACGTGCTCAAGCAGATCCAGAAGACTTATGGCGAAGGGGCCATCATGCGGCTGGGCGAGAGGCCGGTGGCAGAAGTGGAGGTCATTCCCACCGGGTCCTTGGCCCTCGACATTGCGCTTGGGGTGGGTGGGGTTCCCCGCGGCCGGATCGTGGAGATTTTCGGCCCGGAGGCCTCGGGCAAAACCACGCTGGCCCTCTCCATCGTGGCCGAGGCCCAACGATTGGGCGGCACCGCGGCGTTCATCGACGCCGAGCATGCCCTGGATCCCACCTATTGCCAGGCCATCGGGGTGAAGCTCGACGAGCTCCTTCTCTCTCAGCCGAGCTCGGGCGAGCAAGCCCTGGAGATCATGGAGGCCTTGGTGCGCTCGGGTGCAGTGGACGTGATTGCGGTGGACTCCGTCGCGGCCCTGGTGCCCGAGGCGGAACTCCAGGGGCAAATGGGCGAGGCCCAGGTGGGGCTCCAGGCCCGGCTCATGTCCCAGGCCATGCGCAAGCTCGCGGCAGCCATCGCCCAGTCCAAGACGGTGGCCATCTTTGTGAACCAGATTCGGGCCACCATCCAACCCGGGCCGTTTGGGCCGGGCACCACCACCACCGGCGGCCGGGCCCTCAAGTTCTACGCCTCCGTGCGCCTCAACATCTGGTCCGAGGGGAAGATCGCCGAGGGCGATGAACGTGTGGGAATGAAGGCCCACGTGCGGGTGGTGAAGAGCAAAGTGGCCCCACCCTACCGCGAGGC
The DNA here is from genome assembly GCA_037439765.1 of Candidatus Bipolaricaulota bacterium. Classification (GTDB taxonomy): domain Bacteria; phylum Bipolaricaulota; class Bipolaricaulia; order Bipolaricaulales; family Bipolaricaulaceae; genus DTER01. The sequence goes on from JBBIVL010000114.1 coordinate 2,856, forward strand.
CGCTTTCGACATCATCTACGGCCGGGGCATCGTCAAAGAGCGGGACATCGTGAACACCGGGGTGGAGCTGGGGGTGGTGACGCGCTCCGGGGCCTGGTATTCCTACGGGGATGTGCGGTTGGGCCAAGGCCTATCCCAGGCCGCGCAGTTCTTGGAGGAGCATCCCGACCTCGCCGAAAAAATCGCGGGCGACATCCGGGCCAAGGTGGGAATTCCCGAGCCCAAGAGCCTCAGTGCATGAGCGAGGAGGAGCGGGCCTGGAACTACGT
>JBBIVL010000115.1:0-3087 GCA_037439765.1 Candidatus Bipolaricaulota bacterium
ACACTACCTCCCTGAGCTCAAAGGGAAAATGCATGGCATTGCCTTAAGAGTACCGGTTCCCACGGTCTCCCTTGTTGACCTGGTCGTCCAAACAGCGAAGCACGTTATAAAGGAGAGCGTGCTCCAAGCTTTCAGGAAATGGCAAGAAAAGTGGGAGAGCGAAGGGCTCAAGATTCTCCGCGTAGAAGAGGAGCCACTGGTCTCGGGGGACTTCATTGGCGAGGAGTACTCAGCCATAGTGGATACCGAAAATGTCATGGTGATTGGCGACAACCTGGTGAAAGTATTGGCATGGTACGATAATGAATGGGGATACAGTGTTCGAACAGCTGACGTCGCAGCGTACATGTGGAGATGAGCGGATTTGAACCGCCGACCTCCGCGTTGCGAACGCGGCGCTCTCCCAGCTGAGCTACATCCCCATCTGGCGGAGCAGGGAATCGAACCCTGAACCTCGCGGTTATGGGCCGCGCGCTCTCGCCAATTGAGCTACTCCGCCTGGTTGCGGGGGTGGGATTCGAACCCACGACCTCCGGGTTATGAGCCCGGCGAGCTTCCGGACTGCTCCACCCCGCTTGTGCCGGGGGCGGGAATTGAACCCGCACGAGCAAGGATTTTGCTCGGGGGATTTTAAGTCCCCTGCGTCTACCGCTTCCGCCACCCCGGCGGCCCTTGGAGCGGGAAACGGGATTCGAACCCGCGACTTCCACCTCGGCAAGGTGGCGCTCTACCACTGAGCTATTCCCGCTTGGGTTTCCGATTATAGCGCAAACCCTCGTCCGCCTAAAGTGGTGCGAAGGGCGGGACTCGAACCCGCACGCCTTGCGGCACTGGCTCCTAAGGCCAGCGCGTCTGCCTGTTCCGCCACCTTCGCCCCTTCTTTTTTAGCCCCCGGCCGGGCTCCCCTCAACCCCCTCCGGGTAGAGGCCAAGGAGGCCGGTGGGCTCGGGCCGCCGCATAAGCCGCACCCCCGGCGTCCCCAGTACCAGGATCTCCGCGGTGTTGTGCACCACCGCGGATAGAAGATGCCCACCCACCGCCTCTCCGCCTTCCTTTCCCACCACCACATGGAGGTGCACCACCACGCCCTCCGGCCCCTCCCCAATGTTTCCCTGCAGGGAGAGGAGCTCCACCGGAGTAGTGAGGCGCTCCTCGCGATAACCTTTTCCGTTCCAAAAACCGAGCACCACCTCGCGCAGCATCCCCACGCCGCAGGCCACCATCCCAAAACTTCCCAACTCCCGCAACGCCTCGGGAAGCTTTTCCCCGCTCTGAAGCCGCACCACGAAGTTCTCCCCGCTTTTCGCTTTAAACATTGTTCCTCCCTTCCACCATAAGGGCCACTAAATCGGCCACGTTCGTCCCCGTGGGCCCAGTTCTAAGCAGCTCGCCAGCGGCGGAGAGGGCTGTGTAGCTATCGTTGTTTACCAAGGCCGTGAGAGGATCCAGTCCTGCGGCTTTTATCCGATCCACCGTTTCGCCGTCCACGATGGCTCCGGCGGCGTCGGTCGGCCCGTCCCGGCCATCCGTAGCCAAGGCCAACAGGGCCACCCCCGAAAGGCCCTGGATTTCCAGAGCGAAGGAGAGAGCCAGTTCCTGGTTTCGGCCTCCTGAACCCTTTCCGTGCACGGTGACGGTGGTCTCGCCCGCGGCCAAAAGAAGGGCCGGCGGAGACACGGGTTTGCCAGATCGCCTCTCCTCCTCGGCCAACGCCGCAAAAAACTTGGCCACCTCCCGAGCTTCTCCCCGCAAGGTGCTTGTGAGGATTACGCTGCGAAATCCCAGGTCTCGTCCAATCTTTTTGGCTAACGCCAACGCCATTTGGCCGGAACCGATGAGGACGTGACGAATGTGGCGGAAACAAGGATCCCCGGGCTTTGGGGTCTCGGGAACGTTGCCGGCCATTCCCGCCGAAAGGTGCTCCCGCACCGCCCGAGGTACCTCGTTCCAAATCCCTTTGGTTTTGAGCACGCTCACGGCCTGGGCGAACGTGGTGGGATCTGGGGCAGTGGGGCCGGAGGCGATCGTAGCAAGGTCATCCCCGGGAACGTCGGAAAGGACCAAAGCCAGCACGTTTGCGGGGTACGCGGCCTGGGCAAGCCTTCCCCCTTTCACCGCGGACAAATGCTTGCGCACCGCGTTCATCTCATGGATCGTGGCCCCGGCCCGGAGAAGAAGCTCCGTGGTTTGGGCCACATGCTCTAGAGAAAGGCCGGGCGCGGGAAGCTCAAACAGCGCCGAGCCACCTCCGGAGACGAGGACGATCACCAGGTCTTCCTTCGTTGCCGCCCGAGCGAGGCTCAAAATCCTTTGGCCTGCCTGAAGGGTGCGCCCGTCGGGAAGGGGATGGCCGGCCTCCGCCACCTCCACGATCCTCGTGGGCACGGCGTTCCCCTCGGCCGTGACCACAAAACCATCGGAGATGGCACCACCCAGGAGCTCCTCTACCCCACGGGCCATGCGGCCTGCAGCTTTCCCAAACCCCACCACAACCACGCGACGAAACCGGCGGAGATCGTACCGATAAGAGCCAGCCCAAAGGGTTTCCCCACGAAGCCGCACGGCCTGCGCCAGGCATCGCTCCGGCGCAAGCTCGGAGAGAACGCGTTGGGCCAGCTCTGCGAGCGCCCCCCGTAACCTTCCCTTGCTCAAGTCCGTGCTCCTCTCTATCCTCGAGGCTCGTGAAGGCCGAACTTCTTGGGGAAATCGACCGTCGCTTGCGCACCACCTTTGGCGATCCCCAAAGGTCGGATTCCCTCGATCCCCTGGAGCTTCTTGTGCGAACGATTCTTTCCCAGAACACGTCCGACCGCAACCGCGACTTCGCCTATGCGGCGCTCCGCGACCGGTTTCCCCGCTGGGAGGATGTCCTCGCGGCCTCGGAGAAAACCTTGGCGGAGGCCATCCGGCCGGCCGGACTGTATCGGCAGCGGGCTCGGCGCATCCAGGAGGTCCTGCGCCGCATCCACGCAGAACGGGGCAAGCTTTCCCTGGCGTTCCTTGGGGATCTTTCCCAGGAGGAGGCCGAGAAATGGCTTCTTTCCCTGCCGGGAGTGGGAAAGAAGACGGCGTATATCGTGCTGCTTT
>JBBIVL010000116.1:0-3078 GCA_037439765.1 Candidatus Bipolaricaulota bacterium
GAGCGCTGGCTCAGGCTCCAAAGGTGGGAGGAGGTGGCCGAGGCCATTCGGAATTTACGGGTGCGGGGGGCGCCGGCCATCGGCATTTCCGCCGCTTACGCCCTGGCCTTGGCCGCGAAACACCCTGGTCCCGGACGCACTCCGGCCGAGGAAGTCCGGCTCGCCCTGGAAGGCCTCCGAAGAACCCGGCCCACGGCGGTGAACCTTTTTTGGGCTCTGGAGAGAATGAGCAAAGTTCTTCAGAGCTATCCGGCCGAGGAAAAGCGGGGTGAGCTTCTTCTTGCGGAGGCCAGGCGCATCCATGAGGAGGATATTTCCGCGAACCTGCGGATTGGGGAGTTGGGGACGGCCCTCCTTGCCCAGGGCGCGCGGGTGCTCACGATCTGCAATACCGGGGCTCTCGCCACCGGCGGCCACGGCACGGCCCTCGGTGTCATTCGCACCGCCTGGGCTCAAGTGAAGATCCGCATGGTTTACGCCTGCGAAACGCGGCCGGTCCTGCAAGGGGCCCGGCTCACGGCCTGGGAGCTTCTGCAGGAGGGAATCCCGTTTCGCCTGATCGCCGATTTTGCCGCAGGCCTCCTTTTTCGACGGGGCGAGGTGGACGCCGTTCTGGTCGGCGCTGATCGCATTACCAAAAATGGCGATTTCGCCAACAAAGTGGGGACCTACGTCCTTGCCCTTTTGGCTGAACGACATGGGGTCCCGTTCTACGTGGTGGCCCCCACCACCAGCTTCGACCTTCGAGTTTCTTCGGGGGAGGAGATCCCCATCGAGGAGCGGCCGGAGGAGGAAGTTTTGCGGCCCTATGGCTGGCCTTTTGCTCCGGAGGGCGCGCGGGCCTGGAATCCCGCGTTCGACCTAACCCCCGGAGAGCTCGTCACCGCCTTCGTCACCGAAAAAGGAGTAATCCGGCCACCCTATGCCCAGAACATCCCTGCGACCGTTTCGGGTTAAGGTGGCCGAGGCCTACCGGATCCTCGGTGAGCGCGGCCTCATCTCTCACAGTTCCGGAAACGTCTCCCTGCGGGTCGGAGAGAAAATTCTCATCACGCCCACGGGGGTCCCTTTTCAGCGGTTGCGACCTTCCCAGATCGTGGCCATGGACGGAGAGGGCCGTGTACGTGAGTTCGGATGGCCGTCCTCGGAGTGGCGACTGCATGTCGCGATATATCGGGCGCGGCCGGAGATAAACGCCGTGGTCCACACCCACTCCCCCTTTGCCACAGCCGTGGCCTGTTCTTTGCCCTCCCTCCCCGTCCTTCACGATGAGGGACGCCTTCTTTTCGGCCCGAAGATCCCGGTGGCCGAGCACGCTCCGCCCGGAACGTGGGAGCTTGCCGAGCGGGCGGTTGCGTCTTTGGGCCAAGGCCGGGCCGTGCTTCTCGCCCGCCACGGCGCGGTGGCCGTGGGCCGCACCCTTGACGAGGCCCTCACCCTGGCTGAGAAAATTGAGGAGGTAGCGCACCTTTTCCTCCTTTCCCAGGGCCTGCGTGGCCGCTAGCCTCTTCGCCGTTTAGACTGTGCCACTTCCAAATCGGCTTTGTCGAAGGAGGAGCGATGAACACCACGGAGATCATGGCTCTTGCGTTGGAAATGGCTGGGCTTTCGGAGGTCCCGGCGGATAGTGCCATCCATGTCCCAGGGGAAGGGATCCGGCGAGCGTTGGCGGGGATCGACCTCGAGGGCCCGGAGCTCCTTTGGGCTAAAACGGCCGGGTTCGATCTGGTAATCACCCATCACCCGCCGGGAGGCCTTTCCGCCCTGAATTTCTGGCAGGTTCTCCTGCGCCAGGTGGAGCTCATGGTGGGCTATGGAGTGCCCTTTGACCTGGCCCAGGCCGCCGCGGCCGAGCTCGTCAGGGAAAATCGCCTACAGAACCACGCCCGCAATTACCTCAGGCTTCCCGCCTTCGCCCAGGCCCTGGGAGTGGCCTACATGAACATCCATACGCCGCTTGACGAGATCGGAAGAAAACGCCTGGTCCAAGCGGTGGCGGAAATCCCCGGGAAAGCCGCCGTGGGCGAGCTCGTGGAGCACCTGCGCTCCCGCTTCGGCGAATTTCGTAACGCCCAAACGGAGATCGAGGTCGTGGTGGGGAATTCTCAGAATCCCGTGGGGAAGGTGGCGGTGATCCATGGGGCGGGCACGAACGGCGGGTATCCCGTGGCCAAGGTCCTGTTTGATCATGGGGTGGACACGGTCATCTACATCCACATTCGACCCCATGAGGCCCATCGCCTGGCCCAGGAGTATGGAGGAAAAGGAAAAAACCTGGTGGTGACCGGGCACATCGCCAGCGACTCCTTGGGCATCAATCCCTGGCTGGCGGAGTTGCGCCGCCGCGGTTTGGCCGTAACCGCACTGGACGTGGTCAGCCCTTGAGGTGAGCTGGGGAAGCCTCCGTTGCGGCCGGGGCTCCAAGAAGGAGGTTCTTGAGGCATGAACCCCCATGCGGTCCGGGTGGTGTTCCTGGACATGGACGGGACGTTGGTCCATTTTCCCCCGGATTTCACCCCGGCGCGCTTCCTTCAAAGGGTTTACCGCACGCTCGGCCTGGAGGTGGAGCTCGGGAGGATCGAATGGGCCTACGAGGTAGCGGAGGCCTGGTGGGAGGAGCTCTTTGCTGAGGACTACACCCGCTGGACCCGGGAGAATTTTGTGGAATTCAATCGCCGGATGTTGGCGCTCTTGGGCTTCCCAGGAAACGATGTTGGGGAACTGGCTGAGCGCGTTCAGGACCACTGGGAGCGGCTTCCCGAGGAAGGTGGGGAATTGCTTTATTCCGAAGCGCTTGCGTCTCTGGAGGAATTGAAAGCGCGCGGCCTGGTCCTGGGGATCATTTCCCACCGGCCTCTTCCCAGCATCCGCTCGAGCCTGCGAAAGCATGGGCTCTCGGGGTACTTCAAGCTTCTCGTGAGTCCGCAGGTGGCGAACGCTCCTCGGGGGAAGCTCGAACCGGCGATGTGGAGCTATGCGCTCACGCAGGCTGGGGTGGTTCCCGGGGAGGCAGCGCACATCGGCGACCGCTACGAGCACGACGTACTCGGGGCCCGTGCCGCCGGGCTCCGGCCCATC
>JBBIVL010000117.1:0-3012 GCA_037439765.1 Candidatus Bipolaricaulota bacterium
GTTGGCTTCCAGCGCCTGGGGCACCTGGGCTTCGCTCCCTTTCCCCTCGGCCTTGAGGGCCTCGCGCACCAGCTGGAACTTGAAGGCCGGGCTGTACCTGGTTCCGTTGCTCTTCGTCTTTCACCCCGTTTCCCAAAACCACGTGGGCTACGTGCCCGAACTTTTCGCACTCCCGATGGTTCCCCTCAGGGGGTGCACCTCGCAAAATAGAGACCTGAGAACCGATATTTTTTGACAATCGCCCTAGCAAGTCGAACGGGCTACAGGGCGATTATTCAAGCATCGCCTTCCCGCGCAAAAGCGATTACCTTGGAGACAAGCTCTCCCTCGATGTCCCACCGCGGGATGGCTTCGGACCTCTCATCTCCTCTCCCAGAACCGCTGTCCGGCGTACGCTCGTCGCCCGTTCGCCAAGCGAGATTTGCCCGGGGTGGGTGCCCTGTTGGTCCATATGGTCAAGCGCCGGGATTTTCAGGGAGAAGTCGTTTGCTAGCACTCTCTCCGGCGCATGCCTCCGGTCAAGGCAAGGTGTGAGTGTAACCTATATCACATAGTGGCCATTTATCTTTCCTTTTGTGATCTTCATTACAGACAATTAGGTTACTTAGCGTTATACTTTATCCTGTGATTCAGGAACTCAAAGATGGAATGTAGCACAGAAAAGGGTTCTACCGCGCGGTGGAAAGGAGGGCAGTTGTTATGAGGTGGAAGCTTGGGCTTTTCGCAGTGTGTGTGGCAGTAGGGGTAGGAGCCGCCCAGTTTAGCGGGGAATGGAGCGCGGCCTTGGCGTGGAAGAGCTGGCCTCCGTCCGTACTGCCGAACTTCACGCTCGAGGGGACGACCCTTCGGCTCGCATACACCACCGGCCCGTGGAAGTTCGTGAGTGATTCAGCGTTCAGCGAGGCCAGCGGATGGACGGACCAGGCGTTTGGCCTGACGGGCGAGGTGGGACCGTTCACGTTGACAGGAAGCATGTGGTTCGACCCGTCCACCCCGGCTTACCTCGCCACCGAGGCGATCCTGGGGGTCACCTTCGGGGGGATCGACCTCAGCTTCTCTGCCCGCCACTGGACGGATGGGAACTATCTTTGGACGGACTGGGACGAGGCAGAGATCTCCCCGTGTGACCCGCAGGTGGAGGCGGGGCTCCAGTACATCCTGAAGGCTGCCTTCGCGCCAGTCACCTTCCAGGTCCGGTTCGCGGACTGCTGCACCGGGACGTGGTTCCAGGAGGTGGTCGTCGAGCTCGACGACGTGGGTCTGTGCTGCGGGATCGCCTTCGACGTCGAGCTGTGGTTCACCAAGGCCGGGTTCCAGTACGTCATGTTCTCCGCGGAGGACCTCGTCACGATGTGCTGCGGGATCAGCTTCGACCTGGCCGTGACGTTGGGTGTGGACTCCAAGACGGTGAGCCTGACCCCCAAGCTCGCCGGGTGGGGCGAGGGGTGCTTCGAGATTTACGGCGACGTCGACTGGTTCGAAGACGGGAACATCTACCTCGAAGGCATCCGTTTCGATGGGTTCAAGGTCCGCTGCGATCTTGGGGACTGCACGTTTGCCGAGTTCGTAACGTTTCTGAACCCGGGGAATGCCGGAATGTACGGCTACGAGGATGTTTTTAACCCCTCGATCGGGGAGTTCGAGTACCTGAAACTCGGGTTCTGCGGGCTGGGTTGCTGCGGTGGGCAGTACGGGGTGGAGGTGGCGGTGTACTTCCACGACGACGCGTACGTGATCCGGCCCCCCATCAGGCCCCCGTGGCGGCCGCGGCCTCCGCTGCTGCCCTGGCCGGGGCCCATCCGACCGCCCATCCCGCCGTGGCCGCCCCTTCCGCCGTGGCCGTGGCCTACGCCGCCCGACACCCTGCTTGGGATCAGCCGGGTGGAGGTCATGACGTCCGTCCCGCTCAGCGCGGACTCCACCGTGGACCTTGGGCTTTCCTGGGGATGGTTCCTGGTCAGAGGCGGCGCGTTGCGGCCGTTCTGGACGACGATCACGACCCTCACCGTGGGCTGGACCCTGTCGTTCTAGAGCCGGCACGAGCTCGCCAGGGGCCTCGGGCCACCCGGGGCCCCTTTCCTTTTCCCTCGTGACGCAGACCCCGCTCAGAACCATGGGGCCGGGCGGTTGCCCCAAAAGCGAAGATGCCCCGTAACCCGAGCGCAAACGTGGTCTCGGCTGTGTGCGCCTCCCCCTTGAGGGCTAAGCGATCTGAACTGGTATCGGTTTGAGGTCCCGGGCGAGGGGCGCGTTCCGTGGCGCAAGCAGGCGGGATTTACCATCGGACTTAGGAGTCTGACGACTGGATTGATCCATAGCAGGATGGCACTCCGGTGAGAATCCGGTCCTTGGGTTCGGCATAATGTCTCGTCTACTTTTTCTGGGCAACATAGTAGCTCCCCGTCCGATTTCCCCGAATCTGCAAAATCTCCGTGCTCCCTATGCCTCATCCAGATGACATAAAACTAGGTAGAGAAGCTTTCCCATCGCCTCCTCTCCACAGAATACTTCCACATATCTTTGTCCAGCGCTTCACCTCCTTGGCCAGCCGCTACCATTGGTTAGCGGTATAAAGGGGCTTGTGCCCCTTAAACGGAATCCCTTCGACCCCCGGTTTCCACTAACGGTTGAGGGATACAACCTCCGCTTAGGAGATATTCCCACGGTAAGCGGTAGCCAAGACGGGAATGCCTGCGCTCCTAGTTGTAGTAGGCTATCCGTCTTGCCATGACCTCCGCCACTCCTCCAGCGTCTCCGCCTCCCAAAATAGCAAGACGTTGTCCCCCTTGAAGTGGGCCCAGAACGACTCCATCCGGCTTACCTTCTCTCCGCGTTCGCCATAGGACACCTTGACTTTGTCCCCAAGCAAGAGCTGGCGCAGCCACCGGTAGCTGGTGTAACCGAATCCTGGTCGTGGTGCACCATCAGCCTCTGAAGTTCGCGTCGGCGGTAGACCAGTTGGCTTCCAGCGCCTGGGGCACCTGGGCTTCGCTCCCTTTCCCCTCGGCCTTG
>JBBIVL010000118.1:0-2935 GCA_037439765.1 Candidatus Bipolaricaulota bacterium
GACTGGAAGTACACGCGCAAGCGCCAAAAGGAGCTGTGTAAGCCCGGGTACCTCATGCACGTCATGCCCATCGACCGCGGAAACTAGGCTGATCCCGAGATCTGCGACGATCCCGAGCTTTCCTGGATGTATGATCAAGCGGAGAATCGCTTGCACGTGCAGAAGGCCATCCTCTCCCTCACCATGGGCGGCCGCCCCGCGTGACAGGGAGGACTAAAAAGACGAGGGCCGGGAGGAATCCCGGCCCTTTTTCTTTTATCCTTCCCAGCACGAACATGGCCAAAACCCTGGGCATAAAGAACGGGCTTTTGGTTCGCTCGGACAAAGTAGTCCTGGGCGATGTGCTCATCCGTGCCGGAAAAATTGCAAAGATCGGTCAGGGAGTGGCAGAGGAGGCGGACGTCGTTTTGTCCGTGAACAGGTGCTTCGTCGCGCCGGGGTTCATTGACATCCAGGTTAATGGGGCTCTGGGCCATGATTTTCTTAACGCTTCACCCGATGAAATTGACAAAATCCTAGATTTTTTCGCGCGACACGGAACCGCTGGTCTCCTTGTTACGCTGACCACCGCGCCGTTTGAGGAGTTGCACTCCGCCCTTCTGCGCCTTGCGGCCGTAAAACACCCGGCTTTTGGGGGCGTCCATCTCGAAGGCCCGTTTTTGGCGGAAGCTACCCGTGGTGCCCATCCCAAAGAATATCTACGCCTGCCATCTTTAGAACTCGTGCGCTTGCTTCTCCGGGACTTTGGGAAAGTGGTGAAGCTTTGGACCTTGGCCCCCGAGCTTCCCGGTGCTTTGGAACTGGTGAAAGAATTGGCCGATCGTGGGATCCAGGTAGCTGCTGGACACTCCGAGGCCTCCTATGATGAGGCGTTACAGGCTTTCTCCGGCGGCGTGTCCTTGGTCACCCACCTATTCAACGGAATGCGGCCATTTCATCATCGTCATCCGGGGCTTTGCGGCGCGGCCTTGGACTCCCGCGTTTTTGTAAGCCTGATCTGCGATGGAGTCCATGTGCATCCTGCTTCAGTACGTGTCGTAGCTAAAGTCAAAGGTTTTTCTCACGTCATCCTCATCACCGACGCCGTTTCTCCTACAGGGCTTCTTGACGGAGAATACCCGCTTTTTGGCCAGAAAATCTTGGTGGATAGTGGCATTCCAAGACTTACCGATGGAACTTTGGCGGGAAGCACCCTCACCATGGAGCGCGCCGTAAAAAATTTCATGGAGTTCACAGGCTGCTCCCTTCCGGAGGTCGTGCGCTGCGCCACCCTCAACCCCGCCCGACTCCTTGGGATTGACGACAAAAAAGGAAGCCTTGCCGTGGGAAAGGACGCGGACCTCGTGATCTTCGACGAGGATTTCAACGTCCAATACACGTTTATCGGAGGGAAAATCGTTTATGCCCGCGAAGACTAGACATGTCCCCTCACCCTGGCCCTCTCCCCGTTGGGGAGAGGGAGAAAAGCATGCCGTGAAAAGAAGGGGTGAGCTGAGGATGCAGGTGATCGCAGTGCCGGACTGTCTCGAGCTTTCCCGGGAGGCCGCCCGCTTTGTGGCTAAACGTCTCCTCAATAACCCAGAGCTTGTTTTGGCCCTGCCCACTGGAGAAACCCCTTTGGGGTTGTATCGGGAACTCGTGCGCCTCCATAAACAGGGCCTTCTCGATTTCTCTCAGGCCACCGCGTTCAACCTCGACGAATTGTTGGGCTTTCCTCCTGAAGATCCTGCGTCCTTTCGTTCCTACATGGAGCGGAATTTCTGGAACTTGGTGAACTTGCGACCGGAAGCCCGCCATATCCCTCATAGCCTCCCAGAGGATCCGGAGGCGGAATGCCGGGGCTATGAGGCATTGATCGCGGAGAAAGGCGGCCTCGATCTTGCCATCCTCGGCCTTGGGAAAAACGGGCACATCGCCTTCAACGAACCGGAAACTCCTTTCGAGTCCCTGACCCATGTGGCCGAGCTTTCCGAGGAGACGCGCATGGCAGAGGCTTCCTGGTTCGGCAGCCCCGAGAAAGTCCCAAAGAAAGCGATCACCATGGGGATCCGCACCATCATGAATGCCCGGGAGATCCTGCTTTTGGTGTCCGGAGAGGAAAAAGCAGGGATTCTTGAGCGCGCGCTTTTTGGGCCGGTGACGCCGAAGGTCCCGGCCTCTGTTCTTCAGCTTCATCCCAACCTCACCGTGATCGCCGACCGCGCGGCGCTGCGGGCCATCGCCGCCTGATCCGGTACAATCCCGCTTGGAAAGGAGAGGGATGACCGAGGTTTTGGTGCGCGTGGGCGAACGAACCAAAGTGGTGGGGAAAGGCGTTCCTCGCCTCGATGCCGAGGCCAAGGTCAAAGGGCAGGCCCGCTACGCCGATGATCTCTCCTTCCCCGGAATGCTCTATGGCAAAGCCATTCGTTCGGAGCGCCCGCACGCCCGCATCCTCCGCCTCGACCTGAGTCGGGTTTTGGCCCATCCCAAAGTGGTCTGCGTCGTGACTGCCGCGGATATCCCGGGAAGGAATTGTGTGCCCATCATCTACGAGGACATGCCCCTCCTTGCGGAAGGGGTGGTGCGCTACGTGGGCGAGCCAGTCGCCCTTCTTGCCGCAGAGACCCGTGAGGACGCGGAGGAGGCGGCAAAGCTTGCGCAAATTGAGTACGAGGACCTTCCCGCGGTGTTCGACCCCTTGGAAGCGATAAAACCCGAGGCCCCCCAGGTGGCCATGCCCTCCGCCGCCGAGGCGGGAAACATCTTCAACCACATGGTCATCCGCAAAGGCGATGTGGAAAAAGGCTTTGCCGAGGCCGATGTGATCGTGGAGGGCGAGTACCGCGTGGGGTACCAAGAGCACGCTTACATTGAGTCTCAGGGGATGATTGCCGTTCCCGAGGAGAACGGGATCGCGGTTTATGGCACCCTTCAGTGCCCGTTCTACGTGCAG
>JBBIVL010000119.1:0-2898 GCA_037439765.1 Candidatus Bipolaricaulota bacterium
CCCCAGCTCCACGGCCAATGCGGCCTCGGCGATGAGTTCAGAAGCCTCGGGGCCCACGATCTCCGCGCCCACGATTTTTCCCGCCTCATCCGCGGCGAGGGCCGCGAAACCCTCGGGCTCGCCCTCGGCCCAGGCCCGGCCCAGCGCAGAAAAGGGGAACCGCGCCACCTTGAGGCCAGGCGCGTCCACGGGAACGCCCACCAGGGCCACGGGAGGCTGGGTGAACACCGTCCACGGGATGGTTTTTGGCTTTTCCGGTGTAGCCGGAGCGGTGCCCCGCAGCTTTGCCGCGAGGATCTCGGCAAGAAGGAGGCCCTCGTGGCTGGCCTTGTGGGCCAAGAGGGCCCCGCCCCGCAGGTCGCCGATGGCATACATTCCTGGCCCGGCTTGAAAATTTTCGTCGGTCACCACAAAGCCTTTGTCCAACCTAAGGCCAAGCTGGGCTAGCCCTTGGGATAGGGGTCTCCTCCCCACGGCCACGAGGATCACCTCGGCCTCGATTTCCTCCGCTTTCTCGCCCTCCACCCGGAGGCCGCCTTTCGTGAGGCCGGCGGCCTTCGTCTTGAGGCGGATTTCGATCCCTTGGCGCTGAAGGGCCTGGCGGAGAAAAGCCTCGCCGCGCCGGGAAAGGCCCAGGCCGGGAAGGAGGCCGTCCATCATCTCCACCACGGTGACCTTGGTCCCCAGGCGCCGAAAAACCGTGGCCAGTTCCAGCCCCACCACCCCGCCGCCCACCACGACCATCCGCTCGGGAATTTTCGGAAGGGCCAACGCATGGTCCGAGGACCACACCCGCTCGCCATCGAAGGGCAGGAAGGGGAGCTCCACCGGCGCGGAACCCCTGGCCAGGACGATGGCCTTGGCCTCGATCCTCTCCGCTTTGGCGTCGCTGATCACTTCAACCTCGCCCGGTTTAAGGACCTTTCCCTCGCCGCGGAGGATCTCCACCTTGGATGTGGCAAGAAGGCGGGCCACGCCGCTGCGGAGGTTTTCCACCACCTGGGAAAGGAAAGCTCGCAGGCGGGGAAGATCCACGCGGGCGGAAAAATCGAGGCCCATACGCTGGTAAATCTCCGCTCTTCCCAGGGGCAGCGTCGCCGCGTAGAGGGCCTTGGTGGGGATGCACCCGCGGTTGAGACAAGTCCCGCCGAGGTGCTCCTTCTCCACCAGGACCGTTTCCACACCCAATTGGCCGAGCCGCCGGGCCGCCACGTATCCTGCAGGCCCGCCGCCGATCACCACCACATCCGTTTTGGCCATAGCGTCCGAGTATACTTGGCCCCCCATCCCAAAGGGGCTAAGCTTCCCCGGAGGTATTCACCGTGCGAAACTTTTGCAAATTGCTGCCGTTGGCGCTTTTGGCCCTCGCGCTTTCCGGGTGCTTCCCCGAGCCCGGAACTCTTCGGGCCGTGATCCACACCGAGCCCGATCCCGCCCGTGGACCCTATCCCCTGGAAGTCCGGTTCGACGGCCGGGGTTCCCAGGGCCCGATTGAGGAGTGGACCTGGGCCTTCTTCCGCCTCGGGGAAAGCGAGGAAATTCCCCTGGGGCTCGTCCTCTCCGGCCCGGAGGTGACCCATACCTTTAGGGAGCGCGGCCGCTATCGGGTGTACCTCACCGTGCGCGGACCCGGCGAGCGCTTCAGCCAAACCTTTGTGGACGTGGACGTGCGCTCCCAGCCGCCCGTGGCCCGGTTCATCGCCGATCCCTACCCGGAGGTGCAGCTCGGGCACAGCGTGGGCTTGGATGCCCGCGCCTCCTCCGATCCCGACGGAACGGTCCAGAGTTACATTTGGAGCTTCGGGGACGGCGCTTGGCAGGAGACCGCGGAACCCGAGGTCACCTACAGGTACAGCGAGGTCGGGGAGTATTGGGTGCAGCTGGTGGTGGAGGACGACTACGGCGACCGCTCGCCGCCGGCCCTCCTGCGGATTCGGGTGGTGCCCAAGGGCTGTGGCAGCTGCGGCTGAGCTGTACGCTCCTGATGTCATCAGCGCTTTGCGGGATTTGATCGAGCAAATCCCGCCCGGCCGCGTGACCACCTACCGTGCCCTGGCCGAGGCCCTGGGCGATCCCGATTCCGTGCGGTTCGTGGCGGCGTTCCTGGCCAGCGAAGAGGCTAAGGACTGCCCGATACATCGCGTGGTCCACAGTTCCGGGGCGGTGGGTCGGGCCTTCGGCGCGGATCAGAGCACGTTCGCGGAGAGGCTGCGCGCCGAAGGAGTGCGGGTTGTGGGCGATCGGATCGATCCCCTGTTGCCCTTTTTCTTCGGGGACTTTCGCACGGAACGCCCCTTGGCCCGTCTCCAGGAGGAGCAGCGCGAGGTGGCTCGTCGTGTGGTTCTCGCTCCTCTTCCCGAAGCCGAGAAGATCGGGGCCGTGGATGTGGCCTATCGCGGGGAGGAGGCTGTGGCCGCCCTCGTTTTGGCCGATTCCCAGGGCGAACCTTCGGACTTCCTTTTGGCCCGGGTGCCGGTGCGCTTCCCCTACATCCGCACCTACCTTTCCTACCGGGAACTTCCCCCGTATTTGGCGGTGCTTCGGGAAGCTGAGGAAAAGGGACTTTGGCCAGACGTTATTTTGGTGGACGGGAACGGGATTCTCCATCCCCGGCGGGCCGGGATCGCCGCCCATTTGGGGGTCCTCTTGGACCTTCCCACCGTGGGCGTGGCCAAAGGCCACCTTTGCGGGGACGTGAACACGGAGGGAATGGAGATCGGCGAATGGCGGCCGGTGCTCTTGGACGGGGAGGTGGTGGGCGGAGCCGTGCGCACCGGCCGGAACCGCACCCTATTCGTCTCCCCAGGCCACCGCGCCGATGTGGATAGCGCCATGGAGCTCGCCCTTTCCCTCACCCAACAGGAGGAACTTCCTCCGCCCCTGCGGCTCGCGCATGAG
>JBBIVL010000120.1:0-2832 GCA_037439765.1 Candidatus Bipolaricaulota bacterium
ACTCGGGACGAGCGGATCTGCTCGGCTCGGACGCTGGTGATGAGGTTGCCGAAGCGGTCAATATATATGATGTGACCGAGAAGCGTGTTGGCGTTCAAGATGCGAGGCCGGGGGAAGGGGAAAAGTAGCAAATCTGCAAGTGGCTGGCCCAACGCAGAGAGAGGCACACCCCGCGCCAGATGAGCGGCCACGGGCGCGAAAATATCCCGGCCGTGAAAGGTGCGGCTCACGTTAGGCAGCCAGTAACGTCCTTCCGTCAGGTGAACCGCTTCCAGGATTTTTCCGGCGGCCCGCTCCTCTGCCAGGACGTAACTCAGGAGGCCGTTGTCTGGAGCGAGGAAGATGGCTTTTTCCGTGCGCACAGCTACCGCCCGCCGCTCGCTTCCAACCCCAGGGTCAACAACGGCCACGTGGATTGTGCCGGGAGGGAAAAAAGGGCAGGCAGAGTAGAGCACGAAGGCCCCCTGGAGCACGTTCTGAGGCTCAATCTCGTGGGAAATATCCACCACCACCGCATCCGGGATCTCCTCCAACTCCTCCCAGATCTCGAAGGCCACAGTTTTGTTCCCCTCCACCACCATGGGGTTTAGGCCATCGGAGCGGTTGTACCATCCGAATTTCTGGGAGGCTTCCAAGGCCAGGAAGAAGGCCTGGTCATAGGTTCCGTCCACGCGGAAGACACGAGCCCCGAAGGCCACAAGCTGAGAAATTTTTGGGGCGGGCGCGGTTTTTGGCACGAAGATGTAGCAGGGAAGATGGGCGGCGGCGCAAAAACCGGCCAGGGAAGCAGCGGCGTTCCCCGTGGAGGCGCAGGAGAGAGCCGACCGGCCCAGCTTTCGGGCTACGGCCACCGTCACCGCCGTCCCGCGATCCTTGCAGGAGGCCGTGGGTTGGAGGGTGTCGTCTTTGATCCACAAGGCTTTTATTCCCATGCTTTTCGCAAGATGCGGCACGAAATAAATGGGGGTGAGGCCGGCCCGAAGGGGCGGACTATGTTCCTCCTCCACCGGCAAAAGCGCCCCATAACGCCAAATGGAGTGCCTTTCCTCGTCAGGGAAAGGCGCGGAAAGGTACCGGTAGTTGTAGACGACCTCCAAATTCCCCGCGGGGAACCCGCATTCCGGGCAGAAATAGTCCAAGGACCAGGGCGGGAATTCCCGCCCACACCCAACACACCTGAAATAGATCGGCTCAGCGATGGCACACCTCCAAAAGATGGGGCAAGGAGCGGGAGATCCCCTCCAAGATGAGGGCCATCTCCACGGCCGGCCGAAGCGTCTTTTTCCCGGAAAAACCGCGCTTCACCCACATTTCACGCACGGAAAAGTCCGGGGAAAGGCTGACCAGCAGGTCCTCATCCTCGAAAACGAACCCACCATCCATGCGACGCAAGATCATTTCCTTCCCCTCTTCCCGGCGCCGAAGCTCCGCATTTTTCAGGAAGAACGCGTTTCCCTCCTCAGCCTTGTAGGTCTCCGCGTGGAAAAAGAGGCGGGGTTTGTCGAGGTAGGGCCTCCCCTCATGCACACAGAACGTGGCACAGTTTCCGCAATCGTTGCAAAGATCGTCGAGGTGAAGGATCTGGCGCTCCTGAGTTATGGCAAGGGTTTCCATGCCCACCACTTTGGGGCTACCGTTCTCCACAGCCACGATGGGCACCGGGAAGGTTCCGGTGGGGATGAGGTACGGGACGTTCGCGCGGTTCGGGCAAACCTCCACGCATTTATCGCAGAGGGTGCGGCACTGAAGGCATCGAGCAGCTTCCTCCTCCGCGACGTTTGGGGACAGGGGAAGTTCCACGGGCTGGAAATTTCGACGTTTTTGGATGGGAAGGAGATCCGGGCCGAATGGGCCAACCTTTTGGGTCTTCCGGATCTTGAGCTCTGTCAGGTCCTGGTTCGGGACGGGGACAGGAAGCTCAGGGAGCGCGAGGCCGAGTTTTTTCAGGATGGCCAAGGCGGCGCGGCGTCCGTCGCTCAGGGCCTCGATCACCGTAGCCGGACCCCGCACGGCGTCCCCGCCGGCATAGACCCGATAGAGATTGGTCTCCCCTGTCTCCGGATCCGCGCCCAGTCGCCGATCGGGAGAAAGGAGGAGGCCTGTTCCGTCGAAGAACCGCACTTCCGGCCGCTGGCCCACGGCCACGATCACGGAATCTGCGGGAACGCGGAATTCCGTTCCCGGGATGGGCTCGGGCTTTCTTCGGCCATCGGGATCGGGCTCGCCGAGGGCGTTGCGCACACAGATTACGCCGACGACCTTTCCGCGCCTTCTGAGGATCCGCACCGGCGAGGCCAGCTCCAAAAGCTCATTTCCTTCGCGGAGGAGTTCCTCCACCTCCTCGGGATGGGCGGGCATTTCCGCGCGGCTGCGGCGGTAGATCACGGTCACGGGATTTCCCGTGAGGCGCCAGGCAGCCCGGGCCGCATCCATGGCGGTGTTCCCGCCGCCCACCACCACAACCTTCGTCCCAAGATCGGGTTTTTCCCCGCGCTGAAGGAGGCGGAAGAACTCCAGGGCGCCGTAGACGCCGGGACCGTCCTCGCCGGGTATCCCCAGCCTTGCTTCCTCAGGAAAGCCTGGGGCCAGGAGCACCGCGGAAAAACCGGCTTTCAAAAGCTCCGTCGCCGCGCGAACAGGATAGTTGAAGTGGAATTTCACCCCCAGCTTCTCCAGGCGCCGCACGTCCGCATCCACCGCCTCTCTGGGAAGACGGAATTCCGGAGCGAGCCGGATCATCCCGCCCGCTTCCGAAGAAGCCTCGAAAATCTCCACCTCCACTCCGGCCAAGGCGAGGTAAAAGGCGCAAGAAAGCCCGGCCGGGCCAGCGCC
>JBBIVL010000121.1:0-2760 GCA_037439765.1 Candidatus Bipolaricaulota bacterium
TAACACGCCAAGCACTATGCGTTTGCCCATCGCTGACCTCCTTCTTGAGGATTATACTTGTTTGTGGCAGAACCTGTCTGTAACATGCGTTACATTCGAAGGAGGGGAAATGGAGGATTTGATAAGAGAAACGGTGCGGAAAGTGAACGCTGAGTTCGCCGAGGTCCGGTGGGAGAAAATCTTTCGCTCGCGCGCGATCTTTCAGCGGGACCAACTGATCGCCCTTGAGGCCACGGAGGAGGAAGGAGGCATAGTCCGCGCCCTCGGGGATGGCGCCTGGGGCCTGGCCGTGTTCACCGATCCTGAGGAGCTTCCCAAAAAGCTCCAAGAGGCGGTAGAGCTCGCTTGTACCGCTTCCCGCCATGTGCGCGATAAGGTCTCCTTGGCCGAGGTAAAACCTGTGGAGGACCGTTACCAAGGCCCCATGGAGCGGGACATCCGCGACGTTCCGCTAGAGGAGAAGAGAAAACTCGCGGAGGCCTATAACAAGCTCATCCTTAGCTATCACCCAGCCATAGTTTCCAGTTCCGTGCGCTACGCCGATAGCCTCCGCCACGTGATCTATGCCAATTCTGAAGGCACGTACGTCGAGCAAGAAGTCCCCGATGTGACCCTCATGCTGGCCGCGGTGGCCCGAAAAAACGGGGACGTCCAGCAGGGCTTCGAGTCCTTGGGGTTTGCCGGGGGCTTTGAGAAAGCGGTGGGCCACGAGGAGCGGGCCCGGATCGCGGCGAAACGCGCCGTGGACCTCCTCTCTGCGAAACCTGTGAAGGGTGGCCGCTACACGGTCCTCCTCGACCAGGACCTGGCCGGTGTCTTTATCCACGAGGCCTTCGGCCACATCTGCGAAGCCGATTTCCTTTTGCGCAACGAGCCCATGCGCAAAGTGATGGAACTTGGCAAGCGCTTCGGCGTGGAGACCCTGAACGTGGTGGACGACGGGTTCATCCCCGGTGCCCGCGGAAATTCTCCTTACGACGACGAGGGCGTCCCCCGCCAGCGGGTCTACCTCATAAAAGAAGGAGTCCTCCGGGGGCTCATGCACTCTCGAGCCACGGCCAAGAAACTCGGAACGAAACCCACGGGAAACGCCCGCGCCGTCTCCTGGGAGCATGAACCAATCGTGCGCATGCGCAACACGTTCATCGAGCCCGGCCCGTATACGTTCGAAGAGATGTTGGATGGCATCGAATACGGCATTTACGCGTGCGGAGCCTTCGGGGGGCAAACGGAGTTCGAGCAATTCACGTTTTCCGCAGCGTACGGCTACGAAATCGTGAACGGAAAAGTTGGCGAGATGGTGCGGGATGTGGTGCTCACGGGAAACGTCTTTCAGACCCTGCGCAATATCGAGATGATCGGGAAGGATTTTCAGCTTAAGGGGAGCGCCGGCGGCTGCGGTAAGGGCGGGCAGTGGCCTTTGCCCATCACCACGGGCGCGCCGCATGTGCGCATCCGGGACGTGATCGTAGGAGGGCGGTGATGGATATCCTGGAATTGGCCAAAAAGAAAGCGGAGGCGGCAGAGCTTTATGAGGCCCACACGGAGGCCCTGGGTGTGGTCTTCCACGGGGGCGAAGTGGAAAAAGTTGGGACAGAGACGATCCTCGGGCAAGCGCTGCGGGTGATTGTCGGAGGAAAACTTGGATTTGCCTCTACGGCCGGGGGAAGCCCTGAATCCTTGGTGGAAGCGGCCCTAGCCGCCGCCCGGCATGGCGACCCTGCACCCTTTAAGTTCCCACCCCTGCGCGACGGAACCAAGGTGGACACTTTTGATCCCACGGTGCCCAAAATTTCCGCGGAAGATCTTCTTACCTGGGGCAAGCAAGCCGTAGGGACCATCAAAAAAGAGTTTCCCGAGCTTGTGGTGAACGTATACCTTTCCCGGGTAACCACCGAGGTGGTGGTGCGGAACAGCACGGGCGACGAGCGGCGGGAAAAACGCACCGGCCTTTCCTTCACGGTGGGCGTGGAACACATACGAGAAGGGGACATTTGGCTCCTCTACGAAACCCAGAACCTCCGGCGGCTTGCGGACTTGGATCGGCAGGGTTTGGTGGAAAAAATCCTGCAGAAACTTCGGTGGGGTGCGGAAGTGGTGGCTCCCCCGACGGAAAAACCGCCGGTTCTTCTCCTTCCCAGTGCCGTTCCCGTGCTTCTTCTTCCCCTCACCCACGGTTTCTCCGGCCTCTCCGTATTCCTGGGCACGAGCCCCCTCAAAGGAAAGCTGGGGGAGGTGGTATTTCACAGGAGCTTTACCCTGAGAGACGACGGGCTCATTCCCTTCGGACCGCGTTCCCGCTCCTTCGATGATGAGGGCCTGCCCGTGGGGAGGCTTCCTCTCGCGGAGGACGGGGTGGTGCGCAACTTCTTCTATGACCTGCGGGCGGCGGCCCTGAGCGGGACGGAGCCCACGGGAAACGGCCTCAAGGGCGGGCCGTTTGGGGACGGGGGCTTCCGCGCGCCGCCCGGACCCTCCCCCCGCCACCTCGTGGTCCAGCCTGGCGAGGGCTCCCTGGAGGAACTCATCCGGGAGATGAAGGAAGGCCTGATCGTGAGCGACGTGATCGGGCTTGGCCAGGCGAACATCCAGTCCGGGGCGTTCTCCAACAACGTGTCCGTGGGGTTCGTGGTGCGGAACGGAAAGGTAGTGGGCCGGGTGAAGAACACCATGATCTTCGGGAACGCCTATGAGGTCTTAAAGTATGGGCTCATCCAGGTAGGCGGGGAGGCGGAGTGGGTGGGCGGAACCCTTCTCACC
>JBBIVL010000122.1:0-2703 GCA_037439765.1 Candidatus Bipolaricaulota bacterium
AACTCCTCATCCTCCCGAAGCCTGCGTTCGAAGCGCTTGACAGCGCCCGCGGACTCGAGCTTGGAGACCTCCGCCACCAAAAAGGGGCAGGTGAGCCAGAAAATCGTGGGCATGGGCTCTGGCTCCTCGGTTATTCCTGCCCTCTCCCCCGCTGAGGGGAGAGGGTCCGGGTGAGGGGGCAAAAGAGGGTGGTTCAGGATCACCTGGGGAAAGCCGTAGGGGCAAGGTTGGAGGGCCCGGACCCCACGGGGCAGGCGGCCCAGTTGCCACGCCAGGATCTGGAGATCCTCCGGGGTAGGCGGCCTCATCGGGCCAAGATTCTGTCGGCCAATGCCCATTCCCGAAGGGAAAGCGGGGCAGGCCGAAGATATCCCAGGGGGCGAAAGGCTTCCAAAACGAGCCGGATCCCCTCCTCCAACGACAAGTCCCGTCCCAGGACAGTGGAGAGGGCAGCCACTGGGGCTGGCCGAGAAGGCACCCCGCTGGGCGCATACCCGGGTTGCATGGCCCGCAGCACTTTTTCCATGGGGATCACATCAGGGGAAAGGAGGAGGGTTCCATGGTGCAGGAGGGCGCCGCGCCGCAGCTGGGCCGAGCCCGAAATTTTCTGGTCATTTACGAAAAGTCCTCCATTCCGTACCTCTACCCGTAGGCCCAGCCGCCGCTCCACCGCCTCCGCCAAAAGTCCGGAAAGCTCCTCCTGCGATTGCTGAACCGAACGCCAAGTGCCCGTAAGGGGGAGGAACAGGGAGAAAAGGAGATTTTCGGGGTGGTGGTAGACCGTGCCGCCGCCGGAGGGCCGCACCACCACCCGGATCCGCCAACGCTGCGCCAGCTCCAAATCCACCTCCTCCTCAGGCCTTTGCCCCCGCCCCACCACCACGCACCGAGGATTTCGCCAAATGCGCAGGGTGGGAGGCACGAGCTCCCGTCGTACCCCGTCCAAAATGGCCTCCTCGAGGGCCAAATTCAGGGCCGGGTCACGAAAGGCTAGGTCGAGGAGGACGCGCATCGAAGCTCCCGAAAGATTTCCGCTGCCCGGTACGAAGTCCGCACGAGGGGCCCGGAGAGCACCGCGGGGAAACCCATTTCTTTGGCCTTTTTCTCCCAAGCCGCGAACTCCGCAGGGGAAACATAGCGGGCCACGGGAAACTCCCGAGCGGAGGGCCGCAAATATTGGCCGAGCACAAGGATATCCACGCCCGCGTCACGCAAATCCCGGAGGGCTTCGGCCACCTCCGCTTCCTCCTCGCCCAGGCCCAAAAGGAGCGAGGATTTCGTGAGGAGCCCAGGGTTGAAGCCCTTTAAGGTGCGCAGAACCTGGAGGGAGAGGTCGTAGCCCGCGCGGTGGTCCCGCACAAGAGGCGTGAGCCTCCGCACCGTCTCCAGATTGTGGCCCACCACGTCCGGCCCAGCCTCCACCACTGCCCGCAGCGCCCCCGCTTGGCCCGAAAAATCGGGGATGAGGGCCTCCACCAGCGTTTCCGGTGCAGCCTCCTTGATTGCCCGGATGCACGCCGCGAAATGGGAAGCGCCGCCATCGGGAAGATCGTCGCGGTCCACCGAGGTCAGCACCACATAACGGAGCCGAAGCTTGTTCACCGCTCGGGCCAGCCGCGCCGGCTCCGTGGGGTCCAGCGGAAGGGGCCGCCCGTGGGAAACCGCGCAGAATCGGCAAGAACGGGTGCAGATATTCCCCAGGATCAGGAACGTGGCTGTCCCTCCCCCCCAACAGGTGGGCAGGTTCGGACAGCGCGCGCTTTCACACACGGTGGCCAAACTTTCCTCCCGCAGGACCGCGCGCACCGCCTCCTCACAAGCCCGGTTCCGCCCTACCTCCACCCTCAGCCAAGCTGGTTTAACCATGTGCCCACCTCTTCTCCGGAAGCCTCCATGAGCTCAACTCCGAACACTTGGGAAAACGTCGCAAGGGCCAGGGGCTCCGCTTCGTGCACCGCAAGGGGTCGGCCCAAAAGATCCGACAAGGATACCACCGAAAGATCGGCCATGCCGCAGGGAACGATCCATCGAAATCGCTGGGGCTCCACATCCACGTTGAGGGCCAGCCCGTGAAGGGAAACCCAGCCCCGCACATGAACCCCGATGAACCCCACTTTACCGCGCGCGTGCCAAGCTCCCGGGAAACCGGGTCTGCGGAACAGCTCGAGTTCCAAAGCCCGTCCAGTCCGGATCATCACCTCTTCCAGCCGCCACACGTAATCCCGCAGGGAGAACCCAAGCTTGCCCAAATGGAGAATGGGGTACAGCACGAGCTGCCCCGGGCCATGGTAGGTGGCGGCCCCGCCGCGCTCGATTGCGTACACCTCCACCCCGTTTTTCTCCAGCTCCTCCTTGGGCAAGAGAAGGTCGGTGTCTTTGGCGTCCCGGCCGAGGGTCACCACCGGCTCGTGCTCCAAGGAAAGAAGCACGTCGGGGATTTTTTCTTCCCGACGCAGGCCATGGAGGCGCCGCTGGAGTTCCAGGATGGGGCCGTACGGGACGCGGCCCAGCCGCAAAACAAGAACGGCTTTCATCCGGGCTGGATGGTGGCGATGGCTTCCCCGGGGCGCACCGGCGTACCCTCAGGTTTGCGGCCATGGAGGATGCCGGCAAGCGGAGCCTCGATGACGAACACGGCTTTATCGGCCTCCACCTCGGCCACCGCCTCGCCCGCTTTCACTTCCTCCCCCTCCCCTTTGAGCC
>JBBIVL010000123.1:0-2652 GCA_037439765.1 Candidatus Bipolaricaulota bacterium
CCGCGCCGCCATTTTAGGGAGGGCCGAGGCCTCCCTCAACCTTTGAGCGACCCGGTGCTCGAAGATGTACCAAGATCGGAAGTCAATGGAAAAACAGGTAAGGGTAGGAATGGTCATGAGGATTACGGGAAATCCAGAAAGTCAGGGTTCCTCGACCTCCGCAAGAAGTGCGGACAGAGACTCCCCCTCCTTTTTGCGGGTGATCTCCACTAGCCCAAGTTTGGTGATGTCGATAAAGTCCGCAGGAACTCGGTCCTTCTTCAATCCCTCTTTTAGCGCTTCGATAACCTTCTCCTTATCTCTGTCGCTGGCCATGTCCACAAAATCCACGACGATGATGCCCGAGATTTTGCGGAGCCGGAGGACGCGGGGGATGAGGCGAGCCGCTTCGAGGTTGGTGTTGAGGATGGCGGCGGCCTGGTTCTTGTGCCGCACGTCCGAGCCGGTGTTCACGTCGATGGTGGTGAGCGCCTCCGTCTCGTCCACGGTGATGAACCCTCCACCCTTGAGGGGGATTTTCCGGTCCATCACCCGCGCCAGCTCCTCCTCCACCCCATACCGCACAAAAAGCGGGGTCGTGCCCCGATACAGCCGCACACGGCTTTTCAGGCGCCCTAAGTGTAAATAATCCAGAAAATCCAGGATCTCTTGGTAGGTGGCCTCATCGTCCACGATGAGGGAGTCCACGTCCTCGAGAAACCGATCGCGTACGGTGGCACGCACGAGATCCGCGGGCGTATACAGGAGTTTGGGGGCACTGCTTTTGGCCTCGAGTTCCTGGATCCCCTTCCAAACGCCCATGAGGTATTTGAAATCGCGTTCCAGATCCTCGTGGGAAGCATGGAACGCAGCGGTGCGCGCGATAAGCCCGGCGTTCGCGGGCTTGAGCTCGTGGGCAATTTGGCGAAGCCGTCGGGCCGCTTCCCGGTCGTCAATGCGGCGCGATACGCTCACCCGCTCCTCAGTGGGAAGGAACACCCAGTACCGCCCGGGTAGGCTCAGCTTTGTGGTGGCTTGGGGATTCTTCTCGCCCACACCCTCCCGGCGCACCTGCACGAGAAGGTTCTCCCCGGGCTTCAGGAGTTTTTGGATGGGGGGAAAGCTCCGCCCCGGTTCAAATCCCTTGGCCCGCAGCAGTTCATCGTGGAGCTCGTGCACCGCCAGAAACAAAGGTTTCTTCTCCCCCACCTGCACGAAAGCCGCGCCCATTCCAGGCAGGACCGTTTCCACTTTGCCCTTGTAGATATTCCCCACCAGGGGACGGCGATCGGGAAGTTCAAAATGCACTTCCACGAGTTCCCCGTCCTCTACAATGGCCACCCGCTTCCGGGGACCAGGGGGCAAAGACTCCACGCTCACGAGAATGTGGTTCCCCTTGATCGTGCCGACCTCCTTCTTGTGGGCCTAGCCTGGCACCACAAGCCGGCTGAGGTCGGCGACCTGCAGGAACAGGCGGGAGATGGCGGTGAGAAAACCCAGGCGGTTCGTGCGGAGCCCAGGATCCTCGCACATCACGAGGACCTCCTCAAAATAGCGGTCGATGGGGGGTTTCAAGGCGAGGAGGGCTTCGAGAGCCTCGGCAGGTCGCCGGCGGGCCAGGGCCTGCTCCACCCGCTCTTTGGCCGCCAGGTATTCCTGCCAAAGCGCACGCTCCGCCTCCTCTTGAAATCGTTCGGGCTGGAACCCCTCCACTTCCTGGCCCCGGGTGATGTTCCGCACCCGGCCGAAGGCCAGGGCCAGATCCGCAAGCTCTTTGCGTCCCACCTGAGCTTGGAGGGCCTGGGCCCGCTCCCAAACCCCCAAGAAATCCCCAGTGCGCTGGGCCAACACCGCCTCTGCCACATCATAAGAAATTCCCCGTTCCTCCAGCGCCGACCGCAACCGTTCCCAGAGAAACTCCTCCACCATTTCCACCGGTGCGGCGCCAGGATACCGCGTTGCCATCTCCTCGATTACCGAAAAAAGGTCGAATTTCAGGCCCTTTTCCAAAATGAGCCTGACCACTGCGGAACCCCGCCGTCGGACGCCATAAGGATCGCGGGAGCCGCTGGGAAGCTCACCCACACGGATCGGCCCGATTACCCCATCCAACTTCTCGGCCAGGCTCAGGGCCACACCCAAGGGAGTTTGGGGAAGGGCATCGGATTTCCCCCGCGGGCGCACGTGCTCGGCGATGGCCTGGGCCACTTCCTCCCGTTCCCCATCCAGGCGGGCATAAATTCCACCCATCACGCCCTCCAGCTCCGGAAATTCCCGCACCATCACCGTCAGGAGGTCCGCCTTTGATAGAAGGGCCGCGCGATCCAGGAGGTCGGCAGGAAGGCCAAGGGTGCGGGCGAGAAGCTGGCCCAGGGCACGGATGCGCTCCACCCGATCCCACACGGTCCCCAAGCGGGCCTCGTAGACAATCTCCTTCAAACCGGGCAGCCGGCTGGCCAAGGGGCGCGGGCGATCCTGGGAAAAGAACCCCTGGGCATCCCGGAGGCGAATGCCCACCACCCGCTCGTAGCCCTGGCGAATGACGTCCGGCTCGCCCTCTCCTTCAGCAAAGCCCAGGAAAACTTCGGCAATTTTCCCGCCGCGCGTGAACGGCACAAATTTCCCCTCTTCCCGCAGGGCGGCCACCACCACCGGCTCGGGAAGCTCCAAAAA
>JBBIVL010000124.1:0-2641 GCA_037439765.1 Candidatus Bipolaricaulota bacterium
AGTTCGAGCCCCCACCCGTTGGTGCGGAGGTTTTCCTTGTGGACCGCGTGGGCGCGGAGCTTGGCCAAGCGAAGGTTTTGGAGGTGGCCCGTGTCCCCGGCGCAGACCACACCGTTCTCCTCCGTTTTTCTGTGCCCAAGGATCTTGCCCTCAAGGTGGCGGGGATCCGCGGGAAAAAGCGGGTTTTGCCTGAGGTCCTCGAGGAGGCCGGTCCTATTCCAGATGAGGCCATCGTTTGTCGCTGCGAGCGTGTGAAGGCCAGCGAGATCCGGGCCCTCATTCGCCAAGGCGTGCGGGATCTCAACGAAATAAAGGCCGTGACCCGCGCGGGAATGGGCGCCTGCGGCGGAAAAACCTGCCGGAACCTTATTCTTCGCCTTTTCCGCGAGGAAGGCGTTCCCCTGGAGGAGGTCACGGATTTCGTTTCCCGGCCGCTTTTCATGGAGGTTCCACTCGGGGTTTTCGCGGGAATGGAGGAGCCGTGAGCTACGACATCGTGGTGATCGGCGCAGGAAGCGTGGGAACACCGGCAGCCTTCTATCTTGCCCGTGAGGGACTGAAAGTCCTGGTGATCGACCGTTTACCAAGTCCCGGGCAGGGTTCGAACAAGGCCGCCATCGGCGGCGTTCGGGCCACTCACTCCGATCCGGCAAAAATCCGGCTGGGCTTGCGCACCATCGAAATTCTCTTCCGTTTTTCCGAGGAGTTCGGCCACGATGTGGAATGGCGGCCCGGCGGGTACGTGTTCGTGGCTTACCGCACGGAGGAAGAAAAAACTTTGCGGGAACTTGTGCATCTGCAGCGCTCGTTTGGGCTGAACATCCGCTGGTGTGATGCTGACGAACTTTTGCGAGTTGTTCCGGACCTGAACCCCAAAGGCCTTCGCGGCGGTACATATTCCCCTGACGACGGCCACTGCTCCCCCCTTCTCCTCTGCCACGCTTACTACGAGCTGGCAAAGAAGGCCGGCGCGGAATTTCGCTTTTCCGAAGAAGTTTTGGCCATAGAAGTCCGCGCCGGAAGGATCACGGCCGTGCGCACCGATAAAGGCCACTACCCCACAAAACTCGTGCTCAACGCTGCTGGAGCTTGGGCAGCCAAAATCGGAAAACTTTTGGGACTCGCTCACCCCGTCTATCCCGACTGTCATGAGGCGGGGATCACCGAGCCGGTGGCGCATTTCCTCGACCCCATGATTGTGGATGTCCGGCCTGGTCCGGGTTCGGCTAACTGCTATTTTCACCAATTGGCCACCGGGCAGATCGCCTTTTGTATCACGCCGGAGCCGCCGGTCCTCGGCGAGGATCGCCGGGAAACGAGCGTTTTCCTGCCCCAAGTGGCAAAAAGGATCATCCAGGTGGTGCCGCGGCTGGCGGGGATACGTGTGCGCCGAACCTGGCGGGGCCTTTATCCCATGACCCCTGATGGCCTTCCCATGGTGGGCTGGGTGGAGGAGGTGCGGGGCTACCTTGTCGCCATTGGCCTCTGCGGCCAGGGAGTCATGCTTGGCCCAGCCCTAGGCGAACTCTTTGGCCGGCTGGTCCTCGAAAAACTCCAACCCGGCGACCGCATGGTCCTGGAAGACCTTTCCCCAAACCGAAACTTCCAGGCCCAGGAGGTCCTGCGCTAGGCCCAAACCCACAGGGCCTTACGGTGGAGTTCTACTTCAACATGGGAGATGCGCTCTGGGAGAAGCTCGCCGTCCATGTGGACGACCAGGGGCCGTTCGGCCTGGATGCGGGCGCGCCGCACGGGCACGAGCTTGGTCCTGTGAAGGGAGAGGTAACTTCCATCCCGGGTTTTGGGGAGCACGGCCAGCCGCACCAGGCGCGGATAATGGCCGATGAGGGTGAGTTCCAGGTGGCCGTCGTCAGGGCAGGCCTGGGGGGCAAGGCAGAATCCCCCGCCAGCCCATGGACCATTCATCACCGCCACCATCAATAGATCTCCGCTATAGTTCCAGCCCTCGCTCTGCACCTCCATCGCTACGGGCCGGAACCGCAGGGCCTCGAACACCGTGGCCAGGATGTAGCCCACCTCCCCCCGCAGAAACCGATGGGTCTGGTAGTCGTAGGCGATTTGGCCATCGATCCCCATGCCCAGGGAGTTAAGGTAGAAGCGGCCTTGGGTCTCACCGACATCCACTTGGCGAGGCTGCCCCTGCGCCAAAACTCTCACCGCGCCCTTCAAGTCCTGGGGGATACCTAGGGTGCGGGCATAATCGTTCCCCGAGCCCAGAGGAAGAATGCCCAAGGCGGTAGAGGTTCCACACAGGGCCTGGGCCACGATGTGAAGGGTGCCGTCCCCGCCAGCCGCGGCCACTACAGGTTCCGCCCGCGCACAAAACTCCCGCACCAGGGCCTGGGCATGCTCCACCCCTTCCGTGCGGAAGACCTCCAGCTCAAGCCCGAATTCCCGGGCCATTCGCCGAAGTTCCTCCTCCCGCTCCCCGGCTGAACCTCGTCCAGCAGAAGGATTTAACACCACGGGTATCCGGCGCATGATGGCCGAATCCTACCGCCCAGGAAGTTAGACGACCACCCGCAGGGCCCCAGGATGCACCCGCACGGAGAGCTCCGCCGTGCGGGGGAGAAGTTCCCCGTCCACGTAGACGCGCAGGGGGCGATCCGTGCGGACCTCG
>JBBIVL010000125.1:0-2480 GCA_037439765.1 Candidatus Bipolaricaulota bacterium
AGGGGATTCCTGGTCCGGTGGAGGTAGCCGCCGAGGCGGAGTTGGTGGATCAGCCCATGGTCGTGCGCGATTTTCGGGTGCGGGTGCGGATCGGGGGGCTACCCCCAGAGAAGAAGGCCAAAGCCGAGGCCTTTGTGGGCCGCTGTGTGGTGAGCCAAACCCTGTGCGCGGCCAACGCCGTGGCCCTGGAAATCACACGTTGAAGTGGTTGGTCCCTCTAACCGGCGTTCGGGAAAAAAGATTTGTGGTCTCCGATTTTCCCCGCGCGGGGTAGTTGGCCTAAGGTCAGTCCTCGTCCTCAGCCGGCTCGATGTGCACCACCACGGAAGCCCGCCCGCCGAGAACCTTGCGCACGGCCTCCTCCACCTGGGAGGCGATGGCGTGGGAATCTGAAACGGAAAGCTTCGGATTTACTTGGATGTGCACGTCCACAAACGCTTCTTGTCCGGAGTAGCGGGTGCGCAGTTTGTGCCAGCTTTGCACACCCGCCACGGCCTCAATGGCCGCGACCACCTTCTCCCGCTCCGTGGGGGAAAAGGCGCCCTCGGTGAGCTCGTACAAGGTGCGGCGAAGAATGCGGAGTGCAGCTCCGGCAATGAAGGCCACCACAAAGAGGGCGGAGGCACCGTCCGCCCCGCCGATGCCAAAGTGGGCGCAAATCCCGCCCACAAACACGGGCAGCGAGGAGAGGGCGTCGCTGCGGTGGTGCCAGGCGTTGGCCAACAGGGCCGCGCTGCGCAGTTCCTTTCCTAGCCGCGCCGTCACTCGGTACAGCCATTCCTTGAGAAGGACGGAAAGGGCGGCCGTGAGGGCCACGGCCCAGCCCAGGCGGGGAAGGACTCCTGCGCGCAAAGCCCGCACGGCCTCGCTTCCGAGATACGCGCCCACCCCGAACAGGGCCAGGGCCGCCACGGCGCCGGCCAGGGTCTCGAATTTTCCGTGGCCATAGGCGTGGGTGTCATCCGGAGGTTTTTTCGCCAGGCGCAGCCCGCCCAGGGTCACGAAATCCGTGGCCACATCGCTTAGGGAGTGGACACCGTCGGCTAGGAGTGCCGTGGAGCCCAAAGCCAGACCTAGCCCAACTTTCAAGCCCACCAGGCCTAGGTTGACTCCCAGCCCCAGCAGGGTCAGGCCTTCCGGGGACTTACTCGGGAAGGATTTCGATGGGATCTCCATCCTGCACCTTGTCAAAAATTTCCGGATCGCCGAGGACCCGACCCACCACCGTGACCGGGCTGGCCGGCCGGATCTCCTGAGGGTGGCGGGAGGCCGGGGTCGGCCCAAAAAAGATGCACAGCGCCCTTCCCGGCGGCCAATAGCCAATCGCTCCCTTCTCCACCACCTCCACCCCCGCTTCCAGGTCCACCACAACCGGCGTGGAAAAATAAACTTCCTTTCCCCAGCGCTGGGCCTTGCTTCGTATAGGGAGGGCTTTTTGAATGGCCGCAACGGTTCGCGGGGCGCCAAAAAGCTCGGCCTGCACTTCCCCCACCCTGGGCGAACAAATAAGGATCCGCATCGGCCTAGTCTACGGGAAGAAATTCTCCCTGCACAAGGGCCGCGAGATCGCGGGCCACGTAGTTGGGCCGGGTTTTCCCGGCCTTGAGATTTTCTAGCGTGGCCACGCCGGTGAGGACGAGCGCTGTGTCCATGCCCAGGCTTACCGCGCCCGCGATGTCCGTTTCCAGACGGTCCCCGATCATCAGCGCCTCCTGGGGCTGAGTACCCAGCTCGGCCAGGGCCACGGAGAAGGCGATGGGCGAGGGTTTTCCTACCACGATCTCCGGGGGAAAACCCATGCCGCGCAGGGCGCCCACCACCGCCCCCGCTCCCGGAACGAGGCCTTGGGGCGTGGGAAAGGTGGCGTCCTCATTTGTAGCGAGGAGTCTCGCTCCCCGCAGGAGGGCCTGCAGCGCCTGGGATAATTTGGTATAGGTGAGCTCGCGGTCCATCCCCACCACGATCCAGTCCGCCGCCTCCGGCCCCACCCAAAGGTGGCCGGCTGCAGCCATCTCCTCGCGGATCCCCTCTTCTCCGATGAACCAGTACCGCACCGCTCCGAAATTCCTCCGCAGATACTGGGCGGCCACATAGGCGCTGGGCAGCACTTCCTCAGGTCTTACCGCGATCCCCGCCTCGGCGAGCCTCGCCGCCGTTCCCGCCCGGGATTTCGTGGAGTTGTTGGTGAGGAGGAGCACTTTGCCCCGGCGCCGCAGTTCCGCCAATGCCTCCGGGGCTCCCGGAATGGACTCCCCACCCCGTACCAGGACCCCGTCGATATCCAAAAGAAAAGCAGCGTACCGGTTAAGCATGGTCCGATCTTACGCTGGCCCAGGGTTCACTCGTTGTGGGGGATCTTGAGGGTACTTCCGCCGATGAACTCCCGCACGAGGTGATCCCCGGGGATGAGGGCTTGGTCTTGGACCTCCCAGCTGGTGAGCCCGGCGATGTGCTGGAGAAGCTGGGTGATGCGGCGGTAG
>JBBIVL010000126.1:0-2348 GCA_037439765.1 Candidatus Bipolaricaulota bacterium
GGGCGAGCTCGTGTCCGGGAAGGCCCTGGACGATCGGGTGGGCGTGTACGTGGGGATTGAGGCCATACGTCGGCTTAAGAATCACAAGGCCGACGTTTATTTTGTGGGCACGGTGCAGGAGGAGGTGGGCTTGCGTGGGGCCCGCACCAGCGCCTTCCAGATCGCTCCGGAGATCGGCGTTGCTTTGGATGTGACTTTGGCCTGCGACATGCCCGGGGTTCAGCCCCACGAACAGGTCACCAAACTCGGGAAAGGCGTGGCCATAAAACTCAAGGACTCCGCGTCCATTTCCCATCCCGGCCTTGTGCGGTTCTTGGTGAAGCTTGCCGAGGAGAAAGGGATCCCGTACCAGATGGAGATCCTTCCTCGGGGCGGGACGGACGCTGGCGCCATCCAGCTTGCCCGGGAGGGCGCGGCCGTGGTTACTCTTTCCGTCCCCACCCGCTACGTGCACTCCGTGGTGGAGGCCGCCCACAAGAAGGACATCGAAGCGGCCATCCAGCTTCTTACCGCATTCCTCGAGCGCTGCCACGAGGCCGACCTCCGCCTGTAAATTGGCGTAATTTCGCTTGGGAAAGGGGCAGGGTGCGGCGTTCCTTCTCCAGGGATAACTACGCTTCTTCCCTGCTCCCCTTTAGGGAGAGGCTTAGGATAAGCTTCCCTCTCCCCTTTGGGGAGAGGGCTCTTTTCGTTCCCCTTTCCCTCGGGGAGAGGGCCAGGGTAAGGGACCTTCTCTTTCCCCTCTCCCCTCTGGGGGAGAGGGCTAGGGTGAGGGGGTGACGATGGCGCGCATCCTTTTCCGGAACGTGGAGGCGATCGCTACCTTTGATCCCCAAGGCCGGGAGCGAAAAAACGCCTGGCTTTTGGTGGAGGGGAACCGCATCGCTGCCCTGGGCGAGGGCAAGCCGCCCAAAGGAGACTACGACGAGATCATCGATGGCCGCGACCGGGTCATGATCCCCGGCATGGTCAACACCCACCATCACCTCTACCAAACCCTTTTCCGGGCCGTGCCCGGCGCCCAGGACAAAAAACTCTTCGATTGGCTCCTCTTCCTCTACGAGCGCTGGCGGGGGATCGACGAGGAGGCCGTGTACGTCTCCGCCGTGGTAGGACTAACCGAACTCCTCCTTTCCGGATGCACCACCTCCACCGACCACCTCTACCTTTTCCCGAAAGGAAAACGGAACCTTATTGACGTGGAGATCGAGGCCGCCAAAGAGGTGGGGATTCGCTTCCACCCCAACCGCGGCTCCATGTCCCTCTCCCGGAAAGACGGTGGCCTTCCGCCCGAAGACGTGGTGCAGACCGAAGAGGAAATCCTTGAGGACAGCGAGCGCCTCATCCTCCGCTACCACGACAAGAACTTCGGGGCCATGGTGCGGATTGCACTGGCCCCTTGTTCGCCTTTTTCCGTGACCCCAAGGCTCATGCGGGAGACGGCCGAGCTGGCCCGAAAATATGGGGTTCTCTTGCACACGCACCTTGCGGAAACTCTGGACGAGGAAGAGTTTTGTCTTGCCAAATTCGGGAAAAGGCCCGTGGAGTACCTTGAGGACCTGGGTTGGCTCGGATCGGACGTGTGGATCGCCCATGCCGTGCATTTGAATGACGAGGACATCGCCAAACTCGCCCGGGCCGGGGTGGGCGTGGCCCATTGTCCTTCCTCCAACATGCTTTTGGGCTCAGGCATTGCCCCCATTCCCAAGATGCTCGAAACAGGGATGAAGGTGGGGCTGGCCGTGGACGGCTCGGCCGCCAACGATGCCTCCAACATGGTCCGGGAAGCCCGCCAAGCCATGCTTCTTTCCCGGGTGAAATACGGAGCAGAGAGCATGCCCGCCCGGAAAGCCCTGTGGATGGCGACCATGGGCGGGGCTCAGGTCATGGGCTGGGCAAAGGAGATCGGCTCCCTCGAACCCGGCAAATGCGCGGACCTTTCCCTTTGGGATATTTCCACGCTCGAGTTTGCCGGTGCCGCGGATCCCGTGGCTGCCCTCCTTCACTGCGCTGCCCAGTACGCGGATTTGGTGATGGTGAACGGGAGGATCCTTGTGCGGGGTGGGGAGCTTGTGGACGGTCGCCTTTATCGCTATGTTCCGCGGCAGAGGGAGATCGCGCGGAGGCTGGTGTACGGGCGATGACGGTGCGGGTGAGCTTATATTTTCCGTTCCGGGAGGAGCTTCCGGAGAACCCGGTGGAACTGGAGCTTTCTGAAGGGGCCGTGGCTTCGCAAGTGGTGGAAGCGCTGGTGGCCCGGTTTCCCATGCTTCGTCCGCGGCTATACGATGCCCAAAGCCAGATCCACCGGCACATTTCCGCCTTGGTGAATGGCGTCTCCATCCAGT
>JBBIVL010000127.1:0-2324 GCA_037439765.1 Candidatus Bipolaricaulota bacterium
AGCTTTCCCTGGCGTTCCTTCGGGATCTTTCCCAGGAGGAGGCCGAGAAATGGCTCCTTTCCCTGCCGGGAGTGGGAAAAAAGACGGCGTATATCGTGATGCTTTTTGTGTTTGGCTGGGAGAAATTTCCCGTGGACACGCATATTGCCCGGATCACCCAGCGGCTCGGTCTTTGGAACGGCCGGGGCGACCCCCACGAGGCCTTGGCCCCGTTCATTCCCAAAGGTCGCGCGTATCCCTTGCACCTCAATTTGATTCGCCTAGGACGGGAATTTTGTCGGCCTAGGAAACCTCGGTGCCCCGCATGCCCGCTTTTTGAACTTTGTGAATTCGGCCAAAGGAGGAAGGATGGAACGAGCTGAGGCGTGGAAGCTGGTGCAGGAAAAGGTGCACACGAAGAACCTGGTGAAGCACATGCTGGCGGTGGAGGCGGGGATGAGGGCCATGGCGGAAAGGCTCGGCGCGGATCCCGGGCGCTGGGCTCTGGCCGGCCTCCTTCACGACCTCGATTACGAGGAGACCAAGGATCGGCCGGATCTTCATGGAAAGCGCACGGTGGAGATCCTGAGGGGCCTTGGGTTCGCCGATGAAGAGGTTCTCTCCGCCATTTTGGCCCATGCCGGACACAAGGAGCCGGAAAATCCCCTGGAAATAAGCCTCACCGCCGTGGACCCTCTGACCGGGCTCATTGTGGCCGCAGCCCTCGTGCATCCCCAGAGGCTTTCCGGCCTCACCGCCCAAAATGTGGTGAACCGCTACCGGGAAAAAGGCTTTGCTCGCTCGGCTTCCCGGGAGGACATCGCCCTCTGCGGCAAACTGGGTCTGGAGCTCCCCGACTTTGTGGAGCTCGTCCTTTCCGCAATGAAAGGGATCGCTTCCGATCTGGGGCTCTAAATAACTCCGAGCTTTCGCCCCACCTTGGCGAAGGCGTTACGGGCGAAATCCAGGTCTTCCTTGGTGTGGATGGCGGAAACCATGACCCGGATGCGCGCCTTGCCTTTGGGCACGGTGGGATAGGTGATGGCCTGAGCGAAGATCCCTTCCTCAAAGAGCATCTTGGAAAAGTCCCAGGCGGTTTGGGCCTCGCCGAGCATCACGGGCGTGATGGGTGTTTCGGACTGGCCCACGTCGAACCCAAGTTCCACCATTTTGGCCTTAAAGTAGCGCGTGTTCTCCCAGAGCTTTTTCACCCGCTCGTCGGAGCGCCTGAGGATCTCCACGGCGGCGATGCAAGCCGCGACATCCGCAGGAGTGGCGGCGCTGGAGAAGAGGAAGGGCCGGCCCCGCTGGCGCAAGAATTCCACGATTTCCCGCTTTCCGGCCACATAGCCGCCCATCACCCCGAACGCCTTGGAAAGGGTGCCCACCTCGATGTCTACCCGGCCATGGAGGCCGAAGTGGTCCACGATCCCCCGGCCATGGGACCCCAAGACCCCTTCCCCGTGGGCGTCGTCCACCATCACCAGGGCTTCGTAGCGCTCGGCCACTTCCACGATCTCCGGAAGAGGCGCGAGATCCCCATCCATGGAGAAAACGCCATCGGTGACGATCAGCTTCACCGGGGCGTTCTTCCTCTCTTCCAGAGCCTTGGCCAGGGCCCCGGCGTCCCGATGGGGATAGATCACGCGCTCGGCCTTGGTGAGGCGGCAGCCATC
This sequence comes from Candidatus Bipolaricaulota bacterium, assembly GCA_037439765.1. GTDB lineage: Bacteria > Bipolaricaulota > Bipolaricaulia > Bipolaricaulales > Bipolaricaulaceae > DTER01. The sequence goes on from JBBIVL010000127.1 coordinate 1,656, forward strand.
GATGATGGAGGCGTGGTTGAGCTCATCGGTGAAGATCGCCGCGCCGGCTCCGGCGATGAGAGGGATCGTCGCGAGGTTCGCACAGAATCCGGATTGGAAGGTGACGGCGTCCTCGCAACCCTTGAATTTCGCGAGTTTCCGCTCCAATTCCCGGTGGAGGGACATGGTGCCGGCGATGGAGCGCACGGCGGCTGGCCCCACCCCGTATTCCTCGACCGCCCGGATGGCCGCAGCCTTGAGCTCCGGATCATTGGCGAACCCCAGGTAGTTGTTGGAGCACATGTTGAGGACCTTTTTTCCATCCACCACGGTCCAGGCGCCCACCGGGCTTTCGATGGTGCGGATGATGTTGTACATCCCCTGGGCCCTGAGGGACTCCAACTCCGCCACAATGAAGTCGTACTTTCCCATCCTTCCTCCTCGAAACTCGAGGGTACCCGAGGTCTCCGTCTTGAGCAAGTTTTCTGTTTGCCTTCAAGAAAAGAGCGGGCTAGAATAGTTGGAGTGAGGAAACTATGACGAAAATTTTGGTCACCGGAGCAACAGGGCAAATCGGATCAGAGTTAACGCTGGTGTTGCGGGAGAAGCACGGAGGGGAAAACGTGGTGGCCGCCGGCCACAAGAAAACCCCAACCCCCCGCCTGGCTCAAACCGGCCCGTTCATCACCC
>JBBIVL010000128.1:0-2286 GCA_037439765.1 Candidatus Bipolaricaulota bacterium
TGCCTGGAAGGGGCGAAGAGATGTATTTCCGGCGACGGATTAAGGGTAAGGGGCGGAACCCAAGGGGGTAAGGCCAGGGCTTGACAAGGCGCGCGCTTTCAGAGATGTGTCCCGCGCCATTGTCCCCGAAGGCGTGGTCGATCTCTTTGCCGCAGCGGGCCTGAAGAAGCCGGACATCTCGATTTTTTCTGAAGAATTTTTGGCTGAAATGCGCGGCATGCCGCACAAGAACCTGGCGGTGGAGGTGCTGCGTAAGTTGCTGAAAGGCGAGATCAAAGCGCGCCGCCGCAAGAACGTGGTGCAGGCTCGCTCCTTCGCCGAGCTTCTGGAGCAGGCCATCCGTCGCTATCAGAACCGTACGGTTGAGGCCGTCCAGGTGATCGAGGAGCTCATCGCACTGGCGAGGGAGATGCGGCAAGCCGACGGTCGGGCTCAGGCATTGGGGCTGAGCGAGGAGGAGATGGCCTTCTATGACGCGCTTCTGACCTGCGAAACAGCTCTTGATGTCTTGGGCGAGCCCACGTTGAAGAAGATAGCCCGGGAACTCGTGGACACGGTCCGGGGCAACGTGACCATCGACTGGACCCAGCGGGAAAACGTGAGGGCCCATCTGCGCCGGTTGGTCAAACGGCTCCTCCGCCGTTACGGGTATCCCCCGGACGGACAGGAAAAAGCCACCGAGACCGTACTGGAACAAGCGGAGGTTCTCTCCACCCAGTGGGTAACGGAAAATTTATTTGGCCATTGAGCGGGCTGGCTTGTTTACCACCCCAAGAAGCAGCGTCCTCACGAAATCGAGACGGTGCTGCATCTGCTCGGTGCTTTACGTGTAGGTTTTCCCCTGGGCTTGCGCCCCGAAGGGAGCTCTGAGCTGAGGGAACTTAGAGTTTTTGTTTGAGACGGAAGAGAAGCTCCAGGGCTTCGAGGGGAGTAAGGTGCTCGGGCACAAGTTTGCGCAGCTCGGTCAGCACGGGATGTTCCTCGGGGCCAAAGAGGGGCAACACCTCCGCCCGGGGCCGCACCGAACCCACCCGCTCGAGCTGCGCCAGCTTCGCCTCGGCCTCCCGCAAAACCCCCTCCGGAAGTTGCGCGAGCTTCGCCACCTGAATCCCATAGGATTTCTCCGCCACCCCGGGCAGGATCCGGTAGAGAAAGACCACGTCGCCCTTCCACTCCCGCGCTGCGGCATGGAGGTTCAGCACCCCGGGGATCTCCTCCGCCAGTTGCGCTAGTTCCCGATAGTGGGTGGCAAAAAGGGTCTTGCACCACACCCTTTCCGCAAGGTGTTTGGCGATGGCCCAGGCCAAGGCCATGCCATCGTGGGTGCTTGTGCCCCGGCCAAGTTCATCGAGGATAACGAGGGAGTTCTCCGTGGCTCCGGCGAGAATCCCCGCCGCCTCCTGCATTTCCGCCATGAACGTGGAGATCCCCTCGGCCACAGCATCGGAGGCGCCGACCCGGGTGAAGATCTTGTCGAAAATGGGAAGCTCCGCCTCCCGCGCGGGAACAAACGAGCCCATCTGGGCCAAAAGGGCCATGAGGGCCACTTGGCGCAAGAACACGGATTTCCCGGCCATGTTCGGCCCGGTGACCAGGGCCAAATAGGTTCCCTCGTCCATGATGAGGTCGTTGGGGACGAAGGTCACCGTCTCCTCCACCACCGGATGCCGCCCTTCCCGGATCACCAGACGTCGGCTTTCCGTGAACCGCGGTCGGGTGAAGCCCTTTTTATGAGCCACCTCAGCTAAGGAGCGCAGGACGTCCAATTCCGCCAGAGCCTCGCCCAAAAGCCCCAGACTCCCAAGTTCCTTCTGAATTTCCGCAACGAGGCCTTGGAAGAGCTCGATCTCCTGAGCCAGGGCCTCTTCCTCGCGGGCAAGGATCCGGTCCGCGAGGTTGGAAAGTTCGGGAGACGTGAAACGCTCCGCGCCCGTGAGGGATTGCCTTCTTTGCCAATCCTTGGGCACACGGGAAAGCTGGGACCGAGTGACCTCGAAGAAGTACCCGAACACGCGGTTATAGCCGATGCGGAGGTTGGCAATCCCCGTGCGTTCCCGCTCCTTGGCCTCAAGGAGGGTGAGCTCGGCACGAAGATTGCGGATTTCCGCGCGTAGGCCATCCAGCCGGGCGTCGAAACCCTCTTGGATCACCCCACCCTCGTCCACACTGGGCGGGGGATTCTCCACCAATGCTCGGCGCAAAAGGTCGGGAAGCCCCAAGGGTGCTTGGGCCAACGCTTCCTTTATCCGGCCAAGGGGCTCAGGAAGAGGATCGGCAAGTTCCGCA
>JBBIVL010000129.1:0-2236 GCA_037439765.1 Candidatus Bipolaricaulota bacterium
ATGGAACCGAGGCCGCTCTTCACGCCGCCCGGGCCAGCTACCTCGCCGGCCTCCATGCCACCTCCAACACCCTGGCCGGGAAGATCTACGGGGTCCCGGTGGCCGGCACCATGGCCCACTCCTACGTCATGAGCTTCCCCGATGAGCTTTCCGCGTTCCGCGCCTTCGTCCAGGATCACCCAAGCCCCATCCTCCTCATCGACACCTACGATCCTTTGCAGGGCGCAAGAAACGCAGTGACCGTGGCCCAGGAGCTCCGCCGGGAAGGCAAGAAGATCGTCGGCGTACGTTTGGATTCCGGGGATTTGGTGAGACTTTCTCAAGAAGTGCGACGCATCCTGGACGAGGCTGGTTTCCCGGAGATAAAAATCTTCATCTCCGGCGATCTTGATGAATACCGAATTCAGGAGTTCCAGGAAAAGGGCGGGATAGCCTGGGGTTATGGGGTGGGAACGCGGCTCGGGGTTTCCTGGGATCTTCCGGCCCTGGGCGGGGTGTATAAGCTCGTGGAGGACGAAAAGGGGCCGCGCATGAAGACCAGTCCCGGAAAAATCTCCCTTCCCGGAAGGTGTCAGGTCTGGCGACGGGAAAATTTCCGGGATCTGGTCTCTCTGGATGAGGAGGTCTGGGATGGCCGAAGGCTCCTTAGGCGGGTGATGGCGGGAGGCGAGAGGCTCATTCCTCCTCTCGATTTGGCCCGCCGGCGGGAGGAAGTACGGGATATGCTTTTCTCCCTTCCCAAGGAACTCTCCGACCTCACGCCGGACGAGGCCCCGTCTTACCCCGTGGAGTACTCGCCAAGCCTCTTGGCCCTGGCCTCCGCAAGGAGGTGAGGATGGAGATTCCAGAAATTCCGTGGACGGAGAAGGTGGAGCTTCCCGCAGATCGCACGGCGCTCCTTGTGGTGGACATGCAAAACGATTTCGTCCACGAAAACGGGGCCTTACGGGTCCCGACGGCCGCGGCCACGGTGACGCCCATCAAAAGCCTCATTGAACGGGCACGAAAAGCGAATGCCACGGTGATCTACACCCAGGATTGGCATGCTCCCGATGATCCAGAGTTCCGCATCTGGCCGCCCCACTGCGTGGTCGGAACCTGGGGAGCGGAGATCATTGCGGAACTCGCTCCGCTTCCCGAAGAGCCCACTGTGAAGAAAACTTCCTACGATCCGTTCTTTCGCACGGAACTCGAGGAACTCTTGCGGGAAAAATGTGTGGAGAACATGGTCATCGTGGGTACGGTGGCGAACATCTGCGTGTTGCATGCCGCGGGTTCTGCGGCCCTGCGCGGGTTTCGCGTGATCGCGCCCAAGGATTGTGTCAGCGTCTTGAACGATTTCGACTTACTCCTGGCTTTTCGTCAGCTAACCTTTCTCTATCGGGGTTTGGTCTTGCCCCGCGCGGCCGGCATTTCCTTCGCTTGAGGGAACAGGCCGGGTGGCCAAGAGCCGCGCACCTGTGCCCAGAAGCTCAGGAATGAGCACTTGCCCCAGAGCTACCGGCGCCGGGACTCCCAGGCTTCGCACAAGCCGCATGATCTCGGGGATTAAGCGCTTGGGCATGGGGCGGTCCGTGCGCACCGAGACCAAGGGGTACGTGCCCCCCAAAACCTTCACGCTTGTGGCCAATACCCGCTTGGGGTCCGTCAACTCCTCGCGAGCGTAGGCTTCTCCCCGGGGACAGCGGTGGCCCGCGACATGAAGAACGCCGTCCTCCCGGACCTCCACCCGCAGGGTACAGCCCCGCGGGCAGGCCACGCAGGGAAACTCACGAATCACGCGGGCATCACCTCTACGGTCACTTCCCCGGTTCTCGCTAGCTCCGCCGTGACGTCCGGGGTAAGCCGGATTTCCAGCATCTCTGCGGGTCTCACCGCCGTGTGGTTCTGAGAGAAAGTTCCTCCTACCCGGATCACGGCTTCCGGGAAGGGCCGAGACGCGCGCAGGTACAGTGTGGCCGGCCCGCCTGGGGCAATCCTTTGGGGAACAATCATGGCCACGTTGGTGCCTGGGCGGATTTGCACCGTCGGGGAGGTAGGCAAGTTTTCTTGGGCCAAAAGGGCGGCGTTTCGCCCGGCCTCCTCACCGATTTTGGCCACGGTGTCCACGAGATCGAAGATGGCCAGAGCATTTCCGGCGGCGAAAAGCCAGGGCGGTTCGGCCTGAAACAGGTGATTTACCGAAAGGGGTCGATCAATCGCCCCAGGCGACAGAAGGCCCGCCAACGGCCGCAGC
>JBBIVL010000130.1:0-2045 GCA_037439765.1 Candidatus Bipolaricaulota bacterium
GTCCCTGGACCTCGAAGCCTACGCCTTCTGGCTGGATGTTTTGGACCTGGGGGATTTCCTTGGCGTGCGAGGGGAGGTGTTCACCACCAAAACCGGGGAATTGAGCGTGGCTGCACGGGAGCTGGCGATGCTAGCCAAATCTCTTCGCCCCCTTCCGGAAAAGTGGCATGGGCTCAAGGATGTAGAGACGCGCTACCGCGAACGGGCCCTGGATTTCCTGGCCAACCCGAAGGCCCGGGAGATCCTCGGGAAAAGGGCCACAATCCTGCGCACCCTTCGCCAATACTTGGACGCGCGGGGGTTCATCGAGGTGGAAACGCCCATCCTCCAGCCCATCCCCGGCGGAGCCGCGGCTCGCCCGTTCGTCACCCATCACAACGAGTTGGACCGCGACCTGTATCTGCGCATCGCGCCCGAGCTGTATCTCAAGCGGCTCCTCGTGGGCGGCCTGGAAAAGGTTTACGAGATCGGCCGGAACTTCCGCAACGAGGGCATCTCCTCCGAGCACAACCCAGAATTCACCGCTCTCGAGGCCTACGAGGCCTACACGGACTACCAGGGGATGATGGAGCTGGCGGAGGAGCTGATCGCGGCATGTGTCCTTGCCGTGGCCGGGGCGCCCCGCCTAGAATACCAAGGCCGGTGGATCGATTTCGCGCGACCATGGCGGAGGGTTCCGCTCCTCGAGCTCGTGGCCGAGACGAGCGGGTGCGACGTGGAGAAGCCCTTGCCTGAGCTTTTGGCGGAGCTGGAGCGCCGGGAAATCGCGGTCCCCGAGCACCTCAAGCGGGGGCCCAAGGGCAAGGTGATCGAGCACCTTTTGGAGACCTGCGCGGAGAAAACGCTTTGGGATCCTACGTTCGTCCTAGACTACCCCCAGGACATCTCGCCTTTGGCCAAGCGCAAGCCCGATCGACCGGAGCTCACGGAGCGGTTTGAGCTGTACATCGCCGGCCGAGAAGTGGCCAACGCCTTCTCTGAGCTCAACGATCCCGAGGAGCAGCGGGAGAGGTTCCTGGCCCAGGAGAGGTTGCGGGCCCAAGGGGACGAGGAAGCCCAGCGGATTGACGAGGATTTCCTCCGGGACTTGGAGCTGGGCATGCCGCCCGCCGGCGGAATCGGGATCGGTATCGATCGCCTGACCATGATCCTCACGGACTCGCCGTCGATCCGGGAGGTGCTGGCGTTTCCCTTGTTGAGATGAGAGGAGTGGACGCCCTACGGCTGCGGTTGGTGCGGGTTTTGGCGCACCTGGACCAGGCCGTGGAGCGGGTCCTTGCTTGGGACGAGGAAGCCCTCGATCGCCTGAGCACGTCCCGTTTTCTCCGCACCCTTGATCTTCCCCTCCTTATCGCCACCTATGTCGGGTACGGCTACGTATGGGCGGCGTTGGCCCTAGCCCTCATCGTTTTCGGTACCCCCGCCGACCAGCGGAATTTGCTCATCGGGGTAGGGACCACGGTGATTGTTATCCTCGTCTCACAAGGGGTGAAAGCCCTCGCGGCGCGGCCCAGACCCAGGTTTGTTCGGCGCGGATTCCACCACCAGTTCCTCACCTCCTCCTCTTTCCCCTCCAACCACACCGCCGTGGCCTTTGCCATGGCCTACCTCGTCCTCCGGCTTTACCCAGCGTGGTACAACGTGGCGCTCTTGTACCTTTTAGCTTTCCTAATTGGTCTTTCCCGGGTGTACTTGAAGGAGCACTACCCGCTGGACGTTTTGGGGGGAGCGGCCCTGGGCACGTACCTCGCCCACGGGCTTCTCCCGTGGCTTTCCCGATGCGTGGGATGAAAAAAGGGGGGATAGCGCGTGCTACGATTTGCGGAGCGAACCAGGGCGGCAAAGCGCTCGGCCATTCGGGAGCTTTTGAAGTACACGGAGCAGCCGGATGTGATTTCTTTTGCCGGCGGACTCCCCGATCCCGCCACGTTTCCTGTGGATTTCCTCGCCCAGGTGGCCCACGAGGAGATCCTCCACAACGCCCTCAAATCGCTGCAGTACACCGCCACGGAGGGGAAGCGGCCGCTTAGGGAAGCGCTGGCGCG
>JBBIVL010000131.1:0-2031 GCA_037439765.1 Candidatus Bipolaricaulota bacterium
CCGACAACCTGCCCCTGCCGCCCCACGCAAAGCGCCAGGTTCTTCCCGGACAGCATGTGACGCATCACTTCGGGGCGGGGCATACAGAGGAAGCCACGCGAGCGCCCAGTGTAGTAGGTGTAGCGCACGTCAAAGGGACGATAGAGAATGGGCACGATTTTGTCCCGGCTTGGGCCCGAGTCGCGAAGATCCTGCTGGGCCAAGGTCACCTTCCAATCGCGGGCATCCTTGCCCAACCCATATGCCTCCCGGGCCAGTTCTGGGTCCATGCGAGAAAAGTTCAGCACCGTGTTCCACATCTCCTCCGGCGTCCAGCGAATGGTGAGCTGATCCCGGGCGGTGACGATGCCCACGCTGTACTTCTCAAAAATATCGGTCACGCTGGGGAAGGTGTTGTAGCGCGCAAGTTCTTCTTCGCCACGGGGCACGAACAAGTAAAATTCGGGCTCTAGTTTGATTTCCTTCCAAGGAGTGCTTGCCACATCGTGACTTTTCAGCCAATCGTACTTGTGCTCCCGCGTGCCCCAGAGATCCGCGTGGTGGACTCGGGCCAGGTTATCCTTGCTCATAATTCAATCCCCACGGGCTTAACTTCATCGCCGACAAAGGTTCCCTGACCCAACGCCGCGAATTCTTCAGGCGTGTAGCCCAGCGCCTGGACCGGCTCCATGATCCGGGCTGCGGCCAGGCCCAAAAGCTCCAGCCTCTCCCGCAAATTCAGGGGCGCGAAATCCCTCGAGACAACGACGACATCGACGTCGCTGTGCTCCATTGCCTGCCCCTTGGCATGGGAACCGTAAAGGATGACCCGCTCGGGCCAGATCCCGAGCCTGCGGAGTTCTTCCTTGTACCGCCCTATTGTCTCAACTGTGTTGCGATCCATTCCACCACATCCTTGGCTTGTCTCAGATACTCCTCGGCCGCCTCCCGGGTATATGTGCTAAGGAGTTCCGCGAGATCCGTAGGGTAGCGGGTAGCTTACTGGCCCCACCGAGTTTACCGATGAAGTCCAGGAACTGCGGGGGAGGCATGAGCTGCGCTAGCTTGAGGAGAGCCACCAGGTCGTGAACCTTAGGGGGTGTCTTCCCCGTTACTTCTTGCACCTTGGCCTTGAGGGCCTTCTCCACCGCCAAATGGCAGAAAAACACGACGTAGGGGTACCGTCCGGCCTCCAGCACGTCCCTGGCCACAGCCAGATCGTACCGGGCAGAGCTCAGCCAGTTCTCAACTTCCCTTGGCATCGCCATACTTCAAAAAGAAGGCAATGGCCACCCCTTGGCGAATGTCGAAGACGTTTTCGTCAGGGCTGCCATCGGGACAGCGTTCCTTTTTGAGGGCGTTCCCATGAAGATCGAGGACGTAGATCTCGTCGAAGGTTTGCAGGAGATGCCAGCGCATGCCGCGGAATGTGGGGTTATCGAGGTACGAGTGATTGGTGATCATCCCCACCACACCGCGACCGGCTTGGGCGATTTTCCACTCCGCAAACCGCAGGAATTTCACGTAATCGTCCTGCAGCCATTTGGGGTTTTTCTCGCGCAAAGGTTTCCCGGCCACTTTCTTGTAGTCATCCACTAGGCGGCGAATCCAGGGGCCCTTGTTCGCGGAATGCCCGGAATACGGGGGATTCCCAAGGATCACCAAAATGGGGACCTTCTGCTTGACCTCGCCGGCTCGGTGGGACTCCTCGGCCAGGGAGGCGAGGCCCGGAAGTTGGCTTTCCGCAAGCTCCTCCATCTCCAGAGCGTTGGTGAGATAGAACTTGAACCGCTCTTCTGGCCCCAAGGTATAGCCAAGCTCCTCGAGGATAAAGGCCATCTTGAGGTGGCCCACAGCATAAGGGGCCATCATAAGCTCGAATGCGTAAAAGTTCCGAAGGATATGGTCGCGGATAAAACTTTTCCGGCCGCCAGTGCCATACTTTGCTTCGTATTCCTCCACCGCTTTCTTGGCGGCCTCGGCCACAAAGGTCATGGTGCCTGCCGCCGGATCGAGCAGCGTAACCTCCGGCGAGGCTAGACCATCGGCCAG